>JANMWT010000030.1:0-7254 GCA_031394145.1 Alphaproteobacteria bacterium | reverse complement strand
AAGGCGCGACACGCACGGTCAACGCATTGATCCGACTCATCGGCAGGCTCATTAAAACATTTGCGCCCAGGCAGTGCGCAAACTACTTCAGACACGCCGGATACAAGAAAATGAACCGCATCAAACGTAAAGTGCTCTAGTGCGGAACAAATCCGCAGCGATCTGGCTCTACAACGACGTCATAAATCCGGCTTGATGAGACCGTAGCCGAAAATGTCGTCGCGGCCGGGCGCCCCTAGGTCCTCAGCCAACCGAATAAGAACTTGGACGGCGGCCGGTCCGGCGACGCCGCCTTTCGCTATCAAACCGGCCAATCTTGCCGCGACAATTGGAGCCGCAAAGGAGGTGCCGCTCTCTTCGGCGTATCCACCATTGCCTTCCGCAACTTTTTCTCCAACTCCCCAAGCAGCAAACTTCACCTGCGGTCCCTGATTGGCCCAACGGTAGATCTGCCTCTGCGTATCGACCGCCGTTACGCCGATCACGGCGTCATAGCCGGCTGGATATAGCGGACGAGCCGCCGGGCCGTCATTGCCGACGGCAGCTACGATGACAACGCCACGCGCCCACAGATCATCGACGACCGCGTGAAGCACCTCGTTGGGCGGTCCTGCGAGGCTCATATTGATGACGCGCACCTTTTGCGCGGTCAGCCAGTCCAGCGCGGCAACCAGGCTGGCCGTCGTCGCCCCGGTTGCGCCGCTTTCGCCCTGATAGAAGACCGAAGCCGCGATTAGGCGGCCGCCATACAGCAACCCCTCGTGAGACTTTTCCGCGCCCACCAAAAGCGACGCGATTCCGGTGCCGTGCGCCGTGGGGCGCGGCCGCGTGCTTTCAACAAAATCGCGCTCGACGATGCGGGCTGACTTCAGTGCAGGGTGCTTGCGGTTTAGCGAGGTGTCGATCAGCCCGATCAAAGCGTTCTTGATTGGACCGGCATTTCTACTGGGCGCGGGTGCACGGGCCGGATCGGCTCTCAGCTGCGCACCGTAGATATGATTGCGGTCGGCTGCTGTTGCTCCAAGGCTCTTGAGCAGAGCCTCGGCGCTGGCTGGGTTATTGTCGCGATCTGTGACCAGCACGCGAACAAGCACGAGTCGACTCGTCGCCAGGGTGCGGGCGCTGAGGATTTGCACGCCTGCGCGGGTTAGTCCTGGGACCTGCTCCGGCTTCAGCAGAGCTACCCATTCGTGATCGACCGCCCGCCAGTTGTCTTCAACCGGCGCCTCTTTTGGCGTCGGCTGCAGGGGCAGTTTGGTAACCCGGTCAAGCAAGGGGTCCGTCGTTTGCGTGACGCGGGAGAGAGCACGGGCGCTCAGCTTGTCGTCGAGGTTGTTGGAGATTTTGCTGAAATTGGGATCGACTGTGCGGTCCACCGCGCCGGTGACCGTATTGCCGATGCCTCCCGTGATCGGGTGGCCGAGCAGTTGTGCGTCAGACTCCGATGGAAAGGCGAGAGCGAAGCCCAGGAGCGCCAAGCTGGGCAGCCACCTGACCCTTGAGCGGAGAAATCGGTCCGAACCAACCATACGTCATCTTTTCGGTCCGAACCGCTATTGGCAAGACGATAGAAGACCGTGAAAATTCCGCAGGCCAGTGGAATAACCTTCAGGCTGAAACGTCGTTGGAGCAAATGGCGCGGGACTTGGCTCAGCTGCATGGGGAACTGGTCGCCCAGATTCCCCAGATCAGGCGATTCGCTCTGGCCCTGTCGCGAAGGCCGGCGGATGCGGACGATCTTGTTCAGGCCACGGTCGAACGGGTGTTGACTCGCTCAGTGCCAGACGATGTTGAGTTAGGAAAGTGGATGGTTCGCATTTGTCGCAATCTCTGGATCGACGAGATTCGCTCCCGCAAGGTGCGCAGCGCGGCGGCGCCGGACCTTGCTGAAAGCGAAAATCTGACGGCTTCGGCCGAGGCGACCGCAATCGGAAGAATGCAGTTGCAGAAAGCTCAAGCCGGGATCGAGAATCTGCCGATCGATCAGCGCGAAGTGATGGCCTTGGTCGCGATCGGCGGCATGCCGTATCAAGAGGCGGCCGAGCTGCTCTCGGTCCCAGTCGGCACGATCATGAGCCGCCTTGCTCGCGCCCGCGCCGCACTCGCAGCCTATCTGGAGGCGCCGGTATGAGCCGCGAGTGGAGCGATGAGCAGCTGTCGGCGATGCTCGATGGCGAATTGCCCGAAGCCGGTGCGCGTGACCTTCACGGCGACCTGTCTGACGATCCGGCGTTGTCTGCCCGGTTTGAGCGGCTCAGGGTCGCGAACCAGGCTTTCTTGAATGACTCTGCAAGAATCGACGCCCAGCCGATGCCGGCGGAGCTTTCACTTTTGCTAGCCAGACACGCAGGAGCAAGTCACGGAGGGTTAAGTCACGCTAGCCCGAGCAACGTCGTGCCGTTCCGGCGGTGGCTTGGCGGCTTGCTGATGGAGCATCGCGCCATTGCGGCATCTCTGTTCTGTGCAGCCGCTATCGGCGGCCTTGCAAGCTTGCGTTCGTCTGCGCCTGCCTCGGCAGTTGATGATGGCTCTCCAGTGATCGCTGTCACTTCTCCGCTGGGCAAGGTTCTTGAGGCAGGAAGAAGCGCCACGCTCTTCTCATTGCCGGCCGGGCTTGCAGCAACGCCCCGCTTGTCTTTCCGGCGGGCCGACGGAACCTTTTGCCGACAGTTTCGACTGAACAGCTCGACAGAGACGACCGACGGCGTCGCCTGTCGAGAGACCAAAGGATGGCGAACCGAGCTCCTCGTCTTCGGCCCGCCGACACCTGCCGCCGGCGACTACCAGTCGGCGAGCGGTCCGGCCGCTGGTCTGCTTGAGGCGTACGTCGGCGAGCAGATGAAGGGTGCGCCGTTGAACGCCGCCGACGAGACGGCCGCCATCGTCAATCGCTGGCAAAACAAATGAAGATGCACGCCATGCTTGAAGACAGACATCTGAAATGGTGCCGCGAGCAGTGCGACGAAGCGCGGCGCTTCCTGACTCTCATCGACCAGCGCGGCTTTCGCTTCGAGGGCTCGGAAGCGTCGCCCGCTTCGCGGGATTTGACTGCCGATCTTACCGAACACCTATCCCGCACGATCAACCAGCTAACCAGTTTCATCAACGAGTCCGCGGCTCGTTAGGCGCTGGTTTTTCCCCCTCGAGCTATTGCGCCCGGTCGACGGCAGGTTACCAACCACCAAGGTTAACGAGCGGTAGGACCCGGCTTTCAGAAAAAAGCGATTCTGAGTGGAATAAACATCGGGGCGAACCGTCAACAGGACATGAGCAACCCGGGGCTGAGCCCCGACGGAGGAAATCATGGTCCGGACTGGTTTAGTCGCTGCTGTCATGCTGGCGACGATCTCTATAACCCCAGCTCACGCCCAAGTTCTGGGGGGAAGCGGCGGTCTTGGCGGCGGGATTGGCGGCGGCATCGGCAACATCGGCGGCGGCGCTGGCGGTGGGGCGAATGGCGGGTTTGGCAGCGGGTTCGGTTCGACTTTCGATACCAGCCGCACGATCAATCGCGCCGACACGACCACCCAACGCGCCAAGGATAAGGCGGCTCAGCAACAGTCGAACGCCAGCGCAAAAACGAAGTCCGCTGCTGAAAATGCGGCCGCGAGCGATCCCCATACCGGCGGCGCTTTTGGCGGCGGCGGCGGCTTCTCGACGGCCGACGTGACCGCCGACGGCGCCGGCGCAGGCAGTGCTGACGCCAGCAAGCACGGCGTCTCGTACTCTGCCAACGGTGCGGGCGGGGCTGACGCCTCCGGCGCAACGTCGGCCGCGCGCAACACTGCGGCCAATACAAAGGACCGCGCCGTCAGCGCCGCCGCGGCCGGCGAGAGCAGGGCGCGCGGCGCCGCCAATAGCATCCGGAACAGGGCTGAGAGTGCAGACCCCAATGCGTCGTTCAACGGATCAGCCGGCGGCTCAGCTGGCGGCAGTGCGGCGACCCAACCTTAGCACGGATCATCGAAACCTTGTCGAGCGGCTGGAGCTAGTCTCCGGCTGCTTCGGTTGTGTGCCGAGCATGATCGACAGCTTGGAGGTGCAAGTCCTTTGCCCAGCCTGATGACGGCGAAGGGTTACGATGAACAGGAACCGGATATGAGGCCAAGGTCGGGCGTGACACGGGCGGTTAGCTTGACGCGGTTCATGGCTGTTCTCGATCGCCCTCAAGGTTTGCACTAAGCAGCGCATTGTAGAGACAGCGAGGATGCGGCATCCTCTACTGCCAACGCCGAGGGCAGGTTCCGAATGGCAATCCGTTCTTCAGGCCAGATGTTCACCGATGTCTACGCCTCCGCTGACAGCACCGCAAAAGATCGGCCAGGCTGAGACCGCATTTTCTGCAGGCTTCGATCGGCAGCCCGCATGAAGTTTTGGCTTTGCCGCATATTGTGCGGTCTGCGGCCGCGACTGGTACGACACTGACATTCTGCGCGCCAATCTGGAACCGGTTGCTAAAGGATCTCGACCAGAGGCGCAGATCGCGGTTCCGCCGTCAGAGGAACAGGGCGCAATTGAGTGGGGGTCAAGCGCCCAAGGTCTTCTCGATATGGGTGTTGTGACACCTGTGTCGAAGAGGGCATTACATCCGTGCGCGGGCTGTGTGGGGGTGTAAATTCACCCCATGTTGATCGATGATATCCGCGAACGCCTGGAGCAGCGATTGGTTGCGTGGGAGACCACGGCCAAATCCGAGTTCATCAAGAAGCGGCTCGCCACACGCAACATTAGCGGTACCTACCTCGATCAGCTTTTGTACCAACGAAAGACAGACAGATCTCGCCCTATCCCAACGATCACCAAGCTGGAAGATCTGGCGAGCGCGCTCCAACTGTCGCTTCCGTGGTTATTGCTTGGCATCGGCCGGCCCGAAGAAATGTTTGATGAACGGTCGAGGGAGGGTGCCTTTCCGATCGGGGGAGCTAAGGCAAGAGGTCGTCGGAGCGCTAAGGACAGCACGACGAAACGCTCGAAATTCTCTTAGTCTGGCCAAGTCGCACCCCTGACCGGTGGCGGTCAACTTCCAATGGGCCTCCGTTTAGGCTCGCAGTAGCGTGGCTTCCGTTGGAGGTAATGTCTTAGGGGTGATATAGCACCCAGAACCTTGACGGATGAAATGACATCCTCCAGACTGTCAAATCGAAGTGTATGCCGCGGGAAACCAGCTTCGGAGTGTTTCTCAGATTGCACAAAGATTCTGGCCCTAGACTGGAGCTCAAGTGCCCAAACTCTCTCGTCGCGATTTGTTGGCGTCCGCGGTGGCGGCGCCGCTGGCGAGTGCGCCTTGTGCGATCGCAACATACCCGCTGTCCGCTGCTGGCCAGAGGACCGACCCTCTCGTCCTACAGATTGCCGCCTGGATAGCGGCGCTTGATGTAACCGAGGCCTTGGAGAGGCGGTGGATAGACTTGGAGCTGAGCTGACGTTGAAAGTTCGGGAGATGAAGACCGGCGACTTGCGAGCTTGGCGGAGCAAGTTGCCAGAACGGCGAGAGATGCAAGATCTGCGACGGAAAATCGTATCGATTGACCGAGAGCTTGTCCGCGAGCTCAGCGTCATCAGCAAAATCCAACCTACAACTGTTGAGGGCGCGCTAGCGAAAATCGAATTGGGTCTGCGCCAACAAGGACCTTGGGGATGGCAGGACAACGCCAAGGTCCTGCTGCAAGAAGGTATCGAAGGATTGCGCGCGTTCATCTAAGCGAGGAATTCCGATTTAGCCGGCCAGGTGTGAACACCTGACCCCCGCATTACGAACGCGGTACTCCGCCAGCTGAGCTCGCGCGGCGCTCATGCGTTGCAGGGTGTGGCGCGCTATAACCCGTTGTGGCGCGGAGATGCAGTTTTCCAAGCGCCACAGGGGCTTGTGGAGTTGCTCACAGGCTACGGATCGCTCGCTTGCTGGGGGCAAAAAGCCGTCGTGCGTTTCCTTCTGTTTCCCAAAATTACCCCTCATTCCCCGTCACGGTGTTTCCAATGTGTTTCCAAAACTGGCCCGCGCATTGTTGAGCGCACGTCGGGCGGGGATGCTCTGTGAAACTCATCAAGCGCAATATCGACCAGATCCCAAAGCCGGCGCGAGTCCTCATCATCCGCGACGACGATCTCAGCGGATTCGCCCTGCGTGTACTCACGACCGGCCGGAAGGTGTTCGTCGCTCAGTACCGTGTCGGGGGCGGGCGAACCGGGCGCCAGAGGCGCGTGAAGATTGGGGCGTACGGAACAATCACCGCAGACCAGGCGCGAACCAAGGCGCGCGACATTCTTGCCCAGGCTGCAACTTGGTCAGGATTATGCCGAAGAACGGGACAAGGTTCGAGCAGCCAAGACGGTCAATCAGCTCATCGATGCCTGGTCTGCGGATGGCGCTCTAACGAACCGGCGCACCGGCGTTCGGCGTAGTCAGGCCAACATCGACAACGACGTCGCCTTCGCAAATCATCACGTAAGGACGTTGATCGGCGGCCGAACGGTCGACAGCCTCATCAAGGGCGACATTGAGCGGCTTCGGACGCAGATCGCCTCTGGTCAGTCCAAGACCAAGCGCAAGGGGCGCAAGCGCGGCCTCATCAAGGTCACAGGCGGCGAGGGGACTGCGACGCGCACCGTTCGCCTATTCTCATCCATACTGTCTTATGCGGTGGATCGTGGGATGATCGACGCCAATCCCGCCCTCGGCGTACGACTTGCGCCGGGTGGACCGCGCCACCGGTATCTAAACCCGGACGAGATCAGACGGTTGGGGGGGGTCTGGATCGTCCGGCTGACAGCCCAACAGCAGGAACCGCCGCCATCGTGATCCGCCTGCTGATCCTTACTGGAGCTCGGCGGGGAGAAATCGAAGGCTTGAAGTGGTCTGAGGTCGACTTCCAGTATGGCATGCTACGCAAGGCGACGAGCAAGACCGGAGCCAAGATCATTCCGCTCGCACGAGCCGCGATCCACATTCTGGAGGAGCAAAGGCGATGGGCATCTGACAATCAGCTCTGGGTGTTTCCGGCTCAGAAGGGTGACGGACACTTCGACGGACTGAGCAAAGAATGGCGACGTATCCGTCACGCGGCCGGAATTGGTGATGTTCGAATTCATGATCTTCGGCACACGTTCGCCAGTTTCGGCGCGAGCGGCGGAATTGGACTTCCACTGATCGGCGGGATCCTCGGTCACCGGCAAGCCTCCACGACGCAGCGGTACGCCCACCTTGCCGACACACCCTTGAGACGAGCGGCCGACGAAATCGGCCGGATGATCGCC
>JANMWT010000005.1:0-1740 GCA_031394145.1 Alphaproteobacteria bacterium | reverse complement strand
GGCCGACGCCATTATAACTCTCGAACCCGATCGAGGCCGTCGGGCTGATCGCATAGGCGATCTTGCTGGCGATCTGCAGTTCGGTCGGCGCCTGCGCCGGGCCTGACACCTTGAAGTCGATGTTGGCGTTGGTCGCGAGCGTCCACTTGCCCGACCTCCAGCCAAGTATGCCCTTGAGTTCGCCGTTCCAGTGGTTCTCGTCGAGGGCATGATTGACGTAGCCGAGCTCGCGATTGGCCCCAAACCCAGGCCTGCCCCTCCACCTTCGGTGCGACGTACTTCAGGCGCAGCTTTACCCCGTCCACCGAAAGATCGCCGCTGCGCGATAAATCGATCAGCGGCAGGTAGGCGCCAAGCTCGAACGCATTGGAGATCGCATACCCGAACTCAGGAGTTATCCGCGTGCGGCCCTGAGACAGCTGCTCGCCGGGATAGGACGGAACGTTGCGGCCATCGATGACATTGTTGACGTGAACATCAAGCGAGAGCTTCTTCAGCTTGCCGATTTCATCCATGTAAACCTGGATTTCCTCATCGGCCGCGAACGCCGCGGCAAGTGGCGCAACCAGCCAGACTGTCGCCAGCGCGAGGACCACGCCGGCTTGGCGAATTCGCTCCATCTCCTCCGCCCCGATCCTGCCCCGATCCTGTATCGACGACTTCGCGCCAAGTTAGCACGACGGTTGCCGGCATGCCCAAGTCGTTCGCCCCTGACGAGCAGGCGGTTCAAGCCAGGGCTGAGCCGTCTGCATCGCATTCTCACCGGCGCTGGCCGCCTCTCACCGCCTAGGCTAGCATCCGAACATGTGGGGGAGAGGAAACGAGATGCGCGTGGTTCTCAGCTTGGCCGGCTTGATGCTTCTGACGTCGTGCACAACCGCTCCTGCACCCTCAGCGCCCGTGGTCATCGCCCGACCCACCGCGAGCCCGGCGGCCTCCCAGCCGATCACGCTCGCTGCAGGCGACAAGAAAATCTGCCACAGCATGCCGGTGACGGGATCGCTGACGCCGAAACGCGTGTGCTCGACTCAAGCCGAGTGGGACGCCTTCGACAAAAAAGCTAAGGAAGGCTCTGACAAATTCGATGAGCAACGCAAGCAAGGCGGCCAGTTTCGCGGCGAAACTGTCCAGTAGTTCTTAGCTCATCGCGTCGCGAACCAAGTCCTCTTCCGCCTCGCGCAGCACCGTTTCGGCGGCGTCGCCGGAAAAGACCGGTTCCTTGCCGATCTCAAGCATCACCGGCACAGCGAAGGGCGAGATCTGGTCGAGCTGCGCGTGAACGATCTTGCCCTTGATCCGCGCAAGCGCATCACCCAACCGGTGGATATCGAGGAGACCGTCGGCGGCATCTTGGCGCGCCGCCTGCAACAGGATGTGGTCGGGTTCGTGGCTGCGTAGCACGTCGTAGACAAGGTCGGTCGAGAAGGTGATCTCACGGCCAGAGCGCTCCTTGCCCGGAAACCGGCGCTCGATCAGGCCTGAGATCAGCGCGCAATGCCGGAAGGTGCGCTTCATGAGAGCGCTCTCCTCCATCCATGCATCGAGATCATCACCCAGCATGTCCTGATGGAAAAGCTGGTCGACGTCGACATTGCGCAGGTTCTCCAGCGCCCAGACCGAGAGAGCGTATTCCGATGCAACGAAGCCCAGTGGCTTCAGCCCTGCCCGCTCCATCCGGCGGGTCAACAGCATGCCCAGCGTCTGGTGAGCGAGCCGCCCCTCGAAGGGATAGCAGACGAG
>JANMWT010000564.1:0-13488 GCA_031394145.1 Alphaproteobacteria bacterium | reverse complement strand
GCCTGCCGCCGGCGCTCGCTGGCGGCGCCGCGCAGATCGGCGTCTGGTGGGTCACGGGCGGGCTGGGCGCGCTGTGGTGGCCGGGCTTCCTGGTTGTCGTCGCGATGATTGCAGTTCTCGTCCGCCGGCGCTGGCCGGCGGGAGACGGGTCGCCGCTGGCGCTTGACCGGGATTGCATCAATCGTCCGGTCTTCTCGCTCGGCATCATTGCAGCGCTCGCCGGCGTCGGGATCTGGATCGCCATCGCCTGGGTTTCGGCAACCTCGAGCGGACCTCTCGCCCAGCTGTTTGTCTTCAGCGACGACTTCCTTGCGACCCGCGCGCCAGTGGTGCTGCTGCTCTGGACGGTCAGCATCGCGCTGCTGGTGGTGGTCCTGATCGAGGGGCGCTGGCGCCCTCTGACCCGTCGGTCGCAGCTTGCCTCTGATATCGCCTCGCTTGCTCTGTTGGCGTGGTTCCTGGCCGGCGGGCCGATCTTTGTCGCGGCCAGGACGGATGCGACCGCCAAGGGGATAATCGGTTTGCTCGCCCTGATTCTAACCGCCAGCCTGGGTATGCGGCTCTGGCGCAATCGCGGGCATATTCGGCCGCCGCAGGCCCTGTCCCCGCCCGCTGCTTGAGCCGCCGGCTGAAGCCCCGCCCGGCTGAACTGCTGTCTCCGTGAACGCTGTCTGGGTGAACTGGCGCCGCGAAAAACCTCCTGCCGGCAAGTCGGGAAGATGAATTCACTTGTTCGCAACCCGTCCGACCCCTACCTTTGATGCGTGGCGGATTTCTGCTGTGTTCGAGTGGGAGTTTTATTCCAGCGACCTTAAATTTCTGTCAGGGAGCTGGCTCTGGCCGGGACCGTGGTCCCGATCACCTGGCGCCCACCTAGCTTGCTGGGTCGATGGGAATGAACAAGCCCTCACGGCACTTAAGTGGTGCCGCCACACCTAACTCTCTCCAGCTTGTCTCGCGGCCAGCTTGTCTCGAGGCCAGCTTGTCTCGAGGAGAGCTTGTCTCGAGGAGAGCAAAGCTGGAGGGCAGGCTGAGCGAGCTATCCGAACAGAAGGCCATCCTTCGCGGCCACATGAACGAGATCCGCGAGGAATCAGCGGCGCGCGATCCTGACGCCGCGATGCGCCTCGCCGAGCGTTTTCCGGTCAAGCTCTTCGAGCGTTATGGTCCGGTCGTCTCAGGTTATCTCGCGATCGGCGCGGAGCTTGATCCTGCGCCCTTGCTCGTTCGCCTGAAATCGATCGGCGCCACGATCGTTCTGCCGCGCGTCGAGACCGACGGCGCCATGACCTTCCGTGACGCCGACCCGAAATGGCTCGAGGCGGGCCCGTACAAGCTGACCCAGCCCTCAACCGCGGCGCCGGAGATCCGGCCCAGCCTGATGCTGGCCCCATTGATGGCGTTCGATGCGCGCGGAAATCGCCTGGGTTACGGCAAGGGTCATTACGACCGCGCAATTGTGGCGCTGCGGTCGACCGGCAGGGTTTTCTATCTCGGGCTCGCCTATGCCGCCCAGCAGGCTGATGTGGTGCCCGCCGAAAAGCACGACGTGCCGCTGGACTGGGTCGAGACGCCGCTCAATTCGGTGCCGCTTTTTCTTGGCCGAGCGATGGCGAGATAGGCTTTTGCGGCCATCTCCGCGCTCTTGCTCAGATCGCCGGCCCGCGTCAGCATGCCTTTCGGGGCTGGGTCAGAGCTTGCTCAGGGTTGCAGGAGACGCCGATGTCGAAGGACCGGACCGTTCGTCCGATGAACCGCGCGCCTTCCGGCGGATCAACAACCATAAAAGTCGTCCGGGCCGGCCTTCTCGCGTCGCTGGCCGTTTCCGCGCTTGCCGCGTGCGGCGGCGGCGGTGGCGGCGCAACCCCATCCCCGCCGATCCTGCCCCCGCCGCCTGCGCCGGCCCCGCCGCCGCCGCCGCCGCCTCCGCCCTCACTGCCGGCTGCGTTCTTCGAGACGCCAGAATATTTTGGTTCGGGCTTCACGGGGACAGATCGCAGCGGGCTTGCCCAGATCCACGCCTCTTCGGCGTATGCGGCCGGCGCGACCGGGCAGGGGATCAAGGTCGCGGTGATCGACAGCGGCGTTGATCCGACGATCACCGAATTGTCCGGCCAGGTCTCAGGCAGTTTCGACATCTTTGCCGCAACCAGGACGTCCGCCGATACCGATACGGACGGCCATGGCACGCTCGTCTCCAGTGTGATCGCCGCCAAGAAGGACAATCGCGGCATCCATGGCGTTGCCTTCAGCGCCAACATCCTCAGCATCCGCACCGACACGCCGCTCTCGTGCCAGGTCACGACCGGTCCAAACAAGGGCTGCTCGTTCGACGACCGCGACATCGCCACCGCCGTCAACTACGCGGTCGCGCAGGGCGCCAAGGTGATCAACATTTCACTCGGCGGGGTTGGCGGGGTCACCACGGCGCTTCGCAACGCCATGATCGCGGCCGCCAACGCCGGCGTCCTGATCGCGATCTCGGCGGGCAATGACGGCGCGCCGGCGAGCGGATCAACCCCCGCTCAAGGCGCAAGCCCGACCTCGCCGGCCAGCATCGCAGGCGATCCTTTGCTGCTTGGGCGCGTCGTCGCGGTGGGCTCGGTTACGCCGCAGGGCAAGATCTCAAGCTTCTCGAATCGCGCCGGCGCAGCGACGAAGAATTTCTACCTCCTGGCGCCAGGCGAGAAGATCATCACCGCCGGCCTCAACAACCAGTATTTCGGGGTCTCGGGGACATCGTTCGCTTCGCCCCATGTCGCTGGCGCGATGGCGTTGATGATCCAGCTCTTTCCCAATCTTTCGGCGACCGCAGCGCTGCAGGCGCTGCTGATGACGGCCGACGATTATGTCGATCCTGCGATTGACCCGATCGAGGGGGTGGCGGCGGGCGCGGGCGCCGACAATGTCTCTGGCGTCGGCATCATGAATTTGCAGCGCGCCTTTGCGCCGATCGGCACGGCCAGCCTGTCGATTGGCGCTGCCAAAGTGCCGTTAGGCGCAGCGCTCGCTCCGGCGCGCGGGGCGCTCGGCGACTGGGTGCAGAATTCAGGCGCCTTCAACGGGCTGGTGTTCCAGGACGTGCTGAACCGCGGGTTCCGCATCGACGACAGCCATCAGGCCGCCGCCTCCGCGCCGTTCGCCGATCTCGACACCCGCGCCCGCTACGCCCGCGCTCAGGCCCGCAGCGTCTCGCTGGGCGCAGCTTCCTTCTCGTGGTTCAGCCCGCCGGCCCGGACCTATGATCCGCGCACGCCGTGGGCGGATGAACCCGAGGCGACGTTCGAGGCGCGCGTCAATTTCGATGGCGGCGAATTCGCTACCGGTCGGGGCGGTGGTCCACAACGGCTGGTTCCCGGCCTGACGCTGATGCAGGACCCTTCCGGCCCAGCGACACTGGATAGCGGCGCCAGCTGGGCCAGCGTCGCCCACGCCTTCGGACCGGTGACGCTTGACCTGCGCTCGGCGACCGGGGCGCAACGTTCCTCCTCCGGTGTCGGCGTCAGCCGCAGCGGCCCGGATTGGGCGACGCGCATCGGTTTCACCTCGATGACCGACGCCACCTCGGCGCTGGGCGGCACGCTCCAGAGCCGGTTCGGCGATGGCCAGGACGGCGCCCACATGTCGGCGGTGTCGTTCGAGAACACCCGGGCTTTCGGCGCCTGGCAATTGTCGACCTCGTTCGAGGCGGCGGCGGTGACCGTCGATCGCATCAATGTCGGCGGCCTTTGGACCAGCGCCTGGTCGCTCTCCGCCCAGCACCGCTTCGCCGGCGGCGATCTTGGCTTCACGGTTGCCCAGCCACGTCGCGCCGAGGGCGGATCAATCTCCTTCAGCGGCCCGGTCGAGGTCACCAAGTCCGGCGCCCTGGTCTTTGAATCGCGCATCGCCGGCCTGACGCCGAGCGGGCGCGAGACGGACTTCGAGACGGCCTGGCGCCGTCAGCTCGATCAGGCGACGACCATCGAGGCGGCGGCGGCCCTCTCGCTTGAGCCCAACCACGTCGCCAGCGCGGCCCCAGCGACCGCGCTTTGGGTCAGCCTGCGCCATCTCTGGTAGGCCGCGTGATAAGCTGCCTTCTCGAAGCGATGATGCGGGAGTGCAGGCGGATGGCAAGGTCGGGCGCGAAGTCAGGCGCGAAGTCAGGCGCGATGGCCGCAGCGAGGCTCGCTCCCTCCAGCCACGGGCTGATTCTGATGCCTGGACTCACGCGTGTCCTCGCCCCTGCACTCGCCCGTGCGTTCGCCTCTGTCATTGCCATTGCCATTGCCATTGTCATTGTCATTGCCATCGGCGTCGCGGGCTGCGCGGCGCCCGCCAAACCCCCGCAATCGGGCACCGCAGGCCAGCTCCTTGCCCTCACACAATGTCCGTTGCGCATCGCAGCAGCGCGCGCTTGGGTCAGCCACCTGCCAGGGCAGCGCCAGGTTGCGACCGATCTTCACGTCTCCGCCGACCTTCTCAACCATGCCACGGCTGTGATCCTGCGTTCGGACGCGTCGACGGCCGAGACGCTGGTGCTGGAAATGCGGATCAGCGAGGCATCGACCACGCCCGGCCGCATCGTCTATCGTGAGGCTGCGCCCAGCCCGTTCTATCGCCAGGTGGTCTTTCGCTGCCATGGCGGCGACGTCCATGTCATCCAGACGATCGAGACGGCCGAGTGAACCACCCCGGTGAACCACCCCGGCTGGGGCCCCGCTTGGACTCTTCGGCGCGAGGCTGTTAGAGCAGCCTCAATCCGCGCGACATGCGGCCGCAACAGGATCATTCATGCGTCTCGCGTTTTTCGGCGATGTCGTTGGCCGCGCCGGCCGCGCCGCCATCGCCGAACATTTGCCGCGCCTCCGAGCCGCGCTTGCGCTCGACTTCGTGGTGGTCAACGGCGAGAACGCGGCCGGCGGCTTCGGCATCACGCCGTCAACGGCGCAGGACCTGTTCGAAGCCGGCGCCGATTGCATCACGCTGGGCAATCATTCCTGGGACCAGGCCGAGGCGCTGACTTACATCGACCGCGAGCCGCGTCTGCTGCGCCCCTACAACTACCCTCAATCGCTGGTCATCCCTGGCCGCGGCTCGCAGCTGTTCACGACGCCGGCTGGCCAAAGGGTCTTTGTCATCCAGATCCACGGCTCGGCGTTCATGGAAGCCATGGACGATCCGATCCAGGGCGTCGCCCGCGCGCTCGAAGAAGCGCCGCTGCGTCAGGTCGCAGATGCGATCATCATCGAGATGCACGCCGAAGCGACGGCAGAAAAATACATCATGGGGCATTTTTGCGATGGTCGGGCGACGCTGGTGGTCGGCGCCCACACTCATGTGCCGACGAGCGACGGGCACATCCTGGTTGGCGGCACGGCTTATCAGACCGACGCCGGGATGTGCGGCGATTATGACAGCGTCATCGGCATGAAGAAGGCGCCGATTGTTCAGCGCGCCGCGACCCGCCTGCCAACCGAACGCAAATCGCCAGCCGAGGGTCCAGCAACGGTGTGCGGCGTATTCGTCGTCTCGGATGACGCGACGGGACTTGCCCTTTCGATCGAGCCGATCCGGGTTGGCGGCAGGTTGGGACAGACGATACCAGCCGGTCCAGGCTGAGGCGCCGCCTCAGGTTCCGGCGAAGGATCCGGTCAAGATTTCGATTGGCATTGGCCCGATAGCGCCTTGGGGGCTAGTCTCCCGCCAAAGCCGGCTTCGCTCGCACCCTTGCGGCGCCGGATAAACCGGGAGGACATCATGCGTGCATGGATGCATTCGACAGCGTTTGCCTTGCTCATCGGGCTTGGCGCGTGCGCCCAGGACGGCGCGGGCAAGCCAGGCGCGAAGGCGCCGGCCGGCCAGGCGATCGCTGGCGCAGCTTATGCCGCCGCCATCGCTGATGCGACGCGCCCGCAAGCCGACAAAGACCGCGACGCCGACCGCAAGCCGGCCGAAATGCTGGCCTTCGCCGACGTCAAGCCGGGCGAGAAGATTGGCGAACTGATCCCCGGCGGCGGTTATTTCAGCCGCATCTTCGCCAAGGCGGTCGGCCCGACCGGGAAAGTCTATGCGATCTCGGCGGCAGCCCAGCTGGTTCGCTTCAAGGCTATCTCGGATGACACGACCCACTATCCCAACATCGCGGTCGTCAACGTCGATGGCGCAGGCTTCAAATCACCCGAGCCGCTCGATCTGGTCTGGACCAGCCAGAACTATCACGACCTCAAGAACATCCCGGCGCCGTTCGACATCAACCTCTACAACAAGGCGGTGTTCGATGCCCTGAAGCCGGGCGGCCTTTATATCGTGCTCGACCATGCCGCGAAGCCGGACGCGACGCCGGATGTGACCTCGAAGCTTCACCGCATCCAGCAGGACGTGGTGAAGAAGGAAGTGGCGGCGGCAGGCTTCACCTTTGTTGGCGAGAGCAACGCCGTCCGCAACCCGGCTGACCCGAAAGACAAGCCGGTGTTCGATCCTTCGCTGCGCGGCAAGACCGACCAGTTCGTGATGAAGTTCAAGAAGCCGCTGAAGTAGACCGTTCAGCGGCGGCTGAGGGTGTAAACGTTGATCCCCTGCAGACGCGTGACGCCGTCGACGGCGAAGCCTCGGTTCTGCAGGGTATCAAAAATCCCACTGTCTGTCCGGAGGCAGAAATTCACAACGTCGAGATAGACAAGTCGCTGATACCGGTCGGGCGCTGTCGGCGCCGGCTGAATCCATTTTTTGGCGTCACGCTCGGGCGCGGGCAGGCCGAAATAATCGAGCCACTTGCCCGTCCGAATGCCAAAATCACGTGGAGCCGTCGTCGTGATATGCGCATAGGCCTGCTGCTTGCCATAGTAGCGCAGGGCTGGCTCGGAGAATGTTTCACAGGTTAGCAGACCGGCGCCCTGAGCGACCTCGGCATCAACCACTTTCATGGCTGCCCGGAAGTCCTGGATCGGCTGCATCCCATACGATATCCGGCTTGAATCGCGCATCACATAAATCGCCGCCGAGGACAGGTAGGCGGCGGTCAGAACGCCGCCGATCGCGAGCGAGACGGCCTTCCATCGCACCCATCCGACAAGCGCAGCGACCGCGAGAGCAGCGCCAGGAACGGTGAACAATATGGTCCGCTCCATATAAATGGTCTGCAGCGGTGTCAGTGCGTAAAGCGCGAGCGGCAGGGCGATCGTCATCGCGACAGTTGGCGCCCAATACTCACTCGGCGCTCTTAGAACTGAGACAATCACGCCTGCCAGAACCAGTATCACGACGAGCACCAGAACGACTTCCGTTACCCCCCCGCCAACCGGAATTCTGCCCGGCCCCAGAGTTGCCGCGAATATCTTTGCGGCGTCGATGACCGAAAAGGCCTGCAACCAGCCGTAGTCGGTCAACGTTGCTTGCGCACGGGAAAACCACACCGCAAATATGCCGTAGGGTATGAGATTGAGCCCGGCCAAATAGACCGCAAGGCGGAATGATCGATTGGGACGTTCAAGCCCAAAACCCAGTAGAACGAGGCCGTTCAGAACCAGAAGGTAGATAGACCCAACGGTGTGCGTCATCAGCGCACCAAGCGCCAAGACGTTATAGGCCGCCGCTAGCAGAGCAATCTTGCCAGCCCGCTGCTGGTCGGTTGCGAGGCGGCGCGCCAGAACGACCAACACCCACGTCGCTGCGAATGCGAGGAGCAGCAGGAGGGCATAGTTCCGCGTCGTACTTGAATGTACGATGTGCTTGTAGGACAGCAGCAAGACGATGGCCCCAAACGCCGAAGCCGTTGTCCCGCAGTATTTTCGGGCGAACTGAAAAACGAGTCCCGCCGTGGCGATGCCTGCGATGACAGACGGCGCGCGAAGTGCGGTCTCGCTGTCCCCAAAGACAGTGAAGGCCTTCGCCACCAGGAAAAATAAAGGAGGGTGGACATCGAACGGCGTCGTCAGGATGCGCCAGACGCTCATCTTCGTGACGGCCCACGTGTAAAGCTCGTCCATGAAGAGAGCGTCGTTGCCGATGGTCGACAGCCGCGCCCACGCGCCGGCGATGGCGGCGAGTGCGATGACTGCGCCGGTTGTCCAGGGGCCAAATTGCACGGGGCCTGCCGCGCGGGGCCTGAGCCAAGCCGCGCTGATGCCGTCGAAACTGGATGTGACCGTGCTTGTTAGCCTAGGCACCGCGTCACCTCGAATGATCCAGGACTGAGCGCGCCAAGATGCGCGGCATGATATTGGCCAGAACGGGTCTGGTCGTCAGAACGGGTCTGGTCGCCAGAATGGGTCTGGTGGTCAGTGCGGATGTGGTTGACGCCCAACTGCCCACCCCCAAAACTCTGCCCGGTCAGAGGCGCATCTCCCGTAGCCGTGCTTGCGTGCCGTGCTTGCGTGGCAGGCATGCGTGGCAAGCATGCGTGGCAAGCATGCGTGTTGGCTCCGCCACCTCACTTGAAACAGATATACCACGATGCCTACAGCGAAGGCCAAGAGACTGGCAGTCGTTTCGCGCGCACCGCGAACTTGCTCGCCGCCTGGGCGGTTGTGAAAACATTCACCTTACATTTTGACCGGAAGCGGCGCGTTGGCGTTGGGCCTGTTTGGGTCTGTCTGGGCCTGTCTGGGCCTATTTCGGTTTGTCCGGCGCCGGAGGCCTCTGGCGCCCGACCCGTGCGGCCTTGAGGATGTTGATCATACCGCGATTGCCTTCGTGGCAGGCGTATTCATAGACATGGTCTGGCTTGCGCATCAGGGTGTACTCGGCCAGCCACGGCCGATCGTAGAGATCGGCGTCGGTCACCGTGAACTGGTAAAGCAGATCGCCGTCCGACTGCAGGCTGAAGCGTTCGGTGATGCGGCTGCCGCGGCCAAGAACGATGCTGTCGCGCAAAAGCGCGCCTCCAGGATCGTGGGCGGTAAAATGCGTCGTCTCGACGACCAGCGTGTCGCCTTCCCAGCGGCCAGCCGAATAGCCGGCGCGTGTGCGGATCGCATCCGGCGGCGAAGCGCCAGTCAGATGAATGATGCGCGCGCCGTCAGTGTCCTCGGTCCACACGATAAGGGCCTCAGGCGTCTGCACGATCTGGCTGGGGATGACAGCGCTGATCGCCTGCAACGGCGGATGGCCGAGGCTGGAGATGCAGCGCTCCGAGGCGGGGCGCTCCTCCGGGTTGTCATAGCCGGACTTGAACGCCTTCTCGGCGGCGTCCAGTGCGGCCTTGGCGAGGGCGGTATAGGGCAGGCGCCCATCGGCAGGTTCGACCAGCCACGAACTGCGCAGCGCGCCGTTCACCGCCAGCAGCTTGCTCGGCTTGAAGTAGTCGTTATCGGGATCGTAGACGCCCTTCGGCGTGTGGGTCAGCTTGGTGACAATTTCGGCGACCTTGTCCGGGGTAACACCCAAGGCGTCGACGCCGTCCGGACGCTCGAGCTGGGTGATGAAGTCGGCGTCCCAGACACCCTGAAGATCAGGGTGACCGTCGGCCTGGCGCGGGATTGCCTTTGGCGGCGAAGCAGAGACCTGCGCAAAAGCGGTTGAACCCGAAAGCGTCGCGAAGATCAGGAAGCCGAGGCCGCTGGCGATCCTAGCGCTGGCATTCGGGATTAATGCCCTGGACATAGCTCGGGATCACCTCGATCGCCTTGGCCATGCCTGCGCCCTCGAAACCAGAGATGCGCTCATAGCCGACCACGCCGGGATACGCCGAAAGGTAGCGCGAAGCCACCGGCAGATAGGACCAATGCCAGTCCTCACGGTTGTAGCCGCGCGGCCGGTCGGGCCCTTTGGGCGAATAGACCTGGCAAAAGCCGTACTCGGAGGCATGCGCCGACAGCCAGTCATGGATGGCCTTGCCCTTGCCGGAGGCGAAGTAGGAATTGCTGAGGGCGTTGAGATCGAAGTCGGCGCCCCAGTGATGCCGGGAGGTTGCCGGCATCGCTGAAAACTCCAGGATCTTTTCGGCCCGCGCCTTGGGATCAGGAACGCTCCGCGAGAGCTTGGCGCCCTCAACCAGGGTCTTGCCGGTCCACTTGTCATTCCAGATCCGCTTCTGATCGTTGAGCGAGCGGAAGGCCGAGATGATGACGAGATCAATGCCATCCTTCTTGGCGGCCTCGTGCATCCGCGTGAACGCCGCCAGGGCCTGCTTGTTGGCGTACATGCCGCCCTTGGGTCCGAGGCTGGCCGGCACGGCCGCAAAATCAGCATCGCTCGCCGGCGAGACATCGCCGATCAGCTGCTTCACAGTCAGCCCCGCCTTGGCCTGCGGGGGCGCGCTCGCGGCGGGTGGGGCAGGGTCGGAGGCAGAATGCGCCGGCGCTGCGCTCGAGGGCGGCGGCGGTCCATCGGGCGCAATCGCAAGCGCGTTGGCGTCGAGATCGGCGGGCCGCGTGTCGGGGCGGTCCACCGGTTCATCGGCGGCGGGACCGGAGCGCGCCGCTTCAAGCGGCGCAATCTCCTTTGCCATGACCACGTCATTGGTCCCGCGCGAACACGCGGCCAGCGCCACGGCCAAGGCGAGCGCTGAGGCCGGAGCTGCGAGCAGGCGAGCGATCATGGTCAACTCCAGAAGCCTCGACGTCGTGCGCATACCTGATCAATCGGGCCGGGATGAAGCATAGCTGAATCAAGCACAGGTGAATCAAGCACAGGTGAATCAAACGCGCTTGAATCAAGCACAGGCCGCCGGCTCGCGCCATGTCGCGCTTCAGCGTCGCGTGTCAGTTCTTGAACTTGGGATCGCGCGGCCGCATCAGACCTTCTTGCGTCACCGAGGCGACCAGCTTGCCTTCGCGCGTGAACACCTCGCCGCGATTGAAGCCGCGCGCGCCGGAGGCCGACGGGCTGTCCATGGCGTAAAGCAGCCAGTCGGCGATGTTGAATGGTTCGTGGAACCACATCGCGTGATCGAGGCTGGCCATCTGCACGCCGCCGGTGAACCAGTTGACGCCGTGGGGTTTGGTCGCCGTGTCGAGGATGCCCATGTCGGAGGCGTAAGCGAGGAGGCATTGTTGCAGCGCCGGGTCGTCGCCGACCGGTCCGCGCGCCCTGAGCCACATCTGCTTGATCGGCGGCGATGGCTTGGGGCTCACCATGGCGCGCGGGTCGACCGGTTTCAGTTCGAACGGACGCGGCCGCGCGAACTGTTTGGCGAACTCTTTGGGGACGTGATCCTTCGCCAGTTCGCGAAGCTGGTCCTCGCTCATCAACTCGTCGGGCGACTTGACCTCCGGCGCCGTCGATTGATGCGCAAAGCCCTTTTCCGGCACCTGGAAGGACGCAGCAAGGTTGAGGATCTGTTCGCCATGCTGGATCGCAACCACCCGTCTTGTGGTGAAGCTCTTGCCGTCGCGCGAGCGGTCAACCTCGTAGAGGATCGGCACGGACGGATCGCCGGGCCGGATGAAATAAGCGTGCAGCGAGTGGCCGACCCGATGGTCGACTGTGCGATAGGCCGCCACCAATGCCTGGGCGATCACCTGGCCGCCGAAGACGCGCTTCATGCCGTCGTCGGGGGATTGGCCGCGGAACAGGTTGACCTCGATCCGCTCAAGATCGAGCAGCTTCAAGAGGTCGGCGACAGGGTCTTCGGCGAAGGGGGCAGGCTCGGTCATCAGCTTATCCTGGGAGGGGGTCGGGCCAGTCTGACACGGGCCAGTCTGACGCGGGCCAGTCTGACGCCGGCCTTTCGAATCCCTGTCCCTATAGCCTCCTTGCCGGTCTTTTGCGACCCGGCCTGGGCTCGGGCTCGCGATGGGGTTCTGGCTCGCGATCGGGTTCCGGCTCGCGGTGGCCAGCTTGGGATGGCCCGCTTGCGAAGGATCGCTCGTCTCGGCTAAACCAGACGCCCAGCATTTTTCTCGCTTTCAACCGGAAGAGGCCCTCATGGCCGGCCACAGCAAATGGGCCAACATCCAGCACCGCAAGGGCAAGGCCGACAAGGCCAGGTCCAAGCTGTTCTCGAAGCTGTCCAAGGAGATCACCATCGCCGCCAAGATGGGCGCGGCCGATCCAGCGATGAATGCGCGCCTGCGCCTCGCCGTGAACAACGCCAAGGCGGCCTCGATGCCCAAGGACAACATCCAGCGCGCCATCGACAAGGGCGCCGGGGCCGACGCCGCCAGCTACGAATATATCCGGTATGAAGGCTTTGCCCCAGGCGGCGTCGGACTGATCATCGAGTGCTCGACCGACAACCGCAACCGCGCCGCCAACGATGTGCGTGCGACGCTCACCAAGAATGGCGGCACCTTCGGTCAGTCAGGCTCGGTGTCTTCGGGCTTCGAGAATGTCGGCGAGATCGTCTATCCGGTTGAAGCGGGCAGCGAAGACCAGATCATGGAGGCGGCGCTTGACGCGGGCGCCTCCGATGTCGCCAGCGACGCTGACGGGCACTATGTTTTTACCGCCCGGGGCGATCTGATGGAGGTCGCAGCGAGCCTCGAGGGCAAAATCAAGACCTCGCCCAGGTCGACCAATCTGATCTGGAAACCGCTCAACACCGTGGCGGTCGCGGGCGCAAACGCCGACACGCTGATGCACATGCTCGAACTGCTCGACGATCTCGACGACGTCCAGAACGTCTATGGCAATTACGAATTGTCCGACGCCGAGATGGCGCGGCTCGCAGGCTAAGTCATCGCCGACGCGCAACCCCGCGCGTTGGCGCAACGCGCTGCTCGCCAACCGGGCGAACCCCGGTATTGGCGATGTTTCCAAGCTGATTGGAATGTGTCAGCGTCGTCTGGCTTGCGAGCTGACGCTTGCCTTCGGCTTCCAAGCGGACGACCACTTTGACGTGTCGACGTGTCGACGTGGCGACGTGTCGGCACGGCGCTGCGTCCACCAGCCCCCTGACGACCTGGACAGCGAGGCGAAGGGGTTCGCACGAGCCGGCCGAGAGCGGCGCCGTGTCGATCTGCAAGGGCCATCTCCGGGAAAAAACGCCGACCGGCCCAAGCCGGCGGCATCTAGGGAGGTTGCGTATGAGGTTGCTGAATAAGCTGCCGGTTGTAAGCCTGTTTGTGCTGGCGCTGGCGCTGCCGACTTTGGCGCAGACGCCGCCGGATCAGACCAGACAAGCAGGACCGCAGGCGACGGATAACAAGCGCACTGATGTCATCGTCGTCACCGCGAACAAGCGCGAACAATCGGTCGAGGACATCGCCGTCGCCGTCACTGCGCTCAGCTCGACGCAGCGCGACACGCTCGGCATTCAGAGCGTGCAGGATCTCACCAACTTCACCCCGGGCTTGTCCTATTCCACCGCATCTGACCGGATCGCGCTGCGCGGCATCGGCCGCAACACCAACAATTTCGGCACCGAGCCCGGCGTCGCCAACTATCTCGATGGTCTTTATACGTCCTTCGCCACGCTCGGCGCGCGCGAGCCGATCTTCCTCGAGCGCACCGAGGTTGTGCGCGGACCGCAGGGCACCCTTTATGGCCGCAACTCGATCGGCGGCGCGCTCAACCTGATCTCGAAACGCCCGACCCCGGAATTCTACGCCGAGGCGCGCGTCGGCT
>JANMWT010000557.1:0-17321 GCA_031394145.1 Alphaproteobacteria bacterium | reverse complement strand
GTTTGAGACTGCAGTCTCAAACCTCACTCATTCGAAGAACTGGTGACGTCCGAGGACGACGCCGTGCGCCAGACGCTTCTGGCCGATGCGACCTGGCCACTTGCGCCGGGCGAGATCCACCCGCCTACCGCATACGTATTGGCGCGGCTGGAACAATCTGACCTGGCCAACTTGGTCGCCCAGATGACCCCTGCCGAGCGTATGGCGGCCATCAATCAGCCAGCCCTGCTCGCCCGCATCGCAGCTGCGGTGAAATCGCATGATGACGCAGCCCAACCCGCCGCATCGATGGCAAGCGTTGGCGCGCCTGTGTCGGTGAGCTGACATGGCGCTGATGCGCTGACCGGCGCCTGGACGGCCGCGGGCCGGCTTCGATGCTTGCTAGAATAGACCTACTGCACCCGAAAATCGACGAAAAGCTCGCGGCGGCAGCGCCGACTTGCGCACTGGCCGGGGGCATGTAAATACCCAGCCGCCTGCTAGCAGGAGAGGTGGCCGAGTGGTCGATGGCGCACGCTTGGAAAGCGTGTAGACGGGAAACTGTCTCGTGGGTTCGAATCCCACTCTCTCCGCCAAAAGCCCGAAATGCTGCACTCAGGTGCAATCTAGGGGCCCCGGCCGCGGTCGATCGGTGAGAAGGACAATCTGGTGTTCCATCAGGGACCCCGATGGCCGGACGAGGACCGCCTTACCTGGAGCGCCGCAGCGCTGTCTACACACACCAGCACGCGGGGTTCGTCTGCGGCGCCAACCTTGAAGGGCGCGCTGTCGCGCATGCGCCACAGGCGGAAATGACGGCAATCGAACATTAATTCGCGCCGGGAGGACGCGGCCCTGGCGGTGACCGGCTTGACGATGCCCTGCGCAAAATCCACGGAGACCAGCGCTTGTTCAACCTGCAGCGGTCGCTCTTTCCCCGTTCGTGGATCGATGTGGTCCCAATCGTAAAGGCGGAAGGTCACGTCGCTGTTCTCCTGGATCTCGAACACGCTGACGCCGCCGCCGAGAGAGTGAACCGTGCCTGCTTTGATGAAGACGCCGTCGCCTGCCCGTGGCGCAAAGGTGGGCAGGCGGTCGTCCGCGTTACGAGCCGACAGCGTGCGCAACTCATCCGCCGTTACGCCCGGCTTGAGCCCCGCATAGATCCGGCTGCCAGCCTCCGCCTGCAGGACCACCCAAGCTTCCGTCTTGCCGCTCTCGCCTTCGGGCAAGAGGCTGGCCCGGTCGTCCGACGGGTGAACCTGGACCGACAACATCTGCTGGACGTCGAGAGTGGAAAACGCTGGAATTGTCCTGCCAGTCTCCCGAGCATCGCCTCCGGGAAATCCTCGATCAACTGGCGCAATGTTGCGCCCTTCCATGCCCCATCGGCGACACGGCTTGCGCAATCCTTGCGATCACTGAGCACCCAGGCTTCGCCGAAAGGGCCATCCATACTAGGTGCAACACCCAGAAACTCTGGCAAGCTCTGGCCTCCCCACAGCCGATACTGCAGGACAGGATTGAAGCGCAGCGGGTGAAGCGGCCTCTGTCTCATGGGGGAAATCTCAAGATCCGGTTCGCACCGGGATTCTCCGCGTACCTTTCCTGACTGCAACGTCCGAAAGTGTGGCCGGGCCCCGGCGCCGCGCGCATCAAATCGATCACGAATGCGGCACGGCCCATCTAATGAAGCAGGCAAACGACAAGCAGACGTCGGCGGTCCCAGCGAAGGTGGTGAAGAACTCAGATTCCCTTCAGGTACTCGACCAGATCTCTCTTGTTCGCCTCGCTGAGGTTCAATTTGAACTGAGTGTCGTAGTGGGTCACCACATCGGCCAAGGTGGCGAAGCGGCCGTCGTGGAAAAAGCCGCCCCTCTGATGCGTCCACAATCCCGCGAGCGGCGCCGTGCGGTACATGTGAGTCGGCGAGCGGTCGGCCTGGAACGGGTCGATCCCGATCTCGGCCGGCGCATGCAGATTATAGCCGGGTTCCGTGAAGAGCGGCGGTACGCGGCACGTCGCGCATTTACCCGCGCCGTTGAAGACGGTCTTGCCGCGTTCGAACGCCGCCTCGTCGTAAGACCCGGCCGGCGCCTTCGGCGCCGGGAGAGAGAGTTGGTAGAAGTGGAGCGCGGCCAGCTCGGCGGTTGTCCGGTCTGGCGTTGCGCGCGTATTGCCCGAGCCGCTCTTGGCCGAGACGGGATACTGCGCCTTGTCGCCGAAGCGCATGTCGACGAACGTCGCCGCGCCATGCATCTGGGTGCCCGCGACATAGGCGTTCCAATAGGTCACCGACCCGAAGCCGGTCCAGGTGGCGAGGTTCACGCCTGCGAGGCCGAAGGCGGGCGGGATCAGCGTCCCCGCCTGCTTCCCGTCCGGCCGGAAAGCCTTACCGTCCTTGTCCAGTTCCGCGTCGTAGCGGCCGGGTCCCCAGCTCGCCAGCACCTTCTTCACGGTTGCTGCATCGACGCCGAGGAGATCGGTGAAGTATTTTAGGTTGGGCGCCAGCGAGACGATCGCGCCGACATTGAGATCGCGATTGGCCCAGCCGTCGAGGCGCTTGCCGATGCCGGGCGCGAACGAGTTGTCGACGGTGGAATGGCAGAACGAGCACTGGATCCCCATCGACCTGACGCTGCCGTCAGCATTGGTGAACGCCGTGACGCCGACCACAGCGTTGAGTTTGAGAAGCGCGAGCGTGGTCGCCGGATCGTTGAGGTCGACCTTGCCCGCCTTGATCTGGGCTTTCAGCGCAGCCGGCAGCGCATCAGAATCGACTTTGAGGCCAACGGACAGCGCCGTCTTCGGCGAGACGCCCGGCCCGACGCCGCCATTCTTCTCGCCGGCGATCGCCTTGTGCAACTGGAGCGTGTCGCCCCAGAAGGCCTCACTGCCGAACGTCTCGTAGCGGAAAGTCTTCCTGCCCTCCTCGAGCATCGCCTGGGCGTGCTTCGCATTCTCCGCATCGACGCTTTTCGGCGCCGGCGGTGCGGCCGATGTCGGCGAAAGACCCGCCATGCCGATCGCGCCAAGCGCAATGAGCGCCGCCTCCGCTACTGATTTTCTGACATGCGAACGCATGGATCATTCCTGATTGAACGACGGCCCGGCCACACCGGACATTCTGAATGGAAGCCCTCCGGGCATCGCCCGCATCCCGGCGATGATAGCTGCGCGATTCCACAACGTCGGTACGCTAGCCCGCACATCTTGAGTGAAGATCGCATACAGCGTTGGATGCAGCGGCGGCCGAAACGTTCCCGACGAGGCGGACAAATCGCGCGACGACGCGGAAGAACATTACGAGCGACGTCACGAGCTGAGCCGGCAAGCTCGCGACGCTCATCCAAACGAGGAGACATCAGCGCCGAAGCATGTTCGCGCCTAGGGCGGGGTCACCGCGGAGGCGGCGTTTCAGGCGCTTCCTCGGACAAGTCGAGACGCCGCAGCACTGCATCCGTCATGCGCCGGCATCTGACCCCCATGAACGGGAAGGCTCCCTTCATGCCGGCGCCGATCTTCTCGTCGAGCGCCGTCCGCAGCAGGCGCCGCGCCCGATGAAGGCGCGTCTTCACGGTCTCCGGGCGGATGTCGAGAAAGTCCGCTGTCTCCTGAATGCTGCAGTCCTCGATTTCGCGCAGGGCGAACACGACGCGAAAAAGCGGCGGCAACGCATCGACCGCCTCCTCCAGCAGGTGACGGATCTGCATCCGGGCAGCGGTCGCTTCCGGCGGCTCGGACTCGGAGTTCGTCGGGAATGAAATGACATGGGGCCCTTGGGACTGTGCGATATCGACCTCGCCGAGATCGACCGTGTTGCGGCGTGAGCGTAGCCGCCCGCGCGCCTCGTTGAGCGTGATCCGCGTCAGCCAGGTGAGAATGCTCGCCTCCCCCCGAAAATCCTTCAGGGCGGCGAATGCGCGGGTATAGGCCTCCTGCACGACGTCCTCCGCTTCGAACTCATTCCGCACGATCGCCTTCGCGACGCGGAACAGCCGCTGGTTGCAGCGTTGCATGATGACGCGAAAGGCCTCGCGATGGCCCGCCTGGGCCAACGCCACCAATTCGGCCTCGCCGAGGGCGTCATAGTCGAGATGAGCGGTCTGATGCGGCGTCACGCGGGCCGGCTCCATGCTCCCACAACTATTAGATGAGACTGGAAGCCAAAGGTTCCGGGATTTCTACGGCATAAAGGCTATCCCGTCAGCGCCCGCCAGCGGCCGGTTGATGCGCCAGTGCCGCCAGCACCTCCTGCCGCATGCCGGGCTCCCCGCAGGCGCCCAGCAGGCTTTTGGTTACCAGTAGCGACCCGTGCTTCTTGACGCCCCTCGACGACATGCAGGCGTGCGTGGCCTCGACCACCACGGCCACTCCGCGCGGATTCAGAGCGCGATCGAGAGCGCCCGCTATGTCGGCGGTCAGACGCTCCTGGATTTGCAGGCGTCTGGCGTAGGCGTCGACCACCCGCGCCAGCTTGGAGATGCCGACCACCCGGCGCGAAGGCAGATAGGCGACGTGCGCCACGCCATGAATCGGCGCCATGTGGTGCTCGCAGACCGATTCAAGCGGGATGTCGCGCAGCACGATCAGGTCGTTATATCCGCCGACCTCGCCGAAAGTTCGGTTCAGGAGTTCGACCGGGTCCTGGTCATAGCCGGCGAACCATTCCTCATAGGCCCGGACGACCCGGCCTGGCGTCGCCTTCAGCCCTTCACGCGCCGGATTATCGCCGGCCCATCGGATCAGCGTGCGCACTGCCTCCTCGGCTTGGGCGCGCGACGGCTGGCCGGTCCGCGTGGGAGCCGGTGAGGAATCGTCAGCCTGGTCCCGGGTCGTTGTCCGCACGGTGTCGAGCATGTTTCACCTTCCTTGCTGGAAGGATTAGAGTTCCTGCGGTCCGAGAGGTTCCCGCCGCCTGTCGGGAACCCGGCGGCGATCCGCGCATCCAATGGCAAGGAGGTGGCCCAAATGGCGTCGCAGCAGGTTCGAGGACCGGACTTCCTCGCGGGCGTGGCCTTGGGCGACATCTCGGACGGCGCGACAGTTGCGGGGCGGGTCGGCGAAGATCCGGTCCTGTTGTCGCGCCGGGAGGCCGACTTTTTCGCCGTAAGCGGCGCCTGCACCCACTATGCCGGCCATCTCGCCGATGGGCTGATCGAAGGCGATCATGCGCATTGTCCGCTGCACCACGCGTGCTTCGACCTGCGCACCGGCGAGGCGCTCACCGCGCCGGCCTTTGATCCCCCTGGCGCCCTGGCAGGTCGATGTCGAGGGCGACCGTGTTTTTGTGCGCCGGAAGCTTGAGGCCCGGCAGAAGGCCGCCCCTTCCGGCTCATCGGGAAATCGCGGCCGGATCGTGATTGTCGGAGGCGGCGCCGCTGGCTTCGCAGCCGCGGAAATGCTGCGCCGGCGCGGCTTCCGGGGCGAACTCACGCTACTCAGCGCGGACTCTGCGCCTCCCTGCGACCGACCCAACCTGTCGAAAGACTATCTCGCGGGTACTGCCCCCCGAAGACTGGATTCCCCTCAAACCCGACGATTTCTACCGCGACCGGGGCATCACCCTTCGCGTTGGCGCGAAGGTCAGATCGATCGACGCAGGGCGACGCGAAGTGCTGGTAGCCGAGGAGCGGCTGCCTTACGACGCCTTGCTGCTTGCCACGGGCTCGACGCCTATCCGTCCGGATGGTCCCGGCTTCGACCAGCCCAACGCCTTCGTCCTGCGCACCCTGGCCGACGCCCGCGCCATCGTCGCGGCCGCAAACGGAGCCAAGACCGTTGCAATCCTCGGCGCGAGCTTCATCGGGCTCGAGGCGGCCGCCTCGTTGCGCGCACGAGGTCTTGAGGTGCATGTCGTCGCGCCAGAGGCAACGCCCCTGCAGCGCGTGCTAGGCGCTGAACTTGGCGCATTCGTCCGCCGCCTCCGCGAGGCGCACGGCGTGCATTTCCATCTCGGGCTCACGGCCGAGAAATTTGTCGGACGGCAGCTCCGCCTCAGCGATGACGCCAATCTCAATGCCGATTTCATCGTGATCGGCGTCGGCATACGGCCGAACCTGCAGCTCGCCAAGGCGGCCGGTTTGACGGTCGACGGCGGCGTTCTCGTGGACGGTCATATGCGAACCAGCGATCCCGCCATCTTCGCCGCTGGCGACATCGCGAAGTACCGCGATCCGGCCACGCAACAGCAAATCCGCGTCGAGCACTGGGTCGCCGCCGAACAGCAGGGCCAATGGGCTGCCGCCGGGATGCTCGGAGACGAGCCGGCATTTCGCTCTGCGCCATTCTTTTGGAGTTCGCACTATGATCAGGCCATCCGTTATGTCGGCCACGCCGCCGAATGGGACAAGGTCGATATCGACGTCTCGCTGGACGCTAGAGACTTCACGGTGCGCTACATGCTGAAGGGCCGCCTGATGGCCGCAGCCTCGCTTGGCCGGGATCGTGAGTCTCTCGAGATCCAGACGGCGATGGACCGGGATGGTTGTGCCGCCATAGCGCGCTAGGCGCTTGTCGCGCCATCACCCTGCCTGACGTCTTCCCCAGCTGATCTGCCGCCAGCGGCCCAGCGTGTCAGGTCATGCGGCGCGCTAGTTCGTAACCACGAGCACGCCCTTCATCCCTGGATGGTAGCGGCAGACGAACGGAATGAATCCTGCCACGGCAAGCATGGTGCGACCGCGGGTCTTGGGCTGCAACACGACATCGAAGCTCTTGTTCTTCGCTGTGGCGGTGTGGACGAAGATGTCGTCGTTGACCCATTCAATCGTGTCGCCGACATGCAGGTCCGTGGGGATCGGGCTGAACGCCATGTCCTTCATGCCGATGACGTAGATAGTCGGCGCGCGCGCCTTGTGTTTCGGCTCGACTTTTCCCTTTGGCCCCGCTTGCGCAGCGACGAGGCTCAACGGAGAGGCGGCAATGGCCGCCCCTCCGAGCCGCAGGAAAGTCCGACGCGGCATCATGCCTATTTCAGACCCATCGCCAGGTGTTCAGCGTGCGTCTGGTGCTCGGTGAAGAGCTTCAGGCCCGTCTGCAGCAGGCTCTTCAGCTCGGCGTTCTGCGCATTCGGGATCAGGGTCCCGGAGAGGGCGCCATTTACCGTCTTGTGGTAGGCGACTTCGTTGGCGACGTAGGCCTTGTCGAACGCCGCGCCGCTCAGCTTGCCGAGCTCGGTGAGTTTGGCCGCCGCATCCTTCGACAGCGCCTTGCTGGTCGGGTTGTCCTCGGGCGTGACGCCAAGCTTCTTGACCAGCGCCAGGGCCTGGTCATTCACCGCCGTGTGGTCGCGCACCATTTCCTGCGCGAAGGCGACAACGTCCTTGTTCTTCGACTTGGCGATCGCCTGTTTGCCGGCGGCGACATCGATGTTGCCGGCGGTATAGGCGATATGCGCGATCTGGGCGTCGGTGGGCTTGGCGTTCTGCGCGTCGGCGCCAAACGCAAGCAGCATGGTGGCGGCCGCAAGGCCGATGACTTTCAACATTCTCTTCCTCCAGGTTCCCGCCGCGTCGTCGCCGACGGTCAGCCTATTGGATGAGACAGGGTGTCGAAGGTTCCCGGAAATCAGCGGCGCCGGCAGGACTGTGAGAGCGGCGCCCTTCCCGACGCGTCAATGCCCGATCGGCAGAACCGAACTCGCGAGCAGAATTCCGAACACGCCCAGCACCGAGGCGCCGGTCCGGCGGATCACGCCGGCGCCGACATGGACCTTCGCGCCAGCTCCGATGGCTGCCCCCGCGCTGATCCAGCAGAGCGATGCAGTCAGCGTCAACAGAGCATGCCCAATCAGGTAGGGCAATGCGGCGACAAACCTGCGCTCGCCGAGATTGGGGATGATCAGCAGCGCGAAGAGGATTGCTTTCGGGTTGAGCAGCGTGGTGACGAAAACCCGACCAAAACTCACCGGTCCGCGCTGGTGAGCGCGCTCGCGCCTTCGCGCCAGAGATGGATCGCCGACCAGACGAGATAAGCGCCGCAGGTCAGTCGCAGGACGATCGAAAGGACCGGCGAGGCGTGCACCAGCGGCGCAACCAGTAGCGCCAGCACCCAGATCGCGATGGGATAGCCCGACAGTTCAGCTAGTGGCAGAAGCGCCGACCGACGAAATCCTCCTGCTGCACCGGATGTCGCCAGCAGCGTATTGGTCGGACCGGGAACGAAGAGCACGGCGGCGCAGGCCAAGAGAAAGGCGATTGGATCGGTCATGTTGGCGTCACGCTAATGCGCAAAGCTGATCGATCGCCTTCAGGAAGCGCGATGGTTCACGAACGATCGGGTTGGTGCGATCCCACGCATAGCCGGCGAGGGACCTGTCAAGTTAAGCGCAAATACCCGTCAAGCCAAATTTGCCGCCTCGATACGTCACCTGATTTCGCACCGGATTTTGTCGCCACGATTTCGCATCGGGGGCCGGAATCGACCTTTACTTCGCTAACTTGACAGCACCGGAACTGACGCTCGTGAGTGATGACTATAGTGCGGCGGGCATCTACGTCGCGCAGAATGGCGTCAAGGCGTCGCCTATTTTCGGCAGCGACCCTAGCGGCGATTTCAGCACGATCCTTCAGATACGCACGATATGACGCGGTCTTTTTTAGCGAAACGCGAGGAGGCGACAAGCTGCGGGTTCTGCGTGCCACTTTCTCATCCGACATATGTGTAATCTGCTTGAGTCCGCTTCGATATGCGCGGGTTCGGCGATCGATGATGCGCTTCTGAAGTCGCTCGATTTGGACGTCGCGCCGCGCACACTCCTCGGTCGTCATTTCTGCGACTTCGGCTTTGATACGTGTCCGAAGTTCAACGAGGTCGACGAGCACCGATGCGTGCCTCTGTCGCACCCGCGCATTCTCTTCGACCTCAATTGGATTGCGGCCCCAATGTGTGGGCAACCACTGAAACCGGTAATGGCGTACTCGCCGAGCTGCACGATGTTATGATGGACCAGGTGAAAGCCGGGCAATCTAGGGGCGTCGTATTCAGCCTCGTTATCCCAGTTGCCGTAGACAAAGAGGACTGGGCACCTGAACGAGCAGAGAATCGATTGTAGTTCCGCTATGCTCTCACTTCCGATGTCGCCGGCGACCAGAATGCCCTCGTAGTCGTTCGCCTCCTGAAGCCGAAGCTTGCGCACGGCGTTCATGTTGTTGTGGATGTCGCTGAACGCCAGAAGCTTCATGGCGATCCTCCGGGCGGTCGTCTTACCAAATTCCGTTTGAGTCGGTGACGAAATTCTCAATAGAAGGCGAATGCAGTCTCCGCTCCACGCCCGTCACATCGGCTACGAGTCCTGCCATGGTCCGCCGACAAGCGGCTCGAGACGTTCTAATGATGCGTCGAGCGCGGGAAGGTCGTTTTGTATCGTCTGCCAGACATCGGGGTGCGAAACGCCCTCTTCGTACTGATGCGCGAGGAAGTCACGGAATCGCGCCGGCTCGCGCCAAGGCCCTTGAGGATCCAGCGCGACAAGTTCGACCTCCTTAGAGAGATCCTTGATCGCTTCGCCGATGGCGATGAAGTTGCGCTCGACCGCCGCCTGGCGCTCCTCATTGGTGAGATAACTCTCCTCGGTGTCGTCCTTCGTCCATTCACGAATCGAAGCGATCCGACGGCGGGCATAATAGACCATCTCGGCCGGCGTCAGTTTTGATCGCTTAGAAGACATCGATCATGTCCGCTGCGACCCGCTGCTTGAGTCGCTTGGTGTGATTGAGACCGCGCCGCGAGATGACATCGATCTCTCGCCCGAGGATTTCCTCGAGCTGCGCCGTGATCCGCGATAACGCAAACAGCCCCGGCGCTCTGCCGTCGGCTGTGTCGACGATAACATCGACATCGCTGAGCTCATCGGCCGTATCCCGCGCGACTGAGCCGAACAGCGAGACATGCGCGATCCCGAGCTTCGCGAGATCATCGCGATGCTGATGGATACGGGTGACGGCGTCCTGGCGCTTCATCACTTTAGGGTAGGCCGCTTCCCGGATTTGGTCAGGGGGAAGATTGCGCTCTCCTCGTTCGCGCAGACGCGCGTATTCCGCTACCGACATGACGACCAGCGTCGGCTCGCCATTCGAGGTGATGGTGACGGGCTCTTGCAGCGCTTGGCGCTGGAACGCCGCTGGCCGCCGCTGCATGTCAAAGGCGGTGAGCGTCTTAGTTGGAAGACGGGCGATCTTCTTCATCACACTACGTAGTCTACGCAATATTGGCTCAAAAGTCCATCGTTTTCAGTCACTTACGTATCTCACAAAATACTCCACACAAACAAGAACTTAGCGGCTTCCTCCTTTGGCAATGTTCTTGTTATGTTCTTTTGATCGGCGATTATAAAGGCGACAGGCGCTGTCAGCTTAACTCGCATGGGACGAGCGAAGACGGCACGTTGTGGCGGCTACGCGGCGACCGCTGCATTCCAGGCGGAGTCCGCCCTTGAGCGAAAGATCCTTAGCGTTGGACGGCTGATCAGATGTCGCTGATAGTCGAAGGCGTTGTAGATCGCGGCGTGCGTGGTCAGGAAACGCTGCGCCGAGCGCTGCGACTTGAAACCCAGCATATTCCGCTCCCGTCTTCGGATCGGCAGATGAGAGTTCTCGGCCCGGTTGTTTTCGCGGAGTCGACCCGGGCGGTGGCGATCTTCGAGCCCAATTGGACAGCACCGACTGAAAGCACCCACCAGACCGTTTGGGAAATCAGAATTGATCAGCGAGGCGGCGCGACACGTTCGGGATGGATCGTAAACTTCTTCACGGCCCAATTATTCATGTCGGCGACCCAAACGACGTTTTCGGACGGGCAGGCCAACGCATGTGGCCAATTCATCTGAAACTCTCTCCGACCAGATGACGAGACCATCGCAAGAATCTTGCCGTCGAGCGTCATCTTGTAGAGACGGGTCGGCTCGCTGTCGACAACGTAGAGGTATTGCGTCGGGGTGTTTGTGATGCACAGCGCCCAAGGCTCCGTCTGATCGGGCCTGTTCACCGGCATGTTGCCCAGCGTCGGATGGTGGCCCTTGTCGTAGGGAGCATTCAGGAAAAGGAACTTTAGAAAAGTCCCATCCCTGTCGAAGATCTGAATGCGGCGGTTGTAGCGGTCAGCCACATAGATATTGCCCACGCGATCAGCCGCAAGGTTGTGCGCCAGAACGAAGTTGGCGGGATTTTTGTCACCCTCGGGTCCGCCTTGACCGTACTGACCGAATGCCTTGATCCAGTCGCCGTCCTTGTTGAATTTGTCGATCCGGTTGTTTACGTAGCCCTCGCTTATGAAGATGTTGTCGTCCGGATCAAAGGTCACGTCCGTGGCGCCGTTGAAGAGTGCGTCGACACCTTTGGCTTCGCTCATCTTCGGGCGATTGACATGTTCGAAACTGTCAAAGCCTTCATCCCTCCGCCCGAGGTTCATGACCACTCGGCCTTCCGGGTTGAATTTTATGACGCTGTTCGAGGCCTTGTCGACGTACCAAAGATTGTCGTGCCTGTCGAAACGCACGGAGTGGCCATAGGCGAAACCATAGACGCCGGCGCCAACTTCCCTGACGTACTTACCTTTGGAATCGAACTGCCAGAGAGTGGTCGTGGCGTTTCCATAGATCGGACCGGAGGTGGCGGTGCCTGGATGGTTCAGCACCACGATGTCCCCCTTGGAATTGATCGCAATTCCGAGGACCTCCCCAAAATTCCATCCCTTCGGCAGCTTCAGCGGCAGTGGATCAACATCGTAAGCAACGGTCGGCGCTTTGCTGTTGTCGACCGCAACGGTCTGCGATTCGGCCGGCGCCGAAGCTGCGATCGCTATCCACGAGACCGCCAGTACGGTTATCACTCGTAACATAAGAATATCGCTCCTCAATGGACGCCGCCGATCCCGTCGACAAACGTTTAAGCTCACGCAACCTTCTCGTCCAACGCATGCGGGCTGAGACCTGTCCGCACCCTTTGATCCAGCACTCTGGTGCGCAGCGGTCAAAGCGACGCTGCCGTGCGTTTCAGAAGCCCGGTAAACATTGGCCGCACATAATACATTTCCGCTGTATCGGGCGTTAGCCCCGGCGCCCAGTAGCAGAGCTCTGCCGCTGCGTTGATCGTGCCCGACAGGATCTGCGCGGCTACGGTTACGTCCAAGGGTCGGATTGAACCATCTCCAATACCGTCGCTGATGACGCTGGCATAGCGGGCCGTAATTCGGTCGAAGCCCGCGAGCAAACGCGGGCGCATCTCCTCGGGAACAGCCGCCAGCGCCGACGTGCGCAGCAGCGGCCGCTTCCCAGATACCTGCCCCCCAACCATGGCGACGGCTTGGGCAGCGAGGTTCGCGAGTCCGCTGGTGGTGGTTTTGTCGGCCGCTTGCTGTGCCCGTTGTAGGATCTCCCAGGTTCGTTCAAAGCATTGTTGGACCAACTCATCCTTTGTTTCGTTGTGATGATAGAAAGAACCTTTGGTCAGCTTGAGGCGTGCAGAAATCTTCGTCACCGATGCGCCAAGATAGCCCTGCTCGTTGATCAGTTCCGTACCCGCCTTCAGAAAGGCTGGACCCGTCTCCTCGTCGTCACCTAGGGGCAATGGAGGCGGCAACCATGCGACCGGTGCTCCCGTCATGCCGTTCAACAAGATGTCGGCCGTCCTTTCAGCCAGCCGGCCATAATCCTCCGGATTGTATCGCGGCAGCCAGAGCACCGCCCAGAACATCTGCGATAGCAAAAGGTGCGCACGCGCATTGCGCTCTTTGCGCTCGAAAGTAGGTAAGTCGCTCCCCTCAAACAGGCTGCGCACCTTCTTGAAGACGCGCGTGAACGCCTCACCCGTTTCGGGATCGTGGACAGTCCGCATATCCTCAAACCAGGCGATGGGCTCCATCTCACCCAACAGCACCTGGCGTTGCGCCTCGAAGAAGACATGGACGAAGGTTCGCAAAATTTCGGAGGCCCGGCTCTTCTTCAGGGCTGTCGTGATGTGGTCATCCATGCGGTCGATTGAGCGCCGATAGCAGGCGATGGCGAGATCTTCCTTTCGGCGAAAATAATAGCCGACCGCGCGAGGCCCCAGCCCGAGCTCAGCGGCGACGAGCGCGACTGTCATGCCGTGCACGCCCTTTTTGTTCAGGATATCGGTCGCTACCCGGACAACAGCATCTTTCCGCAAATCGTATTTGGTGGCTGTCGTCATCTGGACATACGAACAATGACTCTCATCAAAGATGAGCCTTTGCGAGATCGCGAGAAAAATGCAATCGACGACATCGATCAACGCGTCTCAAAGCTGGATCGGGGGAGGCTTGCGTACCACTCAAGCACTTCAGGATTGGCCATTGCCTCGCGGTTGATCACCTTGTCGATGGGCCGGCCTTGCAGCATGCGCTTGATCGGTAGTTCTTGTTTCTTGCCCGAGAGCGTACGCGGAATCCCGGGCGCTGCGATCATTGCGTCGGGAATAAAGCGAGGCGACAGCGAGGCCCGGATCGAAGCGCCGATGGCACTGCGCAAGGCATCATCCAGGTTCACGCCTTCTACCAGCACGAGAAAGAGGATCAGCCGGCTATCGCCACTGCCCTCCTCCAGCTCGATCACCATGGAGTCGCTTACATGCGGCAGGCTTTCGACCGCCGAATAGATCTCGCTCGTGCCCATACGCACACCGTTGCGATTGATCGTTGCGTCGCTGCGCCCGGAGATCACGCAGGTGCCGTCCTCACCGATCTCGAGCCAGTCGCCATGGCGCCAGACGCCTGGATAGAGATCAAAATAGGAGGAAAGATAGCGGGCGTTGCCTTCATCGTTCCAGAAATGAAGCGGCATCGACGGCAGCGGGCGCACGCACACCAGTTCACCCACCTCGCCGATTAGCGGCTTGCCGTCCTCGTCCCAGGCTTCAACGGCCGTACCCAGCTGACGGCACTGCATGCGACCAGCCTGGACGGGTAGCTCGCGGTTGGCGTGGATGAAGCAGGCGGCAATGTCGGTGCCGCCAGAGAAATTGCACCACCACATATCGGGTCTTCCAATCGCCGCGAACTGCGCGACGCCCCAGGCCTGAACATCCGCCGGCAGCGGCGAGCCCGTCGAGCCGAGCGCCCGCACATGGCGCAGATCTCCGCAATCCTTCAGCTGCAGGCCCGATTTCATGCAGTTGCCGTAATAGGCCGCACCGGCGCCGAAGAAGGTCACGCGATGACGGGCAGCGAACCGCCAGAGCACGCCCCAGTCCGGCCTGTCCTTGGGTCCACTGGGGCTGCCGTCATAAAGACAGATCGTGGCGCCGCCGATCAGTCCCGCAAGTTGCGAGTTCCACATCACCCAGCCGGTCGACGTGAACCAGTGAAAGCGCTCGCCCAGCGTGTTGGCTGCGTAGCTCGGCCCGATATCCGTGTGTTTTGCACCCGCATAAGCAACGACAATGACGCCGCCATGTCCATGCACGATCGGCTTGGGCAAGCCGGTCGTGCCGCTGGAATAGAGAATCCAGAGCGGATGATCGAAGGGAACGTACTCGGGTTCGAAGGCATCGACGTCGGGGCCGACCCGCGCAATTGCGGCGGCGAAACTGCGCTCCGCCGACAATTGCGTCGCCGCGAAGGGCGAGTGCAGCAAGATCAGGCTCTCGACGCTGGGCAGGGCTTCACGTAACTCGCGCACCGTTGCGCTACGATCCATCGGGCGCCCGGCATAATGGACGCCATCCGTGGCGATCAACACTTTCGGTGCGATCTGCCGAAAACGGTCGCTAATGGCCGGTCCGCCCATGTCTGGCGCGCACACACTCCATATCGCGCCGAGGCTGGCGGTTGCTAGAAAGGCGATGATCGCTTCCGGCCCGTTGGACAGATAAGCCGCCACCCGATCGCCGCGCTCGATACCCAATTCACGCAGCTCCAGCGCCAGCGAGGCGACCTGCCGCTTCAGTTCCGGCCAGGAGAGGTCCCGCACATCGCCGCGCTCGTTCTCGGCGATGATCGCGGGCTGTCGGGCTGCATGCGCCGGCCCAGCATGGCGCAGCACTTCGCGCACATAATTGACCTGCGCGCCTGGAAACCAGACAGCGCCGGGCATTCGCTCGACTGCCAGCGCCTTTTCATAAGGCGTCGGCGAACGCATGCCGTGGTAGTCCCAGATCGAGCGCCAGAATGTATCGACATCGCTCACTGACCAGCGCCACAGCGCATCGTAATCCTCGAACGCCAGCCCGCGCGCGGCCAGCAGCCAGTCCTGGTAGAGGCGCATCTGGGTGATCGGCATGGGGCGGCCTGACTGGAACGCAGAAGCGTCCCGGCCAGAGGTCTCTCCTACTTCAAATAAGTCGTGAACCACCGCGCCGCAGCCTCGGACGAGGTCTCGAACGGTTTGCCGGAATACATCATGAAATGGGTGATGCCAGGCACCACGATAAATTCCTTCGGCCCCCTGGCGAGGTCGATCGCAGCCTTGCCGGCCATTTCATTGTTGATCAGCTCATCATTTTCCGCAACGATCACCATCAGCGGGCGCTGACCGATATTCTTCGCCCACATCAACACGTTATTTTCGCGGTTGAGCGCTGCCTGTTCGGCATCGACCAGGAGCGAGCGCGAATAGCCTGTCCACATTTCTTCGCCCTGTCCCGTGCGAGCGCGTTTCACGGCGTCAGCCAGCATTTCGCCCTTGAGATCCATCGGCGGCGTGCCCTCGGGATTTCCGCCAATACCCGGGATCTGCACCGCGACAACCTTCACCCGCGCATCCTGGCCCGCGACGGCGACCGAGTTGCCGCCGGCAAAACTCGATCCCCACACACCGATCAGTTCGGGGTTCACGCCGGGCTCACCCTGGATGTAGGAGATCGCGTTGCGGTAGTCCTGCTGCTGGTCACGCGCCAGAAGGCGTGTGCGCTTGATCTCTACCGTGGCGTTCGTGACGATCTGGTGGCGGCTCTCGTCGCGGCTCATGTCGCCACCGAGATTCACAGGCGAGATCAGCCGCACATAGCCTTCGGAATTCCCCCAGCCGCGATAGTCGATAACCATGGCGACGAAGCCGTGGGCAGCGAATGCGTTCCCGTACTTCTCGATCGACACATGCGTGCCGGCCCAGCCCTGTCCCATCACGATGGCGGGGGTTTTCGAGGTCTTGGAATCGAAGCCCTTGGGGTAGAAGATCTTGGCGAAGCAGGCGACGCCGTCGGAGTAGTAGGCGACGGTCTTCGTCGTGACGCCGGGCGCGGGCGTGTAGGCGTAATCTTCCGGTCCAAGCGCCGACTTGGACACGGGCTGCTTGGTAGCTGGATTGACGCCAATATAGGGGTGCGCCGGTTTCGGCGGCGGGGTCGGCAGTGTAATGGTCTTAGGCGCCGTCGGCGGCTTGACGATCGGCGCTTCGGGATGCACCAGCTGCAGCATAGCAAGTGTCGCCAAGGAAATGGCCATCGAGATCATCTGAATTCCCTTCCCAGTTTCCGGCTACATGGAGGCGGCGCCGGTTGTTGTGGTCATTCGTAGTTGACGCGTCCGCCGGCCGTCATGCCGCCATCCACCACCAGGTCGTGGCAGTTGATGTAACGCCCCTCATCGCTTGCGAGGAAGAGCGCCGCCACCGCTATATCATGCGGCAGGCCGGATCGCCTCAGCGGCGTCGCCTTCGAGAGGTTCGCGGTCAACTTCTCGAGCTTGGCGTCTGCCTTTCCCGGCTCCATTCCGGCGGCCTTGGCTGAGCCGCCGAAAAAGATCGGCGTGGCGATGGCGCCCGGGGAAATACAGTTCACGCTGATGCCGTGCCGGCCCAGCTCCATCCCCGCCATCCGCGTGGCGTGCACCACGCCCGCCTTCATGATCGAATAGAGATATTCGCCCATGTGCGTGCGGTTGGACGAGACGCTGGCATTGTTGATGATCGCGCCGCTTCCCTGCGATTTCATCACAGGCGCCGCGTAGCGTATGCCGAAGATCGCCGACCCGAGCAGCAGGCTGGTCGCCTGCTCGAAATCCTCATGCGTGATCGTGTCGACCTCGCCGTGGGTCGGACCACCCGCATTGTTGAACAGCACATCGAGGCGACCGAATGCATTGAGTGTCTGTTCGATCGACGCTTTGATCTGTTGCTCGTCGCTCACGTCGGAAACGAAAAAGCGCGAGTTGGGGCCAAGCGACGCCTCAAGCTCGGCGCCCTTCCCGGCGTTGCGGCCAGTGAAAAGGACCTTCGCGCCCTCCTTCACAAACAACGCGACTGTCGCTTCGCCGATGCCGCTCGTGCCGCCGGTGATCAGGGCCACCTTGCCGTTTAACCGTCCGCTCATGTCTGCTTGATCCCTTCGGAAAATCAGCATTCGCCCATCCAGGGCGAGCGCGAACTATTGCGCGATGCCGCCACTCAA
>JANMWT010000525.1:0-2016 GCA_031394145.1 Alphaproteobacteria bacterium | reverse complement strand
GGAAGGCCGCACGCTGGTGCCGCTGAAGATGTATTTCAACGACCGCGGGCTCGCGAAAGTCGAACTCGGCATCGGCCGCGGCCGCAAGAACATCGACAAGCGCGACGTTGAAAAGCAACGCGACTGGAACCGGCAGAAGGGTCGTCTGCTGCGGGATCGGGGCTAGGCCACCCTGCTCCGCGCCAGATCATTGTTGTCCCGCCGGTCAACGAAGCCGGTTACCTTGCCGTTGGGGTCGCAAATGAAGGTGCATTCGCCGCGGTTATGGCCCTTGCGGGCAAAAGGGTCGCCGCCGAGTGCGATCAGGGCTTCCAGCGTGCGCCGCAAGCCAAGCGAGGGTCAGGACTTTCATTTGAGTGGGCCTGTGGGCTTGTCGCGCTCGGTCTTTCGCACACCTGACAAAATCCCCGCCAACCCATAATTCCCCTCGTGGCAGGCATATTCCCAGACGCGGCCGGCGGAGCGGCGGAAGCTGGATTCCATCTTCCAGCGGCGCGTGTAGATGGCCGGGTCGGTCACTTCGGCCTGGTAAAGCAGCTCGTCATCGCTGACGCGCGTGAAGCGTTCGACGATCCTGGCGCCTTTCGACGTCGGCGTGGCGCTCTGGCTGCCCTGTTTCACGTCGATGTTCAGGGTCTCGACGACGAACACATCGCCGTCCCACCAGCCCACACTATCGCCGCTCCAACGCGGCAGAGCCGGCGGACGGTGCGCCTTCGCAGCTTCGCTCGCGTCGGCGACGACAGGCACGATGCGTGTTTCGTTCATCATCTCGACGTTGAACGCGACGTAGGCCGGCGTCTGCACGATCTGGTCAGCGTCGTTGTAGCCTTGGCTGGTCATCGGTGGGGCGGCCGCATTGGCCGCCATCAGGCAGCGGTCGCGGTTGGGCAGTGTATCCGGCCCCAGAGTGAACTCCGGCATCGGCTTCTTTCCGGTAACATAGTCCCCGTATTTTTGCCGCCAGGCGAGCGCCGACCGGCGGTCCCTGAAGGGTAGCTTGCCGTCTGGCGGATCGACGATGAGGGACGTTCTCAGCTCGCCGTTGACGATTTGCACAGCAGGCGCGTTGCCGGCGGCCTTGCTTGCCGCGAAGGCCTCAGGGCTGATCACGAGAGCGGCGACGCCGTCTGCTCGTTCGAGCTGGTCGCCGTCGCCCATATCGATCCAGACGCCGCTAAGGTCTGGCTTGCCACCGGCCGTCCGGGGCGGGGAATAGCGCGGTTGCTGGGCAACCGCAGCAGAGAACATCGCCAGGCCAACAGCAACCGCGGCGATCACGGCGCGCATGGTCAGCGCACCTTGTCGCCGTTCACCGTCACGCGGCGCATGTGGCGGCGCTGACCATGATAGTCGTTGAGCGCATAGTGCCAGACGCAACGATTGTCCCAGAAGGCGAGAGCGCCCGGCGTCCAGCGAATGCGACAGGTGAAGGCCTCGCGCTTCGAAACCTCAAACAGATAGTCGAGCAATGGGCGGCTTTCCTTCTTGGTCCAGCCTTTGAAGCGCAGCGTGAAGGCTGGGTTGACATAAAGGCCCTTGCGGCCGGTCTCAGGATGGGTGCGCACCACGGGATGCTCGTATTCGGGCACATCCTCGCCGGTGACTTCGGAATCCATCGAAGTGCGCTTGGCGGAGGAATGCCCGCCGGCGCCATATTCTTCCGCCGCCGAATGGATCGCAGTTAAGCGCATCAGCGTCTCCTTGAGACCCTCGGAGAGAACATCCCATGCCGCATACTGGCTCGCGAATAGCGTGTCGCCGCCGACGTCGGGCACTTCCTGGGCGTGAAGGATCGAGCCCAGTGCGGGTTCTTCAAGGAAGCTCATGTCCGAATGCCAGCCGCCGCCGAAATTGATCCGGTCACTCGGCTCCCTGATGATTTCGAGTATTTCGGGATAGCCCGCCATGCCTTTGACATAGGGATGGATGTTGAGCGTGCCGAACTTCTTGCCGAAAGCGATGTGCTGCTCAGGCGTCAGCGACTGATCGCGGAAGAAGATCACGTGGTGCTTG
>JANMWT010000468.1:0-16206 GCA_031394145.1 Alphaproteobacteria bacterium | reverse complement strand
GATCTCGGCGATCCGGTCGAGCATCAGCATGGGCGGGGTCGGCAGCTGCGCGTTTCCGACCCCGAACAGCTCGTTCCGCCCGCTCGCGAGCAGGTCCTGATAATCATAGGACACCTTGGGGATGTGCTGGAGCGGCGTGTGGGTCATCGGGGAAAGCCCCTCGGTTTTTGGCGCCGCCCCTGAGAGACCGGGCGCGTACAGACTGGAAGCGTGCAGACGGGAAGCAAGCGAATGTGGGGCGGTTAGCATTCGCCTCCCCCGGGCTCAAGACTTGCCGACCACACTTTGCTGCAAGCCTCGCCCCGGACCAGAGCCGGACCAAAGGAAGGGGCGGCCTTCGCGCAGAGGCTTTTGGGGACGCAAATTGCCTTGCCAAAAAGGGAGGGGCTGCCGATAACCCCCCGAGGACGCTCAGGCCTCTTGCCCCGAGGGCCCTTGGGCGTTGGCGCGGGGGCCGGGCGTTGGCGCGGGGGCTGGTTTTTGGCAAGCGAACCCTTTTCCAGGAACCGCTCTGCTCCCGCTCTAGGCGTCGACGGATCGCCGGCCAACGCCACCGGATTTCGCCGTTTCCTGCCGACGACGGGCTTTGATATCGCGCTCACCTTATGGGTGCTGGTTGCGGCGGCGGGCGTGCTGTTCGCCGCCTATGTCGCCGAGACCCAGCTCCTCTCGGCCGATGTCGGTCTGTGGACGGTGTTTGACTGGCTCACCAATTATCAGGGCGGGTTCGTGCGTCGGGGCCTCTGCGGAGAGATCATCCTCCGTATCGGCGACGCAACGGGATTGCCGCCGCAGACCATCGCGGTAGCGATCATCCTGGCGCTTTATGGCGTGCTTTATACGCTCGCCATCCGGTTGTTCTTGTCGCTTCGCGACCGCGGTCCGGCGCTGCTGCTGATCTTCGCGCCCTTCCTCCTGATGTTCGAACCCCTGTCGCGCATGGCGTTTGGCCGCAAGGAAATCCTGTTGGTCATCGCCATCGCCGCGCTGGCGGGCGATTTCGCCCGACGACGCGAGGATCGTCCATCCTGGGCGCCCGAAATCGCCCTCGCCCTGTTTCCTCTGGCGGTGCTCAGCCACGAGGCGGTCTTCTTGTATTCCCCCTACCTCCTGTTTTTTGCCCTGGTCGGACCGCGTCCGGCGGCCAGGCGCTGGCTTGCCGTCGGTCTCTGGCTGGTTTCCGGCGTCACCTTCGGCTTGGCGATCGCCTTCCATGGCGATGCTCAAACCGTGGCTGGAATCTGCGACAGTCTGGCGCCGCGTCTCGGCCTGCTGGATATGCCAAATGCCTGCCTCCAGAAGGACAGCCAGATCGTCTGGCTTGCGCACGACGCCGCCTACGGGCTCAATTCCTTCATGCGGCAATACGCGGCCAACAGCGTTGCGACGCTGGCGCCGGCTCTCCTCTTGACGCTGGCGGCGTTCGCCCCGCTTACCGGGTTCTTCCAGCATTTGTGGACGGCAAGGCGTGCTGTCGCGATCTGGCTCGCTGGCTGCGCCGGCCTTGCGGTGGTTATGAGCCTGCCGCTCTTCGTGGTCGCGACCGACTGGGGTCGCTGGATGCGTATCCACGCCGTCGCCTTCGGCATGATCTCGATCGCCCTCCTGGCGCGCGAACAGAAGGCGGGCTGGACGTCCGCGCACACCGCCATTTTCCGCAGCCGGCCATTCCTGCTTGCGGTCGCGCTTTACGCAACAATGTGGCAGTTGCGGCCGGTCGGTCGCTTGGTCGGCGGCGGCTTCAGCGAAAAGGTGTTGACCATCCTCGTCCGCCCGCCGCGCGAGTGACGCAGGACGGTTCACGCAAGGCGACGAAATCGGGGTTCAACCGCCCCTGGTCTCGCCGAGATCGTCGGCGCCCCAGAGCTGGGTGCGCAGCGCCCAGCCTTTGAGGCCTTCGGCCTCGACCCGACACCAGTCGCGCTGGCATTCGCCAAGCAGGACGACCCCGCCCACATGATAGTCTGCGACCACCGGGGCATGCTCGTCGGGATGCTTGCGGATGGCGCCCTCCGCCATCGTCATCGCGGTGCGTTGGGTGGCGAGCAGGTTACGCTTGATCCAGACTTCATCGCCTTGCGGATCGCGGATCTTGCGCCAGTCCTGGCTCTCTCGGATCACGATCACTGGCAGGCCAGGACGCGAATAGGACCACTCGACCGGATAATCGAGGCTCGGCCCCGACCGGCCATTGACCTTTTCGCCGCGCAAGCTGGCGTAACGCGGCACCGGCTCGCCGGAAAAATCGCTGACCCGGCTCTCGGCAGCGTTCGAGGCATAGGCCCGGAAGCTGCCAGCGAAGCTCGCCGGCGCGGCCATACCGGTCCGTCCGGAAACCTCCTGCGCGACCGCCAGCGGGGCCCAGGCGGCGCCGCAAAACTGCGCAGCCAGCACCAATCCAACCAGGCGGGAGCGGATTTCTCTCACGGCGCGATCGGGTCTCGGGCAGGAGTTCAGGGACAGCAGGTGAGGGCCAACCAAAGCATGGGGCGATGAAAACGCGCTTAACCGATCGGAAAAATTTGCGTCGAATTGTGAAAATCCGGCCCGACCGCCATAAGCGGGACACGTCTTTGAGCCATATCGCATGAATAAGCTGGGTCCGGCGCCAAGGTTGGCCGGGCCTCGCGCTTTTGCTACACCGCGCCGAGCGACCCTGCACCCAAGGGGTGAGGAGGAAAAACCTCCCGCCGCACCACGAGGAACGTCCATGTCCCGGTCCAAGACAAAGGTCATCGTGACGCGGCGACTTCCCGAGCCGGTCGAGACGCGAATGAGCGAGCTCTTCGACGTTGAGCTCAACACCTCCGATAAGCCGATGACCGTCGAGCAGCTGTGCGACGCCGCCAGCCGTTGCGACGTCCTGGTGCCGACGGTCACCGACAAGATCGATGGCCGTGTGCTCGCTCGCGCGAGCGACCAGATGCGCCTGATCGCTCATTTCGGCGCCGGGGTCGATAACATCGACGTCCAAACCGCGGTCTCGCGCGGCATCACTGTCACCAACACGCCAGGCGTCCTCACCGAGGATACCGCCGACATGACGATGGCGCTGATCCTCGCTGTGCCCCGCCGCATCGTCGATGGCGTCGAGGCGATGAAGTCGGGCGCCTTCACCGGCTGGACGCCGACCTGGATGCTCGGGCGCCGGCTCTATGGCAAGCGGCTCGGGATTGTCGGCATGGGCCGCATCGGGCAGGCGGTGGCACGGCGCGCGAAGGCCTTCGGCTTGCAGATCCACTACCATAACCGCAAGCCGGTGCGCGCGCCGGTGGCCGAGGCGCTGGAGGCCACCTATTGGGAAAGCCTCGACCAGATGCTGGCGCGCATGGACATCGTTTCGATCAACTGCCCGCACACGCCGGCAACCTTCCACCTGCTTTCGGCACGGCGCATCAAACTGATGAAGCCTGACGCGTTCCTGGTGAACACGGCGCGCGGCGGTGTAATCGACGAGGCGGCCCTGATCCGCGCGCTGGAGGCGGGCGACATCGCCGGCGCTGGCCTCGACGTGTTCGAGAACGAGCCCAACGTGAACCCGCGCCTCAAGGCGCTGCGCAATGTCGTGCTGCTGCCGCACATGAGTTCGGCGACGCTCGAAAGCCGGATCGACATGGGCGAGAAGGTGATCATCAACATCAAGACCTTCACCGATGGCCACAAGCCGCCCGACCGCGTCATTCCGGCGATGCTGTAAGGCGCCGTCCCACTCTGTCGCCGTCCCACTCTGGCGGCGGCGGCAAATCTCGTTCAATCTGTCGCCAGGACGTGAAGGGGTCGCTGATGTCTGCTCGTGCTTTTGCGCTTGCCGCAGCTGCGGCCGTGTTCGCGCTCGCCGCCTGCGAGACCAGCGAGGGCTATCGCCAGCAGATGGTCGGCTGGCAAGGCCGGCCAAGCGATGATCTGTTGGTGCAATGGGGGCCGCCAACCTCAAAGTCCGCGATGTCCGACGGCCGCGAGCTCTGGCAATACCAGAAGGAAACGGTCACCGAGACCGCCGGCTATTATCGCGATTCGACGCGCCAGGTGACGCGAACCGTCACTGACAAGGACGGCAAATCGCGCGAGGAGACGATCTCCGAGACTTATCCGGTCTGGCAGCCGCCCTCCACGAGCCGATCGACCTGCAGCACGCGCTTCGTCGTCAACAAGGCGCATCTGGTCGATCAGGTGACGTTCGAGGGCGACGCCTGCCGTGCGCCGGAGCAGAAAGGCTAGCCCGCTCACCGAGCGTGAATGGTCCCCTCATCGCCCCACCCTATATCGGCGGAAGGACGACAGAGGAGAGGACCGATGAAACCTGGTGTGACGGCCTCGCTGCTTGCCTTAGCGCTGGCTCTGGCGCTCGGCGGGTGTTTCCGCGAAACCGCGCTCGACCGGCATCTTTACGGCCGTATCAACGACGCGTCCGGGCCGATGGCTGCGCCGCTCGGGCCCCAGGCGCCGATTGTGGTTCCGGCCAGCGATCCAGCCCCGCCTCTGCGCGATCCAGCGATGACCGCGACCGGCGTTCCGAAGCCTCCGGCAGGCTCAGCCGCGCCGGCGACGCCGATTGCGCCGGCCGCGCCCTCCTGAGATCAACCAGCGCACACCGAGCGGCGCGGGCGGCGCGGTCGCGCGCCGCCAACCCGTCGTCCCAGCTTCAAAATCCCGAACGGCGCCGTGGGCGCCATCGCCCCCGCCAGGGCGTAGTTAATCGAGCGCTCGCGCTCGGCACGATCCTTGCGGAAGGCGGATTTAGTAGCGTCGCCGGAAAACGGTTCCAGCGCGACCTTCCCGGAGGGCTGCAGAATTGAGCGGGTCGGTTCAAGCCATCCTGGGACGCGTCGAGCCCGGTTCGATCACAAAGGCGGTTAGCGGCCGCGCGCTCCTGCTTGGCGGCGCAGCGCTCGCTCTGATCGGCGTCACGGCGGCTGTCGGCGAAACGCTGGTCCATCGCAACACGCTGTCCCTGGCGCCGAACGTATCGATGCTGACCGGCTATGGCGGCAATATGGCCCTGGTGGTCGGCAAGACGCAGGCGCTGCTGATCGATGACCAGACTGAATTCAACGCCGGCTACAATCTGCTACGCATTGAAAGTCAGACGTTCGGCAAGCAGGTCTTCATCGTCAACACGCACTGGCACTGGGATCATTCCGGCGGCAATCCGCTGCTGCAGTCCGCCGGCATGGTCGTGATCGCGCAGGACAATGTCCGCAAGCGGCTGACCGGCGAGACGCCTGAGACGCCGCATGGCGAGCCGTCATCGATCCTGCCGGAAGCCGGGTGGCCGACGATAACCTTCTCGAAAAGCATGGATCTCCATCTCGACGGCGAGACCGCGCGCATCATTGCCGTGCCGGGCGCGCACACGGACGGCGACGTTCTGGTGGACATCGTCAACGCCAACGTCCTCGTGATGGGCGATCTTTTTCTCAATGGCGCCTATCCCAACATCGACCGCGAGGACGGCGGTACACTCACCGGCTATATCGCGGCCCAGAAGCAGGCTCTGGCGCTGGCTGGCCCGGACACCAGGATTGTGCCGGGTCATGGCAAGCTTGGCAGCAAGGCCGACCTTGAGGCCGAGCTGGCGATGATCGAGGGTTCGGCCGCGGCGGTGAAAGCCTGCATCGATGCCGGCGATACGCTGGAGCAGACCCTCGCGGCCCACCCGCTGGCGAGCTGGACCGCGAAGTATGCAGACCCTGCCGGCGGCGAACCTGAAGACGAATTTGTCTCCACCCTCTACAAGGAGCTGACCAAGGACGACGCCGGACACGATCAGCTTGTCGCGGACCGCGCGCCGCAGACCGAGCAGGCAGGATCGGCCGCCAGCGCGATGGTGCGGCCATCGCCGGTCAGGCCGTCAAACAGCCAGAGCCGACCTGCGAGGCTGTCGCCAGCGGCCACCAGCTCCTTGACCGTCTCCAGCGCCAACCGTGCGCCGACAAAGCCGGTGAGCGGTCCGACGACGCCAACGGCGGCGCAGGTCTCTTCATTCTCCGGCGCCTCATTCACCAGGCAGCGATAGCAGGGCAGGCGCAAGCCGGCGGGTTGCGTCTTGGTTGCCCCCGCCTTGAAGGTCGCGACCTGTGCGCTCCAGCGTCCGACCGCGCCCGAGACCAGCGTGAGCCCGAGATCATAACAGGCCTGGTTGACCTCAAATCGCGTCGCGAAACTGTCCGAGCCGTCGATCACGATGTCCGCGCCTGACAGCAGCGCCACGGCGTTATCGCGGCCGAGGCGCAGGCCGCGCGCCACGATGGCGACACCGGGGTTGATCGCCTTGAGCGCCGCGGAGGCTGCATCCACCTTGCGCCGGCCGATGTCGGCGGTGCTGAACAACACCTGCCGCTGCAGGTTGGAAAGGGCGACGCTGTCATCGTCGATCAGGGTCATCCGACCGACGCCAGCCGCCGCCAGATACATCGCCGCAGGCCCGCCCAGTGCGCCAAGCCCGACCAGCGCCACATGCGCCTTGAGCAGCTTTTGCTGGCCCGGCCCACCGAGCTCGCGCAGCATGATATGGCGGGCGTAGCGCTCGAGCTCGTCGGAGGTTAGAACCATGTGACTCGCCGGAAGTGCGGGGCCAAGAAATGCGGGACCCGGGCCATCCCCGATCCAGCGCCCCGTTTACCTCCCGTTGAGGCGATCTCCAATGGCGATGCACCCAGCAGCAGCAAGATGACGGTCTCGAACGTCTATGCGCCGCTTCTCGCCGACATTGTCGGCGGCCGGCGAAACATCTTCCTGACCGGCCGCGCCGGCACCGGCAAGACGACGCTGTTGCGCCAGATCATCTCGGCCGAGCAGCGGAAGACGGTAGTGCTCGCGCCCACCGGGCTTGCCGCCGTGAATGTCGGCGGCCAGACCATCCATTCCTTCTTCAATTTCCCGCCGCGCCTGCTCGATGCGGGCGACGCCCGCAAGCTGCGCAATCAGCGGCTGGTGCGCTCGGTCGAGACGATCATCATCGACGAGGTCTCGATGGTGCGCTCGGACATGATGCAGGCGATTGATGACACGCTGCGGCTCAACCGCAACGACAAGCGACCCTTCGGCGGCGTACGGCTTATCGTCTCGGGCGACCTGTCTCAGTTGCCGCCGGTGGTTGGCGGCGATGTTGAGCACATCCTGCAGGCGACCTTTGGCGGGCCGTGGTTTTTCCGCGCGCCGGCGTTCGCCTCCGGCGGGTTCCGGCTCGCGGCGCTGAAGCGCATCTTCCGGCAGGAGGACGCCGGCTTCATCCGCATTCTCAATGGTTTGCGCAATGGCCGGCTCAGCCATGAGGATGAGGACATCTTGTGCGGTCGCGTTTCAACCCGCACGTCGGCCGAAGCCAGCCTCACCCATGTCGTGCTGACGCCCAACAACGCCGCGGCGTGGCGGATCAATCAGATGCGACTGTCCGAACTGCCGGGCGAGGCGCGCGACTATACCGCTTCGCTCGAAGGCCAGTTCGAAGCCAAGGCCTTTCCGACCGAAGAGGTGCTGGAGCTGAAACCTGGCGCGCGGGTCATGATGATCCGCAATGATCCGCAGGGTCGCTGGGTGAACGGGTCGCTCGGCGTTGTCGCGGCGCTCGGCGAGACGGACGCCTTCGTCCAGATCGGCAAGGAGGTTCATCGCGTCGCGCAGCAGGCCTGGGAAAAATTCCGCTATGAATTCGATGCGAAGACCGCCGCGGTCACCCGCTCGGTGATCGGCTCGTTCAAGCAATTGCCGTTGCGCCTCGCTTATGCGGTCACCATCCACAAATCCCAAGGCATGACGCTGGACAGGGTCCACATCGACTTCGACAGCGGCATGTTCGCCCACGGTCAGGCTTATGTCGCCTTCTCGCGATGCCGATCGCTGGAGGGGCTCGAATTGTCACGCCCGCTGCGCCCGCGCGACATCATCATCGATCGTTCGGCGTTCGAACTGGGCCGGCTGGAAACAGTCGCCGATGGCGAGCATTATTACCTGGCGGACATGATCCCGCCGGCGTTGCAGTTGCAAGGTTGAGACGAGAAGATTACCGCGCGAGCTGGCGGCTGACAGACCATCGAGCTTCCGTTGCGGGAGATTGTCGCGGAATTTCCGCGTCGTCGGTGCGCTGACGTACAGAGCCCGCGCCCGCGTTGGGGCAGTGTCCGCCTGATCTTGCGCCGCCGTCGCGGTATATGCAGCACCTGTGGCCGATCTGGGTTGTCCGGCGGGGAGTCCGGCGGGGAGTCCGGGTTAGCATTCCATCTGACGTTTCGACTTATCGTTGATCGCGTGAAAGCGCCGACATTTGCGTGCAGGGTTCCAATGGGCGTTGAGCACAAGAACAGGGACGCCCGCCCCGCTTCCTCGCGCCAGGGGCAGGTCGATGGGTCCGCCAGGAGGCTCGATCTGACGTCTGCGATCCGCGGCGGTATGTTCTGGAACGTGCTGTCGTTTGTCATGTCCCAGGGCGCCAGCTTCGTCATTTTCCTGATCATCGCCTCGCAGCTGCCGCCGGAAGTTTTCGGCATCGTGGCGCTCGCCTCGATCTTTTCTGATTTTGTCGGCTCCGATGGTCGCTATGCCTGCATGGATGCGATCATGCAGTGCGGCCGGTATGACAAGCGGTCGCTGAACTCCGCCTTCCTCGCCTTCCTGGCGTTTGCCGTCGTCTTTGCAGCGGCGATGTTCGCAGCCGCCGGTCCGGTCGGCAGGCTTTTCGGAGAGCCGCTTATCGCGACCTTCATGCCGCTGTTCGGCGTGATGATCCTGCCGGTGCCCTGGCTCGCGGTGATGGACGCGTTGATCAGCCGAGACCTCTCCTTCCGGCAGCTGACCAAACGCTCCATCTATGGAACACTCGCAGGCGGCGCCGCAGGAATCGTCATGGCGTTTTCGCCCTGGCTTGTCTGGGCGCTGGCCGCGCAACGCATCGTGACGCTGGCGACAACCGTGTTCTTCGAATACCGCTACACCCGCTGGTTTCCGGGCCTGACCGTCAATTGGGCTATGGCGCGCAATTTCGCCGGCAGGTTTCTGCCGCTCTGGGTCATCAGCGCGTTCGGTCAGATCGCGCCCCGGTTCCTGCTGGTGTTCTTCGGGCTCAGATTCGATGGCTTCACGATTGGCCTGCTGCGCGCCGCCAACCGGATTGTCGAGTCAGTCCAGGGTCCGATTATCAACCCGATCATGGGGTTGTGGTTTCCGCTCATGGCCAAGGTGAGAGGCAATCTCGAGGGCGAGCGCCAGGTCTACCGCGACCTCACCCACAATGTTGTGCTGCTTGCCTTTCCTGCGTTCGCAGGTCTCATCCTGGTGGCGGATGACGTCGTATCGGTGTTCCTGCCGGAGCGTTATGCCGGCGTCGCACCACTGATGCGCGCCGTTTCGCTGGCGACGATGGCGGCGCCCATCGCCTGGTTCAGCGGCGTCGCGATGGCGGCCCTCGGGTTGAACCGGGCCTCGCTGATCTATACCGGCGCCGGGGCGATCGGCTGCGTCTGCGCGCTTCTGGTGGCCCCCAAGATCGATGCGCCCTGGCTCTATCTGACCACGAGCATTCCGACGCCCCTGATCGCAGCGGTCGGCGTCGCCGTCGTCAATCGCCGTCTCCAGCAATCAAACCTGCAATATTATGCCGGTCTCGTCCCGCCGGTGCTGGCGACGATCGCCATGGTCCTCGGCGTCTGGGGTCTGCAGCATTTCCTGGTCGGGGTTGGGGAGGTTCTGCGCCTCGGTCTTTGCGGCGTGGTCGGCGCCGCCGTCTATCTCGGCTGGCTCTTCATTTTCCACAGACCCTGGCTGGTCGAGCGCATCAAGATGCTGACCGGCCGCGACCTGTCCGGGAGACGGCATTCGAAGGCGCCTGGGGAGCTGGTTGCGGCGCCCGGATCAAACACCGCGGAAGCCTGACCGCCAGGTCCGTCGCCGCCTTTGATCGCAATCTTGCGGTCGCCTGGTTTATCTCAATCGCGAAATCTCTGAGGACAGCTGCTTGTCGCTGTCGACGGCAAGGCGCTCGAGCACCTTCACCCGATCGGTGAGTTTCAGCACCTCGGCGCGCAGGTCTCCAAGCTCGCGATCCTGGTCGAGATTACGCGACGTCGCGCGCTTCATCCTGAAATAGTTGTTGATCACCCCGGCGCCCACGCTGATCGCGACGATCGCAACGATCATGGTGAAAGGGCTATTGATATCCATCGCACGCCATCCTGACCTTGGCGGCGATCATAAGGACGCGCGCCAGATCAGGGAAGGCCAGATCAGGGAAGGCCAGATCCGGACAGGCCAGATCCGGACAGGCCAGATCTCGACCGGCCCAATCGACGGACGCCCAGCTTCAGAGCGACGCCGTCTTCAGCATGACCGGCTGTTCGCGATACATCGACGGCCAGACCTGTTTCAACGCCTCGATCTTCGGCAGGTCGTTGACCACGATGTAGCCTGCATCCGGGTTATGGATGAGGTAGTCCTGATGATAGCCCTCGGCGGGGTAGAAGCCCTTGTTGGCTTCGATCCGGGTCACGATCCGACCTGAGAAGATATGGGCGTCCCCGAGCTGCTTGACGTAGGCGGTCGCGATTTTTTCCTGCATCGGGCTGCTGAAGAAGATTTCCGAACGATAGCTGCTGCCCGTATCAGGGCCTTGGCGATTGAGCTGGGTCGGGTCGTGGGCGACCGAGAAATAGACCTTCAGCAGGTCGCCGAACGAAACGATGCGGGGGTCGAACGTGATCTCGACCGCCTCGGCATGGTTGGTGGTCTCGGTGGTGACGAGATTGTAGCTTGCGGTCTCTTTCTTGCCGCCGGAATAGCCTGCGACAACCCGGGTCACGCCCTTCACATGTTCGAACACGCCCTGCTGGCCCCAGAAGCAGCCGCCGGCGAGGACGACGGTCTCGCTGGTCGCCGCCCCGGCTTTTGGCGCATCGAGCGTTGCGGCCGGGATCTGCTTGTCGAGGTCGGCTGCGCCGGCGGACAGCGAAAGACCGCCGGCGCTAAGCGCAAGGGCGGCGACGGCGATAGCCAGGCGCGATCGATAGGTCATGCTTATCTCCTGCCAGTTGGCTCTGGGCTTGGGCGTTATACGTCGCCGGGCCCTTAAGGGTTACAGCAGGTTGCAGTCTACCAGCCCTTACCGGCCCGTCGAGCCGAACCCGCCGCCGCCCCGGTCGGTGTCGTCCAGCTGGGTCACCACCTCGAAAGCCGCCTGCGTCACAGGGGAAATCACCATCTGGGCGATGCGCTCGCCGCGCGTGATGACGAAGGGGGTATCGCCGTGATTGATCAGAATCACCTTCACTTCTCCGCGATAGTCGGCGTCGATCGTGCCAGGTGAATTCAGGCAGGTGACGCCGTGCTTGGCGGCAAGGCCCGAGCGCGGCCGGATCTGGGCCTCATACCCCAAGGGCAGGGCGATGGTCAGGCCCGTCGGCACCATGGCGCGCTCGCCCGATTTGAGGACGATCGGAGCGTCCTCGGCCACCGCGGCGCGCAAGTCCATGCCGGCCGCGCCGCTCGTTTCATAGGCAGGCAGCGCCAGTCCTTCAAAATGCACCAGCGGTACAACGCGGATAGTTACACTCACGCGATAGACGCCTTTCGTAAAATGGGCTTCACGACGGGCCGACATGGTAGTCCTAGTATGATCATTCCTAGCGGCCGGGGACGTTGATGCCCATCCATCGCTTCTCGAACCCCACCGTGAAAGCGGCGTTCGAGGCCTATCCACAGATGTTGCAGACGCCGATGAGCGAGCTGCGCGGCCACATCCTCGATGTCGGCAAGGCGATGCCCGGGGTCGGGCCGGTCGATGAAATGCTGCGCTGGGGCCAGCCTGCGTATCGACCGCGGCGCCCGAAGACCGGCACGACGATCCGGATCGACGCCCTCAAGTCGCAGCGCGACGGTTACGCACTGTTCGTGCCTTGCCAGACCAGCCTGATCGCCGAGTTCCGCGACCTCTACGCCAAGCGTTTTGAGTTCGATGGCGAGCGGGCGATCCACTTCACCGCCGGAGACGCCGTGCCGGTCGAGCCGCTGAAGCACTGCATCGCGCTCGCCTTCACCTATTTTGCCCGGCGCAGTGACGGCTGATTATTCAGCCGCGTCGGCTGCGGCGGCGCCCGAGGCGAAGGCTTCGGCGATGCGAGCGGCGAGACGGGTCGCCACCTCGCCCTTGTCCAGTCGCGGCCAGCGCTCGACGCTTCCACGCGTCACCAGCAGCACCTGGTTATCGGCGCCGCCCATCACATCGCCGGACACGTCATTGCCGACGATCCAGTCGCAGCCCTTGCGCATCAGCTTGGCGCGGGCGTGAGCCTCGACGTCGTTGGTCTCGGCGGCGAAGCCGATCACCAGCTTGGGTCGGTCCTTTTTGCGCGCCGCGATCCGCTTCAGGATATCCGGGTTCTCGACCAGTTGCAGCGCCACCGACTGATCGGTTGCGCCCTTGAGCTTGAGCTTGGTCTGGGCCCGCATCGCCGGACGCCAGTCGGCGACGGCTGCGACGGCGACGAAAATGTCGGCGGGCATTTCGGCCTTCACCGCCTCGAACATCTCGGACGCAGTCTCGACGTCGATGCGCGTCAGGCCTTGGGGAGCGGGCAGGGTGGTGGGCCCTGAGACCAGGCGGACATCGGCGCCCAGCTTCGCCAGCGCCTCAGCAATCGCATAGCCCTGCCTGCCGGAGGAATGGTTTGAAAGGAAGCGCACCGGATCCAGCGGCTCGCGCGTCGGTCCGGCGGTCACTACCGCGCGCAACCCGTGCAGCGGGCCGTCTGAAGCGTGGCCCAGCAGCCAATGGATCTCAGCGGCGATCCGTTCAGGTTCCGGCAGGCGGCCGGGGCCGAACTCGCCGCAGGCCATCGGACCTTCATCGGGCTGCATGACGCAAACACCGTCAGCTTTCAACCGCAGCACATTGCGCTGGGTTGCAGCGTGGCCCCACATCCGCACATTCATCGCGGGCGCCATCAGCACCGGTTTGTCGGTGGCGAGAAGGGCGGTTGAGGCAAGGTCATTGGCGAGGCCGTTGGCGGCCTTGGCGATCAGATCGGCGGTGGCGGGACAGACGACGACGAGATCGGCTGAACGCGAAAGTTCGATATGCCCCATCTCGGCTTCGTCGGTGAGGCTGAACAGGTCAGTAAAAACCTTTTCTCCGGACAACGCAGCGACCGAGAGCGGCGTCACGAATTCCGCGCCGGCCTTGGTCAGGATGGCGCGCGTCGCGATGCCCTGCTTCGCCAAAAGGCGGATCAGCTCGAGCGACTTGTAGGCGGCGATACCGCCGCCGATGATCAGAAGGACGCGCTTTGCCGACAAGACGGGCTCCGGAGATGGAAGCGCAATACATACGAAAACTTGGGCAAGATTGCACGAAAAGCGTCTGCCCGATCTGCTCGATTCAGTCAGGTATTTGGTAAGGGTTGGCCTGTCGTTCATCCCCGAAGCGAGGGTCTGGGCAAGGTTTCGCGCATTTGTCGGCCATCGAACGCTGGCCTCGAGCGCCATTGCGCCTCTCCCGCCCCGCCCTAGATTCGCAGCATGAGCAAGGCTTTTACCCGCGAGGACGACGAGGACGGGGTCAGCGACCTGCCGGACCGCATCATCTCGACAGCGCCCAATCTGGTCACGCAGGAAGGTTTGGCCGCGATCGACGCTGAAATCGAACGGCGCAGCGCCGACCATGCAGGCGCGGTTGCCGCCGGCGACAAGCACGCCCTCACCCGGGCCGCTCGTGAGCTGCGCTACTGGACGGCTCGCCGTCAGAGCGCCCAGCTGGTCGACAAGCGTCGCGACAGCACGCGGGTGGGATTTGGTTCGAGTGTCACGCTCGAGCGCCAAGACGGCAGACGAAGCGTCTGGCGAATAGTCGGCGAGGATGAAGCCGATCCAGCTCGGGGGCTGATATCGCACGCAGCGCCGGTCGCCCGAGCGCTCATCGATCTCCAGGTTGGCGACACCGTGGCGGTGGGACCGTTCGAGGCCGAGATCGTCGCCATCGCGGTTTAGGGTTCGCGATTGCCGGGCGCGGGTCGGGCCTCAGGCCTGGTTCCGGGTCATGCCTGCGAAAAAGGCCTGCGCCTCGGGCGTCGCCGCAGTTCGCTCCTGGGGCGCATCTTCGCAGAACCGCACCCAGGACAGTTTCGATTCGACGCCATACTGGCGTTCGATGGCCGCCTGCTCGGGATCGTCCAGCGAGCCGATGGTGACGTAGATGCGCGCTTCGGGCGGGTTGTAGGCAAAGCTGAGCGGGGTGCCGCACGCGCGACAAAAGCCGCGGGTTGCAAGGTTGGATGAGGCAAAGAGGGCAGGCTCACCGCGTGTCCATTCCAGCTGGTCCCTGGCGCAGCCGGCGAGCGCGGCGAACAAGCCTCCTGTCGCGCGCTGGCACATGCGGCAGTGGCAGACATGCGGCTTTTCGACCCGAACGGCATGCAAAGCATAACGCACCGCGCCGCACTGGCAGCCGCCCGTGATCGGCGAAACCCCGCCGGGGCGGGATGACGAATGGGTCATGTTAACCTCTGGCAATCTGTCTCCACCCCCGAAAATCGCCCGCACCCTGAGGAGGGAGCCCAGTTGGCGCCATTCCCCTCCTGTGCTGGCATGGCGCTGGCAAGACGTTGCGCAAGACGTTGCGCCAGACGTTGCGCCAGACCTTGCCCAAGGATACTCGATGCCCACGGCGCAACGTACAAGCCAGAGGGTCGCCTCTTATCGATCGGCCAAGCCTTGGCTGGCTGAGCATGAGGGACTGGTGCGCGTAAAGGGAACGCTCATGTTCGGCAAACCCAAGGCGGCGCCGTCATTCGCCCGCTCGCTGGTCGGCGAGTGGCGCGCAGAGACTGCCAGCGGCGAAGTCACCAGCGCGATCACCGCGGTTTACAATGAGGACGGCAGCTTCATCGTGCGTAACAAGCTCGACGTGCGCGGCGCCCCGGCCGGCCCGGTCACCCAAGCCGGGCGCTATCGGGTCGAGCCGATCGACAAGCAGAAATTCAAGCTGCACACCATCGACGAGAACGGTCTGCCCCTGACCTCGACGTTGCGCACGTTCCTGGACAAGGACACGATGATCAACGAGGTCGGCCGGATTACCTTCAAGCGGGTCCTTGCCTGAGCCTGCGGTGCCTGAGCCTGCGGTGCCTGAGCCTGCGGTGCCTGAGCCTGCGGTGCCTGAGCCTCTCTTGCGCTGCCCGGACCTCGATCCTCCGCCGCTCCAGCCTGTAACCTCCGCCTTCCGCAAGCCCCCGAACTGTGCCCAGATGCCGGCCAACGATGCGGGCCATCGCGGTGGCCGCCCGCAAGCGACGATCAATGGGGAGAGACAATCATGAACTCGATGCTGAAGCTTGGCCTGAGCGCGGTCATCCTCGCTTCTGTCGCCGCGCCGGCGCTGGCGCAGGAAAGCGGCGTCTCGGTCCGCTCGATCCGGGTGTTGGTCAACGACCCAGAAGTCTCGGCGAAATTCTACGAAAAAGCCTTCGGCATGTCCGAGACGCGTCGCCCGGTCGACACGGCGGCCTTCAAGGAAATCGTGATCAATTCCGGTTCGACCGCCGCGAAAGCCAAGGCGGCCAAATCGACGCCGATCGTCATCGCCACCAAGCGCGCCAAGGATGCGCCCGTCCCCTCAATGGCGGCGCTGATCCTCGACGTGCCGGACATGGACAAGGCGATCGCCGCGGTGGTCGCCGCCGGCGGCGCGGGCGGGACCGCCACCAAGTCGGGTGAAGGTCTGACCTATGCCATGGTGAAAGACCCTGACGGCAATCCGATCGAACTCCTGCTCGCTGGCGCCCCGGTGAAACCCGCCCCGGCGCCGGCGGTGAAACCCGCTGCAGCGCCGGCGGTGAAACCGGCCGTCCCGCCGGCGGCGAAACCCGCCGACAAGCCAAAGCCCAACTAAGCTCCCTCCTGCGCCTGGCGAGCTGATGGCGGCCCGCGGGGGACTCTTCAAACCGCCAAGTTTGCATTATCTAGGTCCGAGCCGCCGCCGGCCACCAAAAGCCCGCGGCCAGATAAAACCAAACCATAGAGTAGAACCCGCCCAGCGCGAATAACAGAAGCAGCTTGCTGAATTGCGTGCTTGCTTGGGGGGCTGGCAGTTAGTTCCGCGCGGCATGACTGCACACGTACGTCTAACGCTGGCCCGCAGGTGCGACTAGCCGAGCCTCGTTTGCGCGCTCAAGGGCAAGGCGTCTTATCGTCGCATCGGAGGCCCGAGGGGTGCGAGTGGGGTCC
>JANMWT010000438.1:0-6172 GCA_031394145.1 Alphaproteobacteria bacterium | reverse complement strand
ATCTGCTTCGCGGAGGCAAACCCCTCCTTGATGTCGCCATGCGATGTTCGCGGCGGTCCGCCGACGCCGACCGCCTGCGGCGCGAACCGCTCACCCTTGTCGAGTGTCATCCGGGGAGCATCGCTTGCATATTGAGGATTGAGCAGGAAGACGCCTTCGGTTGCCGCCTCAAGCGTCTCGCCGATCACCATTGCGATCGGCTGGTTTACATACCGCACGATGTCGTTTTGCAGTACCTCGACCCTGAAGCCGAAGTACGGCATCTTTACATCCGGATCATGCGCCAGCGGTGGCCGGTTCGCTGGCGTGATGACTTCAACCACGCCGGCATGCGCCTTCGCCGCGGCGACGTCGAGCGACGTCACGCGTCCGCGCGCAATACCACTGACAGATGTAACGGCGTAGAGCATGCCTTCAGGATGATTGTCGGCCGCATAGGTCGCACGACCGGTGACCTTGAGCGGTCCATCGCGGCGCGTCAGCGGTTGTCCCAAATTGGAGCCGTGCCGAAGAACGGGGGTGGATTGCGGCGCAGATTCAACCGGCATGGGCGGCTCCCGGCGATGTGGAGAAGGGCGAAGCAGGTAGAGCCGGCATGGTTGCGGGCGTGCCTGCGAAGGCAAGCGTAAGGGCGCGGACGACGATCCGGCGCGCAAGTTCGATCTTGAAGGCGTTGTCGCCCGAAGCGCGCGCATCGGCGAGCGCGATCTCCGCGGCGTTCGCGAATGCTTCTGGCGAAGCGACCCTATCCGATAACCATGCTTCCGCCTCGCGCGCACGCCATGGCTTCGCTGCGACGCCGCCAAGCGCGATACGCGCCGCCTGGATTTTTGCGCCGTCGGCCTTTATGGCGACGGCTGAAGACACAATTGCAAAGGCAAAGGAGGTCCGTTCACGCAGTTTCAGATAGCGCGCCTTGCTGGCGTAGGACGCCGCTTCAGCGGAAAGCTTCACCGCCACGATCAGTTCCCCGTCCTTGAGCGTCGTTTCTTGCTGTGGCGCATCACCAGGAAGCGCGTGCAGGGCGTCGAGTGAAATGCTCCTCGATCCCTCGGGGCCCTCCAACTCGACGGTGGCGTCGAGGGCGACCAGAGGCACACAAAAGTCAGATGGGTGCGTGGCGATGCAATGCTCGCTCCAGCCCAGAACCGCGTGCAGGCGATTTTCGCCGCCGCGTGCATCGCACCCCGAGCGCGGCTGCCGGCGGTTGCAGGCGCTGGCGAGATCCTGGAAATAGGCGCAGCGCGTGCGTTGCATCAGATTGCCGCCGACGGTGGCGGCGTTGCGCAACTGCGCCGATGCGCCGGAGAGCAAGGCCTCAGCGACAGACGGGAAGGCGCGGGCGAAGCGCCCATCGTAAGCAAGGTCGGCGTTGCGCACCAAGGCGCCGATGCGGGCGGACCCGTCAGGCTGCCAGTCAATTTGCGCGAGACCCGGTAGTCGTGTGATGTCGATAATACGTTCGGGCCTTGCTGCGCCAATCTTCATTAGGTCGAGGAGATTGGTGCCGGAGGCGAGGTAGGCTGACCCAGGGACAGAGGCGGCCGAAACAGCTTCGGCAATGGTCGTCGGGCGGATATAGTCGAAACGGTTCATGCCGCGTCCCTCTGCTTGCCTTGCTGCATCTTTGTCTGCGCTTCGAGGACGGCCTCGGTGATCCCCTGGTAAGCGCCGCAGCGACAGATATTGCCGCTCATCAGCTCGCGAATTCGCTCCGGGTCGTCGCCCGCATGAGCTTCAGCGATGAGACCGACTGCGCTCATGATCTGGCCGGGGGTGCAGAAGCCGCATTGGAAACCGTCATGGGCGATGAAAGCCGCCTGCACCGGGTGCAAGGCGTCTCCCTTCGCCAGTCCCTCGATCGTCGTAACTTCCGATCCGTCCAGGCTGACGGCGAGCGTGAGACACGCATTGATGCGCTTGCCGTCGACAAGAACGGTGCAGGCGCCACACTGGCCTCGGTCGCATCCCTTTTTCGTACCGACGAGGCCAAGCCGCTCGCGCAGGAGATCAAGCAGCGTCACACGCGGATCGTCGAGCACAATTGATCGCTGCTCAGCGTTGATCGTGAGGCTGATGGAGAAGGACATGGGTGCTCCAGTCAGTTTATCTGTTTATGGTCGAACGAAGCGTGCAGGCCTTGCGAGTCGCTCTGTAAAAGGGCTGACATGCGTCTGCGGAAGGCCGAAGTGTCTTGCGAGCGCTCCCGGATGGCGCTCTTTATACGGAGGGAGCCTCCGTTTGTCAATGTGAACCCGCGTCATTTGAGAGACATGAAAGCTGACGACCCAAAATCAAGCCGCAAGCCACGCGTGGATTCGATCCGGAACCGCGAACGCCTGCTGGATGCAGCCGCGAAGGTCTTCGGTTCCGGAACCGGGCAGGCGAGCCTGGAAGCGGTAGCGCGGCAGGCGGGCGTCGGTATCGGAACGCTCTATCGGCATTTTCCGACACGCGAAGCGCTGTTCGAGGCTGTGTATCGGCATGAAGTCGACCAGCTTTTCGAACTCGCCGAAAAGCTCGCGCGAAGCGGTGAACCGGTCGAGGCGTTGCGAAAATGGCTACATGCCAATGTCCGCCTCGTAGCGACCAAGAAGGGCATGGCGCAAGCGCTGCAACTGGTCGCGCACTCTGATCTCGCGGCCTATTCCCTTGAGCGTCTCACCCGGGCGATCGGCCTGCTGCTGGATCGCGGCGCCCGATCAGGCGACATCCGCTCAGACGTGTCGCCGGAAGATCTCCTGCGGGCGTTGGTTGGCATCTTTTATTCGCAGGGGGGAGGCGAGTGGCAGCCGCGGGCGCTGCGACTGGTCGATGTCTTTGTCGATGGATTGCGTACCCCCAAGCGATCTCCCCAGCGGCGCTCGCCGCGGGTGCGGCGATCGGAAGGATAGGCAGCGGGTTCTCGATGCTCGCGAAACGCGACATCTGCCCGCAGCGCGAGGGCGGTGGAATGCCGGGTTTCGTCGCCGTGGCGGAAGGCATGTTTGCGGACCCGAACTTTCCGCCATCGCACGTCTCGGTCGACGAAGAGCGGCAACACAAATGGGCGCTTGCTGCAGGACAGCTACCGCTGGAGCATCAGTTCTAACCGCCCTGTTGCAATCAGATCGGTGTCTGGCGTCGATCTCAGAATGGCCTCATCGCGGTCATGTCGCGCTCCGCTGTGCTTCGAACGCGCGATAGCCGTCCTCGATGGATGGAATGATGTCCACGACCTCGAAATACGGGTGAGCGAAGATCGGGCTGTCGCGGAGGCGCTCCACGGCGAAGTAGTAGGCGTTGAGATCCTCCGTCTCGAACAGCGCCACATCGCTTGCCCGGCCCGAAAAGGCCTCGGCGTCAAAGTGACGGAACTTGACGCAACCGCCAGAGAGTGCGTCAGCGAATGCCGCCTCGGCGATGCGCGCGCGTTCGTCTCGCTGGAGGGACAGCCAGGACGGCAACGCCTTGATCAGCATGAAAACTGCGAACTTGCTCGCCATTCCGGCCTCCCAGGAAACTTGATCTGGTTGTGCAAATGCGAGTAAACTCTCGCATATGGCAACTCGCATTCGGCTCCGCGCAAACGACCTGCGCAAACGCCCACGCCAAGCGCGCTCTGAGGCCATGGTCAGCGCGATCCTGGAAGCCGCTGCTCGCATTTTGGAGACGCAGGGGCTGGACGCCTTGACGACAAATGCAGTTGCCGATCGCGCCGGTGTAAGCGTCGGATCGCTTTATCAATATTTTCCCGGCCGATCTGCAATTCTTGCCGAACTCACGCGACGCGAACGCGCGCTTCTAAAGGCGCGCATCGACGCTTTGGCAGGCGCTCTCCAGCGCGCAACGCTTGAGGTTGCGATTCGCGCGCTCGTTGATGCAGCCGTCAGTCACCAACTTGATCGCCCGGCGCTGGCGCGCGCGCTTGACTTCATCGAGCCGTCGCTCGCCCTTAGCGCTGACACGGCCAAACTCGCAGGCGATATTGTCCAGACGGTCGAAGAGCTGCTTCGCGACCACGACATTTTGCGTCCCGCCGAAGCTGCCCGCGACCTGGTCGCCCTGGGGAAGGGAATGATCGATGCTGCGGGGCTTGCAGGTGAATCCAACGCAAGGGCGTTAGCTGTTCGCGTGTCCCGCACAATGCTCGGGTACCTAACCAACTGATCCCGAATTCGCGAGCAGCGCCTGAGGGCCACACACTTGCACTCGCAAACCGATGGATTGACCCGATGCCCGCTGATGCGCGTGGCGTCGATCGCGATGTGTAACGCCCGGTGCCTGGCATCGGCGATTTCCCGAGCCGTCGCCAACGCGACAACCAACAAGCGTTGCCGCACGCGAGACTGTCGCTCGCCAACGCCAAAGCGCTCAATTGCACCACGTTTCGCCTTCAAGGAAGATCAACAACCCGCGACGACGTCGCGGCAAGAAGAACGCGGCTCTCGGGAGCAGGCCGTGGTCGGAGAGTTGCTGCCTGTGCTCACCCGCGCCGCGCACGCCGCGCATGATCGCTTCGGGAGACATATCGCTCTTGGCTGAATGTCTCAACCGCGCAGCATGCACGCCAAACGCTCTCGGGGCATCGAGAATGATCTTTATTCGATGCTGGACCGTCGTCGTTTGTTGCTGATAGCGTGCAGTAGGCCCGTGGGCGCAATCGCTCATCGCCTTAGCGCGATCTTGGCAATGAAGACGGGTACGGCATGGCGCATTACAGCGTGTTATTTTCTGTTCGTCGTCTGTGGTTGATCTTCGCGGCCAGTATGCTCGTGATGTTCGGCACGCTTCTTTATTTTGGCCAGCAGATCTACCAGACGGCGCCGCCGATACCCGCCTCGGTTCGCACTCAAACGGGCGCGACGATCTTCACGCGGGCGCAGATCGAGCAAGGGCAGAATGTCTGGCAGTCCATGGGAGGCATGGAGCAAGGCTCGATCTGGGGTCATGGCAGCTATGTAGCTCCCGACTGGAGCGCTGACTGGCTGCACCGCGAAGCCCTGGCTCTTCAGAATCTCATCGCTGCAAATCGCGGCGGCGGCCTTTATTCTCAGATGTCCGAGCCCGACCAGGCGCGCGTGAAAGTGATGCTGCGCCAAGAGATGCGCGCCAACACCTTCGACCCGCAAACACGAGCGATCACCGTCACGACTGAGCGAGCGCAGGCGATCGCGACCGTTGGCGCACATTTCATGGATCTGTTCGAGGCGAATTCGCCGGAGGCTATGGCGCTTCGGAAGCAATACGCGTTTCCGGTCAACGCAAGGCTGACGGGCGAGGAGGCCGGCGCGGTCAACGCCTTCTTCTTCTGGACGGCTTGGGCCGCGACCACCAACCGACCCGGGCAAGCGATCACTTACACGAGCAACTGGCCTTACGAACCGCTGGTCGGCAATTCTCCGACTGGCGCGATCTTCATGTGGACCTTCATTTCGATTTTCGTGCTGCTCGGCAGCATCGGCGCGCTGGTCTGGTATTATGCCAAGGAGTTCGACGTCTGGCGCCGCGACACAGAACCGGAAGCGGGGTTCGCCCAGGCCGATTTCATGGATGCCGTCACGGTCACGCCGTCGATGCGGGCGACAGGATGGTTCTTCATGGTGGTCGCGGCGCTCTTCCTCGTGCAGGTGCTGCTCGGCGTCGTCACTGCGCACTACGCCGTCGAAGGCCAGAGCATCTATGGGCTGCCGCTCTCCGACCTGTTTCCCTACGCCGTCACCCGTACCTGGCACACGCAACTTGCGATCTTCTGGATCGCTACGGCGTGGCTTGCGACCGGTCTCTACGTTGCGCCCCTGCTTGGCGGGCGCGAGCCGAAGTTCCAGTCTGCGGGCGTCTGGTTCCTGCTGGTCAGTCTCGTCGTCATCGTGGTCGGCTCATTTGTCGGAGAATGGTCCGCCGTCAATCGGCTGTTCGCGGATCTCACGCAGAATTTCTGGTTCGGCCATCAAGGTTATGAGTATGTCGATCTCGGCAGGTTCTGGCAGATCTACCTGTTCATCGGCCTCCTGCTCTGGGTCGTGCTGGTGCTGCGCGGCATCTGGCCGGCCTTCAAGGTTCAGGCGAGCCGTTCGCTCATCTGGCTGGTCGTGCTGGCTGCGGGCTCGATCGGCCTCCTGTTCGGGGCCGGGCTGTTCTATGGCCAGCACACCAACATCTCGATCATGGAATACTGGCGCTGGTGGGTGGT
>JANMWT010000401.1:0-5784 GCA_031394145.1 Alphaproteobacteria bacterium | reverse complement strand
ATCGGGGGCGCGCCTTCCAAAACTCTGGTCAAGATTCTGGCCAGGATTCTGGCCAAATCTCCGGCCAAAACTCTGGCCTACCGGAGCCTAGGAGGTTTGACCTTGGGCGAACAGGCGCCGCAGGGTCAGGCCCCCGGCCGTGCGTATCGGGCCGCGCGTATCCGGCCCGCGCGTATCCGGCCCGCGCGTATCGGGTCCCTCGATGATGTGCCGGAGGGCCGCTGTGCGGACCGGGCGCGAAAGTGATCACCGGTTCGGTCGGCTTCCGGGGGCGCCGCCGGCGCGTTCACATGAAGCTGTAGGGCTCGACATCCAGCGCGACACGAACGCTCGGCGGCAGTTTCACCCGCGCTTTCCAGGCTGATAGAAACGCCGAGAGGTCGACCGTGCGGTCCGATCGCACCAGGAAGCGCCTGCGGTGCCGGCCGCGCAGCACCGAGATTGGCGCCGGCGCCGGACCCCAGACCTCGACGCCCTCGGCGTTGGGCTGCGCAGCGCCGAAGGCCTTCGCCCACTCGTCCGCCTGCTCGGATGAGCCCGCCGCGAGGATCACTGCGCCGAGCCGGCCGAAGGGCGGAAAGCCCACCAGTTCGCGACTGGCCATCTCGTACGCCATGAAGCCGTCGCGGTCTCCGGCCGCCAGGAGCGCGATGGCCGGGCTGTCGGGCGCATAGGTCTGGATCACGGCGCGGCCGGGACGATCCGCCCGGCCCGCCCGGCCGGCCACCTGCTGCAGCAGCTGAAAGGTGCGCTCGCCGGCGCGCAGGTCGCCGCCCTTGAGGCCGGCATCGGCGTCGACTGCGCCGACCAGCGTCAGCTTTGGAAAATTGTGGCCCTTGGCGGCGATCTGCGTGCCGATCAGGATGTCGATTAAGCCTGTCTCCATCCGGGTGACGAGGTCGAGCAAGGCCTCGGGCGTCGCGGCGGTGTCGGAGGAGAAGATCTCGACGCGCGCCTGCGGAAACCGGTTGCGCGCTTCTTCGGCGAGCCGTTCAACCCCCGGACCGACGCCGGCGAGGGAGCCGGCCGCGCCACAATGCGGGCAATGTGTCGGCTTGCGCATGGTGAAGCCGGTGAGATGGCAGACCAGCATGCCGGTGTAGCGATGCTCGGTGAGCCAGCTTTCCGTGCCCGGCGTCTTCAATCGCTCGCCGCAGGCCTTGCACAACACCAGCGGGGCGTACCCTCGCCGGTTGAGATAAAGCAGCACCTGCTCGCCGGCCGCCAGCGTCTCTTCGATGGCGAGGATGAGCGGGGGCGAGATCCAGCGATCCCGTTCGGGCGGGGTTGAGCGCATGTCCGCGAGCGAGATATGCGGCAGGCGGGCAACCCCGGGTCTGGCGTTGAGCTTGAGGTGCGCATAACGGCCCTGCGCTGCGTTCGCCAGGGTCTCCAGCGAAGGCGTCGCGGACGCCAGCACGATCGCGCAACGGCCGATATGAGCGCGCATCACGGCAAGGTCGCGCGCCTGATAGATGACGCCTTCTTCCTGCTTGTAGGAGCCGTCATGCTCCTCATCGACGATGATCAGGCGGAGGGTCTGGAACGGCAGGAAGAGCGCCGAACGCGCGCCGACGACGATGCGAGCGCGACCCGCCGCAACCTCGCGCCAGGCCCGCCTGCGCGCCTTTGAACCCACCGCCGAATGCCATTCGGCGGGAGCGGCGCCAAAACGCGCCTCGAACCGCTGCATCGCAGCCTGGGTGAGCGCGATCTCAGGCAGGAGAACCAGGATCTGCGCGTCAGGATCATCCCGCAACGCTGCAGCGATGGCTTCAAAATAGACCTCGGTCTTACCAGACCCGGTGATGCCATCGAGCAGGGCCGGGCGATAGCTGCGCTCCCGCACGAAGTCCGACAGGGCGGCGGCGGCAGCCTGCTGATCGGAGGTCAGCTCCTTGCCGATGCGGTCAGGATCAGGACGGGCAAAGGGCGGATCAAGCGTGCGTTCGACGACAACCAGCGCGCCAACCTCGACCAGTCCCTTGATGACGCCGGAGGAGACGCCCGCGGCTTTGGCAAGGTCTCCCGGGGTCAGCGGCAGGCTCGCTTCGGCCAGGACTTTCTCGCGCGCCGGGGTCAGGCGCTCGGGCGCCTCGCCCGTCGCCATCACCAGTCTTTCGGTCGGCGCTTCTTCCAGCGCCTCGCGCGAGCGCATGGTCATGGCGAGGAGATTGCCGGGCGCGGTGCAGACATAGCGCGCTGCACGATCGATGAAGGTGCGCGTCGCCTCGGGCAGGTTTGGCGCGGCGACAATCGTCTCGATCACGCTTTTGAGCGGCCGCGTCGGCGGACCCGACTTGATCGCCCAGACAACGCCGATCATCTCCCGCGGGCCGAGCGGCACGACCACGAAGTCTCCCGGCGACGCCTCGACGCCATCCGGTAGAAGGTAGTCGAACGGTTCGGGCAGAGGCTGCGGCAGCAGCACCGACACGATTCGCTGGGGGAAAAGCATGATCGGGAGAATGGCCGGGCTTGGCCCCAGCAGCAAGTCGGAGCTTCAGGCCAGAGCTTCAGGCCAGAGCTTCAGGCCAGAGCTTCGGGCCTGAGCATCAGGCGAGAGCAGCCAATCCAGCGCCGGCCCGGCCCGGCCCGAGCGGCAGGACTTATTCACGACCCCCGTCCAAGCCCTCAGGCTTCTCTCCGGGCTTCAGCATCGCTCCTGCAACGCCCCCTTAACGCCCGCGGCGGAGAGTGGCGCGATGACCGCTCTGCTTCGCAACCTTTCGGCCGCCGACGCCCTCGCGGAGTTCAACCAGTGGCTCGCCTCCGAACGGCGGTCGGCCGACAAGACGGTCGAGGCCTATACCCGCGACATCGCCCATTTCCTGAACTTCCTCACCACCCATCTTGGCGGCGAGCCGCGGGTTGCCGACCTCGCCCGGCTGACGCGCCACGACGTCATCGCCTGGCTCGCCTATCGCCGCAGCAACGACAATCTCGCCGCGTCCTCGCGCGCTCGCGCCGCCTCCAGCCTGCGCACCTTCTATCGCTTCCTCGATCGCCGGCTGGATGCGCCGAACGCAAAAGCCATGATGTTCGAAGCGCCGCGCCGACCGCATCGCCTGCCCCGCCCGCTCACCGAAGCGTCTGCCGACGGGGCGATTGAGGCCGCCGGCGAGGGCGGCACGCTGGAACAACCCGAATGGGTGCTCGCCCGAGACGCTGCGATCCTGACGTTGCTTTACGGCGCCGGGCTTCGTCTTTCCGAAGCGCTGTCGCTGAGCGGCCGCGATACGCCCGCGCCTGAGGCGTTGCGCATCACCGGCAAGGGTCAGAAGGTTCGCATGGTGCCTCTGATCCGGGTCGTTCGTGAGGCGATCGATGTCTATGCCGGCCTCTGCCCCTACCCCAAGCTGCCCGCCGAGCCGCTGTTCAAGGGTCTGCGCGGCGGGCCGCTCAATCCGCGTCTGGTCCAGCGCCTGATGGAGCGGGTACGCATGGAGCTGGGTCTCCCGGAAACCGCAACCCCGCACGCCCTGCGCCATTCGTTTGCAACCCACCTGCTGGCTCACGGCGGCGACTTGCGCTCGATCCAGGCGCTGCTCGGCCATGCCAGCCTGTCGACCACCCAGATCTATACCGGCGTCGACGCCGCCCGCCTCAAACAAATCCATGCCGAGGCGCATCCGCGGGCCTGAGCCCCTGAGCCTCTGGGCGCCTGAGCCCCTGAGCCCCTGAGCCCCTGACGACGCGACGGCACCTTGCCGACGCTCTGGCGCATGCCGGCAGCGGCGCTAGACTGGCCCCATGAGCCTCCACGCCGATCTCGCCCGCACCACCGCCAGCAAGCTTGCCGCGCAGCTACGCAAGAAAGAGGTGAGCTCACTCGAAGTCACCGAAGCGCACATCGCCCGGATCGAAGCCCTCGACGGGCCGATCAACGCCGTCGTCGTCCGTGACTTCGAACGCGCGCGCAACGACGCCCGCGCCGCCGACGCGGCCATCGCCAAGGGTGAAACAACACCGCTGCTCGGCGTGCCGATGACGGTGAAGGAAAGCTATGACCTTGCGGGCTATCCCACGACCTGGGGGATCGAGGCCCATCGCGAGCATCGCGCAACCAGCGACGCCCTGGCCGTGCAACGGCTGAAGCAAGCCGGCGCAATCGTCATGGGCAAGACCAATGTGCCGCCCGTGCTCGCCGACTGGCAGTCGGACAACCCGATCTATGGCCGCACCAACAACCCTTATGATCTCTCGCGCTCGCCGGGCGGATCATCCGGCGGCAGCGCCGCAGCGCTGGCGATGGGCTTTTCGGCTCTGGAGCTGGGCTCGGACATTGGCGGCTCGATCCGCGGGCCGGCGGCCTTCTGCGGCGTCTTCGGACACAAGACGAGCTGGGGGATCGTGCCGCAAGCCGGCCACGCACCCGGCGGGCTCATCGCCGCTCCGACGCTGCTCGGCGTTTGCGGACCGCTTGCCCGCTCCGCCGAAGATCTCGACATTGCACTGGGTGTGATCGCCGGACCGGATGCCGAAGCCTCCGCCAACAAGCTGACCCTGCCGATGCCGCGCCATGGCGCGCTGCGCAATTTTCGCGTCCTGATCATGGCGGACCACCCGGCCGCGAGCCCCGACGCCGAGGTGCGCGGCGCCATCGAAAGCGTCGCCGATGAACTCACCCGCTCCGGCGCAACCGTGGCGCGCACCTCCAACCTTGTGCCTGACATGATGGCGTCGTGGAAAACCTATCAGGCGATCCTCCACACCGTGACGACGCGACGCGCGCCAAATGGCCGCCCGCCGATCTCGGCGCACCAGCTCCTCGACCGGCTCGACGACCAGCATCGTCTGCGCCTGGGGTGGCGCGAGTTCTTCCGGCATTTCGACGTGATCCTGTCGCCGGTGTTCTCGACGACGGCGTTTGCCCACCTGCCCGAGCCGGACTGGCGCAAGCGGACGGTGACGATCGACGGCTTGCCCACGCCCTATGGCGCGCAACTGGCCTGGGCCAGCGTCGCAACCGTGGGCTGCCTGCCGTCGACGGCGGTTCCGCTTGGCCTCGCAAAAGACGGGCTACCCTTGTCGCTCCAGGTCATCGGACCCTATCTCGAGGACCGCACGACCATCGCCTTCGCCGGCATGATCGCGCGCGAAATGCCGCCGCCGAAGCTGGCCGGCTAGCCCCCGCGCAACATTCCGAAATCTCCGTCACATCTCCGCCGCGCCGGTTGCCGCCTCCGGAAAACCGGCTTATCCACCCGGCCATGACGACGTCCGCACCCCTGCTTCGAGCCAAGTGGCGAGCTCTTATTGAGCTCCTGCCGGCTCGTGGCGCCTAGCGCGACGCGCCGGCCGCGGAAGCGCCGGCGACCTCGTCCCGACCTGCTCTCTCCGCCGCCAGATTAGAGGCCAGATCAAAAGGACGAAGCGGAGAGACCTCAAGATGACCGCCGCCGCCATCGACGCCGACACGCAAGCCCGCAACCGTTCGATCGGCGTTGCACTCGCGGCGCTTGGCGCCGGCCTGTTCTCGCTCAAGGGCGTGGTGATCAAGCTCGCCTTCGCCGAGGGCATGAGCGTCAACCAGCTGTTGACGCTGCGCATGGCGATGTCGCTGCCCTTCTTCCTCGGCGTCGGGATCTGGACCTATCTGCGCTCGTCACGCCGGCCGAGCGCCAGGCTCTATCTCGCCGCTGCAGGGCTGGGCATTCTCAGCTATTATATCTCGTCCTATCTCAACTTCATTGGCCTGCAGTATGTCTCGGCGCAGCTCGAGCGGCTCATCCTCTATATCTATCCGACCATGGTCGCCCTCCTCGCCTGGGTGTTCCAGAT
>JANMWT010000363.1:0-5874 GCA_031394145.1 Alphaproteobacteria bacterium | reverse complement strand
CCGCCCGCGCCGACCGCGCCCCGTGTCGCCAGCCAGGGCGGTCGCGGTCCGATGCAGGCGCTGGAAGGAAAATGCAAAGGCATCATTCTTTGCTACACCGACGTCTCGAATGAGGCGGCGCGCTACAACTACCTGCCATTTTCCGACAAGCATCGCACGATGCCGGGCGTCTGGGTCGGCGAGGCCGACAGCGCGTATCTGAAATCCGTCTCGGGCAAGGCGAGCGCCACGATGCGCTGCGATGCGAAACTGACGCCGGACGCACGCGCCGACACCCTTCTCGCCACGCTCAAGGGCGCAAGCGAGGAAGTGATCTTCATGACCACGCAAACCGACGGGCCCAATGAGTGCAATGAGAATGGCGCGCTCGGCCTGCTCGCAGCGGCAACCTATCTGGCAAAAATTCCCAATCGCAAACGCACGGTCGTCTTCTGCCTGCCGACCGGCCATTATGCCGCCGGCGCCGTCGCTGATCCGGTCACCGGCTCCGGGCGGCGCGCCGGCACGGCAGGTGTGATCGAGAAATATCCAGAGATCATCAAACGCACCGTGGCGCAGATCCACCTCGAGCAGATGGCCGCGACCGAGTGGCTGGATCTCGGCGGCAAATGGCAAGCCACGGGTCGCCCGGCGCAGGAGAACTGGATCCCGACCCCGGCGGTGCACGAGGTGGTCAATCGCATGTTTCTTGCGACCACCAAGGGTCTTGATCCCAAGCATTCGCGCTCCGGGCTGGTTGAAAGCGGTCAGGCGCCGGGCGAGGGCGGGCAGTTGCGGTCGCTGGGCATTCCCGGCATCGGCCTGATGGGCTCGCCGCACTATTTCTTCCGCGCCGACCCGAAGGGCGTGATCGACAAGCTGAGCCCGCAGGTGATGCACAACCAGGTCGAGATCGCCACCCGCCTGCTGGCGATGATGGACCGTCTGACGCCGGACCAGATGAAGGGTCTGTCGCCGATCAGCGCCGCCGACCTTGGGCAGGCCTGACTGGACATGAGGCCTGACTGGACAGGCCTGATCGGGGACGCCTGATTGGGGAAGCGCGGATCTTCGGAAGCAAGGATCGGGGCCAGGATCAGGGCCGCGACAAACCTTCAGCCGTCGGCCGCTTGATCAGTTCGCGATAGCTCAGCCGCGCCCCATGAACGTCGCACTCGGCGGAGAGATAGAAGGGCAGCGGGGAGGCGACCTCTTCGGGCGTCGGCAGCGACATTGGGTCTTCGCCTGGCATCGCTTTGTGGCGCATCTCGGTGCGGGTGGCGCCTGGATCGTAGAGATTGACCCGGATCGGGCTGTTTTCCGTCTCATCGACATAACAGCCGATCATCGCCTCGAGCCCCGCCTTGGACGCCGAATAAGGACCCCAGAAGGCGCGGTGGCGCACCGCCGCGCTCGACGTGATGAACAAGGCGCGACCGGCCGAGCTCATCCGCAACAAGGGATGCACCGCACGGATCAACCGCCAGTTCGCGGTGAGGTTGACGTCGAGCGTTTCAGCGAAGCTCTGGGGCGAGGCCGTTTCTAGCGGCCCGATATTGCCGAGCACGCCGGCATTGCCGACCAGCCCGTCGAGCCGGCCGAAGCGCTCCAGCAGCGCTCCTGCAAGCCGGTCGACAGCGGTAAAGTCACGCAGGTCGAGCGGCACCAGCGTGGCGCTCTCGCCGGTCTGTTTCTTGATGTCATCGTCGAGATCGCCCAGCGCCTTTTCCGAACGGGCGATGGCGATGACTTGGGCGCCAGCGCGCGCTAGCGCCAGCGCGGTTGCGCGTCCGAGGCCCCGGGAGGCGCCAGTGACGAGGACGATGCGGCGATCCATGACGGGCTAATCGTCGAGCAGCGAAAGTTGCTGCTCTTTGCGCGCCATGTCGTGGTCGCGGTCGATCAGGCGGGTGGGGTAATCCCCGGTGAAGCAATGGTCGGCAAATTGCGGGGCCGCATCATTGCGCTTGCCTCGTCCGAGCGCGTCGTAAAAGCCGGTCAGCGAGAGGAAGCCTAGACTGTCGACCTTCAAGAACCGCTTCATCTGGTCGATCGACATGGCGCTGGCGATCAGCTCCTCCTTGGAGGGCATGTCGATGCCGTAGAAGTCGGGATATTTGATCGGCGGGGACGCGACGCGGAAGTGAATTTCCTTCGCTCCGGCGTCACGCACCATCTGGATGATCTTGGCCGAGGTGTTGCCGCGGACGATCGAGTCATCGACCAGAATGACGCGCTTGCCGTCGAGCAGGGGTTTGTTCGGTGCATGTTTCTTAGAGATCGACCGCTTGCGGCCGACCTGGGTCGGCTGAATGAAGGTGCGTCCGACATAATGGTTGCGGATGATGCCGAAGCCAAAGGGAATGCCGCTAGCTTCGGCATAACCCAGCGCCGCGGGATTGCCGCCATCCGGCACCGGGCAGATCAGATCGGCGTCGACGGCATGCTCGCGCGACAACACCTGGCCAAAGCGATGACGGGTCTCATAAACGCTCTGCCCGTGCATGATGCTGTCAGGCCGGGCGAAGTAGACATATTCGAACACGCAAGGAGAGGCGCGCAGGGTCGGGAAGGGCGTCAGGCTCTCAACGCCCGCCTCGGTGATCACCACGATCTCGCCGGCGTCGATGTTGCGCACGAAGCTCGCGCCAATCGCGTCGAGCGCGCAGGTTTCCGATGCGAGCACGGCCGAGCCGTCGATCTCGCCGAGGACCAAGGGTCGCAAGCCCCAGGGATCGCGCGCGCCGAAGAGCTTGCCATTCGACATCGCAACAAAGGCATAGCCGCCGTCGACCTGGCGCAGCGCATCGACGAACCGATCTTCGATGCGATTGCGGTTCGAGCGGGCGATCAGCTGGAGCACGACCTCGGTGTCCATGGTCGACTGGAAGATCGCGCCATTGGAGACCAACTCGTGATGAATGGCGCGGGCGTTGGTGAGATTGCCATTGTGGGCGATGGCGAAGCCGCCGGTCGCCAAATCAGCATAGATCGGCTGGATGTTGCGCAGGACAACGCGCCCCGAGGTGGAATAGCGATTGTGACCGATGGCGGTGCGGCCGGGCAGGCGGGAGATCGCGCCCTGCTCCTCGGAGAAGCTGTCGCCGACCAGGCCCATGTGGCGTTCGGAGAAGAAGCGCCCGCCCTTGTCGTCATAGGTAACGATGCCGCAGGCTTCCTGGCCGCGGTGCTGCAAGGCGTGAAGACCAAGGGCGGTGAGGATGGCGGCGTCCTCGCGTCCGAAGACGCCGAAGACCCCGCATTTGTGACGCATGCCATCCTTGGAGCCGAAGTCATCCCCAAGATCGTCTGGGGCATCGGCGGATAGGATGGCCAAACCAGCCTCCGGGGCTCAAACTTACTGGCGCGCCGCGTTCACATGGTTCTGGACCGGCGACTCAATCGTCTTTCGGGCGCGATCGACAAATCCGGGAACATTGGTCCGGATCCAGTCTGCCGCGGCGTCCGCATACGGGAAAACCCGTGAGTCTGCAACAAAGCGAGGTGTCGATTCCTCAGGCAAAACCTGCTGCATCAGCAGCACGAAAAGCACGATTGAGAGAGCGCCGCGGACGATCCCAAAGGCTGCCCCGGCGAGTCGGTCGACCAGCCCGATTTCGGGGTTGGCGTGGATCAATTTGGAGACCCGTCCACCTAAAACTGCCGCCAGCGAATAGGCCACAAGGAAGCCGACCACGACGAGGATGGCGGCCGGGGTGATGCTGGGCCAGGTCTTCGGCAGAATGCCCGCCAACGGCTTTTCGAACAGCACCAGCGCGTAATAGGCGGCAAGCCCGCCGATAATGAAGGAAATGACCGACGAGGCCTCGCGGATAAGGCCGCGACCAAGGGACATCACCGCCGACACCACGATGATGGCGAGTACGACGATGTCGAAGGCGGTGAGACCGCCCTTGAACAAATCCGCCACAGCTTACTCCCCTTGCAGCACCTCGATGAGGTCCTGAAGTCTGGATACTCCATGCACACGCATGCCGTCGACTAGTTCCGGCGCCCCAGGCGGGGCGAACGCTTGGGTAAACCCAAGCCTTGCCGCTTCGCGCAAGCGCGGCTCGATCCGGCCCACCGGCCGGATCGCGCCGGAAAGGGCGACCTCGCCAAAAAACACTGATCCGGCAGGGGTTGCTCGCTCCAGAAGCGAGGACGCGAGGGCCGCGGCGGCGGCAAGATCGCCGGCGGGTTCGGCGATGCGATAGCCGCCGGTTACGCTGAGATAGACGTCGCGGCCGCCCAGCTTGAGGCCGCAGCGCGTCTCGAACACCGCCAGCAGCATCGACAGCCTCTGGCCCTCCCAGCCGACCACCGATCGCCTCGGGCTGCCGGCCGCCTCAGGACCTGCCAGCGCCTGGACCTCGGCCAGCATCGGTCGCGAGCCTTCCATGGCGGCGAAGACTGCTCGACCCGATGCGTCATCGTCGGCGCCGCCGAGGAACAGGGCCGATGGGTCCTTGGCGCCGGTGAGACCCATCTCGCCCATCTCGAAGACGCCGATCTCGTCGGTCGGGCCAAAGCGGTTCTTGACCGAGCGCAGGACGCGGAACTGATGGCCGCGTTCGCCCTCAAAATAGAACACCGCATCAACCATGTGCTCGAGAACGCGCGGGCCGGCGATCTGGCCATCCTTGGTGACGTGGCCGACCAGGATGACGGCCGCGCCGGTCTTCTTGGCAAAGCGCGTCAACTCCTGGGCGCAGGCGCGGACCTGGGCGACCGACCCGGGCGCCGCATCGAATGCGTCCGACCACAGCGTCTGCACGCTATCGATGATGATCAGTTCCGGCGGATGGGCCTTGAGCGCCTTGAGGATCGCGCGCAGGTCAGTCTCGGCGGCAAGCTGCACCGGGGCTGAGGCGACCCCGAGGCGCCGCGCCCGCGACTGGATCTGCGAGATCGCCTCCTCGCCCGAAATGTAGACGGCCCTGACGCCGGCCTGCGCCATCGACGCGGCCGCCTGGAGCAGCAGGGTCGACTTGCCGATGCCAGGATCGCCGCCGACCAGCACGGCCGAGGCGCGCGCCACGCCGCCGCCAAACACGCGATCGAGTTCGGCGACGCCGGTCGAGAATTTCGGCGGTGGCGGATCGACCGAGTCCAGGGGCGAGAAATCGACATGACCGACCCGCGTCTTGGTCCCGCTCGCCGGTGCAGAAAGGCCGCCCGGCGGCGCACTGACACTTTCCTCCACCAGCGTGTTCCACGCCCCGCAGGCCTCGCAACGACCCGACCATTTCGCATGGGCGGCGCCGCAGGACTGGCAGACATAGGCGGTCGAAGCTTTCGCCATTTAAACCGAGCTCGAATCGTTGAGAGGAGACGGTGACAGACTATATGGGGTCAAGGAAATCCGCCTACATCCTCGCATCGTGATCCGCCAGCCGCTTGCTTCCAGCCAGCTTGACGCACACTCTGCTGGCCTCGCCGGGGGACAAGGTGAGGGAGCCGGGCATGAGACGTCTGGTGCAGATGCTGGGCTTGGGCTCGCTTGCCATGGCGGCGCTGACGCCATCGGCCGTGCCCCAGCAACCGCAGGTTCGGGTCGATGTCGAGCTGGTGCTGGCGGTCGATACCTCGCGCTCGATGGACGAGGCGGAGCTCACCTTGCAGCGCGGCGGCTACGTCGAGGCCTTTCGCGAAAAGGACGTCGCCAAGGCCATCACCTCGGGGCCCGAGGGCAGGATTGCGGTGCTCTACATGGAGTGGGGCGCCGACTACCAGCAGAATGTGCTGATCCCCTGGACCATAATCGACAGTCGGGAAAGCGCGCTGGCTTTCGCCAACCGGCTGGCCGACGAGTCTGTCTATGGCCTGTCGCGAACCTCGATCTCCAATGCGCTGCTTAAGGCGGCTGAACTCACCGACACCAACTCGATCACC
>JANMWT010000330.1:0-7470 GCA_031394145.1 Alphaproteobacteria bacterium | reverse complement strand
CCTTCTGAACGCCGTAGGCGGCGTTGGAGATGGTGATCGGGATATAAACGAGGCCGGTCACCGGGCTGTAGGCCATCGGATGCCAGTTGTGCATGCCCAGCGCCGCCGGGATGATCAGCGCTGGCTTGCCGCTGGCCGAATAACGCGCCGCTGGATTCTCGACGGGGCGGCCGGTCTTCATGTCGACGTGGGTCGCCCAGTTGGTCTCGGGCACGTACTTGTCGGCTGAAAGCAGTTTTCCGGACTTGCCGTCGAGAATGTAGAAGAAGCCCTGCTTGGGCGCCTGCATCACGACGTGATGCATCTGACCGTCCTTCAACTTTAGGTCGGCGATCATCAGCGGGTTGCAGTTGTCGAAGTCCCACTCGTCGCCGGGCGTTTCTTGATAGTGCCACTTGTACTCGCCGGTGTCGGCGTCGAGGGCGACAATCGAGGAGACGTAGAGGTTATCCCCGCCGCCGGGGCTGCGCAGCTCCTGCGCCCACGACAGGCCGTTGCCGGTCCCGAAATAGATCATGTTGGTTTTCGGGTCGTAGACGAGGCCGTCCCACACCGTGCCGCCGCCGCCGAGGGTCCAGTACTTGTCGCCCTTCCAGGTCTTGGCGGCGACTTCCATCGCCTTGTTCTCGTGACCCTTGGCCGGGTCGCCCGGCACCGTGTACCATTTCCAGATCAGCTTGCCGGTCTCGGCGTCGAAGGCGGAGACATAGCCGCGCACGTCGTATTCGGCGCCGCCATTGCCGATGAACACCTTGCCGTTGGCGATGCGAGGCGTGGCCGTGATCGTGTAATGGCTTTTCTCCGGCACGGTCCACGCCGACCAGACTTCCTTGCCGGTTTTGCCATCGAGGGCGACCAGCCGTCCGTCGAGCGCGCCAAGATAGATCTTGCCCTTCCACGCCGCGACGCCGCGGTTCACCACGTCGCAGCATGCATCGGCGCCTTTGATTTCGCGATTCACCTTGGGATCGTATTCCCAGATCTTCTTGCCGCTCTTGATGTCGTAGGCCTTCACCAGGCTCCACGCGGTGGTGACGTAGAGGACGCCATCGACGATGACCGGGGTCGCTTCCTGGCCGCGCTCAGTGTCGATGTCGCCGTACCACGACAGGCCGAGGCCGCTCGTGGCGATGGTCTTGTCGTTGAGCTGCTTCAGCGTGGAAAAGCGTTGTTCGTTGTAGTCACGGCCAGCGGCGAGCCACGAGCCTGGCTCCTTGTCGGCGTTCAACAGGCGCTGCTGGTCGACGGCTGCTGCACCAACCGGATGGGTGGTTGGCGTGGTGGCGGCCGGGGGCGTCCCGCAACCGGCCAGCGCCAAAGCTGCTGCGAGCGGAACTGCCAAGGCCAGCGATACCAGATAACCACGCATACGCGTCTCCTCCCGTTGGCCCCTGGGGCCTTGTTCTCAAGGGAGCGACCTCGTCTCGTGTGCTGTCGCGGCCCCGCTGGCGGGCAACCTAGAAGGCGCTGGGCCTCGCGGCAATACGGACGCACTGTCGCGTTTCCCGGAATCTGGCGGGCGGACGGGCCTAATCCAGCACGATGGCCCGTTTTACCAGTGCATCCAGCGCGCCCTCCGGCGTGACCGATTCGGCGATCAGGTCGCGGAAGCTCGCCGGGGCGAAGTTGTCCTCGATGACATGGTCGATCAGATCGAAGAACGGCGCCCAGTATCCGTTCTCCGAGAGGAAGGCCATCGGCTTGCGGTGCAGCGACAGCTTGGCCCAGGACAAGGTCTCGATCGCCTCCTCGAGCGTGCCGATCCCGCCGGGCAGCACCACGAAGGCGTCGGCCTCATCGAACAGGATCTGCTTACGCTCGTGCATGGTCTCGACGAAGCGGTGCTCGACTGTTTCAAGATGGCCTTCGAGGTTCTGCAGGAAGCGCGGCATGATCCCCAGCACCTTGCCGCCGGCCGCATGGCAGCTCACCGCCACAGCTCCCATCAGCCCAACATTGCCGCCGCCATAGACCAGCCGCCAGCCGCGGAGGGCGATGGCCTTGCCGAGCCGCCGGGCGAGGTCGTGATAGCTGGGATCGACGGTGTTGGACGAGCCGCAATAGACCGTCACGGACTTGATGCCGGGCATATCGTCTCCTGTTGTCTCCCATAGATGCGATGCTTCGGGCCAGGCGCAAAGGGCGTCCGCTGCTCGCCTGATTCGGCGACATTCCAAGTCAGGGGCGCAGGAACTATGGCGTTTCGACCTCGGTCGACCTAAATACCCCGCCATGGCCATGCATCCCCGACCCGCCGCCGCGCTCAACGCCAAGACCATAGATGTCGATGCCATCGAGAGCGGCAATGCCGGCATTTCCATCTCGCTGGTTCGGATCGGCAAAACGCTAGCCCGCAAGGAGTTGGCGAAGTGGCGGCCGATGATGGCGCTCGCTCTGGCGCTGACGCTGGGGTCAAAGGTCTTCTCGGTCTTCGCCCCCGTCTTTCTTGGCGACGCCATCAACCGTCTGAGCCAACCCAACGCAACGATCGCGGCGGTTATGCTGTTGCTGCTGTGGTGGACCATTGCTCGCATTCTCGGCAACAATCTGCCGAACCTGCGCGATGCGCTGTTCGCCCCGGTGAGCCAGGACGCCCAACGCCTTATTGCGGTCGAGTCCTATGGTCATGCGCAAAACCTGTCGCTGCAATTTCACCAGACGCGCCGCACCGGCGCCCTCAACCGGGTGATCGACCGGGGGGTCAATGCGCTTGACTACCTGATCCGATTCCTCGGCTTCAACATCGGCCCGACGCTGATCGAGCTCGCCCTGGCGGCGGCGGTTCTGGCGACGCGCTATAACCCGCTGTCAGCGCTGACCGCCGTGGTTGTCGTGGCGGTCTACGCGGCTTTCACCGGGCTCCTCACCAACTGGCGGGTCGAACAGCGTCGCAAGCTCAACGCCGCCGACACCGAACTGCGCGCCATGGCAGTCGACAGTCTCACCAACTTCGAAACGGTGAAGGCGTTCGCCGCCGAGATGCGCGAGACAGCCCGCTACGACGCCACGATGCGCCAATACAACTCCGAGATGGTGAAGGTCTCGCGCTCCCTTGCCCTGCTCAATGCCGGGCAGGATGTCATCATGGCGCTCGGTCTGACCACCGTGGCATGGCTCACCGCGGGCTCGGCGCTGGATTCGACAACCGGCGTCCGCGCTGGCGACATCGCGGCAGTGGTCATGATCATGGGCAACCTCTATCGGCCGCTCTCGATCCTTGGCTTTGCCTTCCGTGAGATCAAGCAGGGGGCGATCGATCTTGAGAAGCTCTATGGCCTGATGGGCATGAAGCAGGAGGTCGCGGATGCTCCGGATGCCCGGCCGCTCGTTGTGAAAGGCGGCGAGGTGCGGTTCGAAGACGTCTCCTTTGCACATGACGCCCGCGCCGCCGGACTGGAGCATGTCTCATTCTCTGTCGCGGCGGGTTCGAAGATCGCGATTGTCGGACCATCTGGATCGGGCAAGTCGACGCTGCTGAAACTGTTGTTCCGCTTCTACGACGTGCAGGGCGGCCAAGTGCGCATCGACGGCCAGGATGTGCGCGACTTGAAGCAGGCGAGCCTGCGCGACGCCATCGGTCTGGTGCCGCAGGATGTGGTCCTCTTCAACACCTCGCTCAAGGAAAATCTCAACTACGGCAAGCCAGACGCCAGCGACGCCGAGATCCGCGCCGCCGCCGGGCAGGCGCGGCTGCTGGAGTTCATCGACAAACTTCCCAAGGGCTGGGACACGCGCGTTGGCGAGCGCGGCGTCAAGCTCTCGGGCGGCGAGCGCCAGCGCGTCGGCATCGCCCGCGCCATTCTCAAGAATCCGGCCATTCTGGTGCTGGACGAGGCGACCTCTGCGCTGGACAGCGCCACCGAGGCCGAAGTGCAGGACGCGCTCGACGACGCCGCCCGAGGCCGCACCACGCTGATGGTCGCCCACCGCCTGTCCACTGTCGCCGGCGCCGACGAGATCATCGTGCTGAACGAAGGTCGAATTGTCGAGCGGGGCACGCATCAGGACCTGTTGCTCCACGGCGGGCTCTACGCTGATCTATGGAGTCGTCAGGCGAGGACTTACGACGACGCGGTCGAAGCGGAGAGTGAACTCGCCTGAGTGCGGCGGGCGGCGCCCGGCAATGGGCGATAGCCACAGAGGGGCGGCATGCGATCCTTCGTCTTCACCGTCGGCTTCTGGTGGATCTCCATCCTTTACGTTCTGATCGCCGCCATCCTGGCGCTCGCGCCTGGCAACGGCGGCGTGCGCTGGGCGGTGAAGCGATATTCCAAGCGCATGGTCCAGCTGATGAAGCTGATCGGCATCGAGCCAGAGACCCGCGGCAAGGAGAAGCTGCCGCCTGCGCCCTTTATCATCGCGCCCAAGCATTCGAGCTATGGCGATGGTTTCCTGATGTACATCCAGTTCGGCGATGTCGCGTTCGTCACCGGCGACCATCTCGAGAAATTCCCGCTGGTGCCCAAGGTTCTGGAAAAGCTCGGCGCCATCGTCATCGACAATTGCGGCGGGTCGGAAGCGCGCAAGGATCTGGCTGCAAGTTTCGCCAAGGCGGCCGAAAACCAGCGCTGCGTGCTGATCTACCCCGAAGGCCATCTCACCAAAGTGGGCGAGCACAAGCGCTTTCGCACCGGCGTCTGGCACATGCAGGAGGCGTCGGGCTGGCCAGTGGTTCCGGTCGCCACCAGTCTCGGCCTGCGCTGGCAACAGGAAGATTACGCGAAATACCCCGGGCCGGCGGTGATCGAATTCCTCGAGCCGATCATGCCCGGCCTCGGCAAGGACGAATTTCTCGAATGTCTCGGCGAAGCCATCCGCACCCACACGGATCGCCTCATCGAAGAGGGGCGAGCGTGGGATGCGGCGCATGGCTTGGCGCGGCCGGCGGAGGGAACGCGTCCCATCCAGTCATCCTAAGCCGGCCCGGCGATCGCTCGAAATGGATTTCCCCTCGTATCCACCGCGGGTTCGATCTAGCATCGTTGCGAAGCTATTTTTGTTTGCAAGCGACATCCGTTCAAGCGACCTGCGTTCAAGCGACCCACCATGACCAGCGCCTATGAATTCTCCTTCACCGGCATCGATGGCCATCCGATGCCTCTGGCCAAGTTCAAGGGCCACCCGGTTCTCGTGGTGAACGTGGCGTCGAAGTGCGGGCTGACGCCGCAATACGCCGGCCTTGAGCAGCTTTATTCCGACTACAAGGACAGGGGTCTGATTGTGTTGGGCGTGCCCTGCAACCAGTTCATGGGGCAGGAGCCCGGCGCCGAAGCAGAGATCGCCACCTTCTGCAGTCTCACCTATGGCGTCGATTTCCCGATGACCTCCAAGGTCGATGTGAAGGGCGGTTCCGTCCACCCCTTCTACGCCTGGATGAAGCAGCAGCTTGGTCAGCCCGCTGAACCGGTGTGGAATTTCCACAAGCTGCTGATCGGCAAGGATGGTGCGGCGCTCAAGGCGTTTGACCCGCGCACTGAACCCCTGGCGCCCGAAGTGAAATCGGCGATCGAAGGAGCGCTCTAGGTGACCACTGCGTATGATTTCGAGTTCATCGCCATCGACGGCAAGCCGTTGCCGTTGAAGAAATTCAATGGCGAGGCGCTGCTGGTGGTCAATGTCGCGTCGAAGTGCGGGTTCACGCCGCAATATACCGGCCTGCAGAAGCTCTATTCAGAGTATCACGCTCGCGGTTTCGAGGTGATCGGCGTTCCCTGCAACCAGTTCCTCTGGCAGGAGCCGGCAAAGGAAACGGAGATCGCGGCCTTCTGCGCGGTGCGGTATTCCGTGGAATTCCCGATGACCGAGAAGACCGCGGTGAAGGGCAGCCACGCGCACCCTTTCTACAAGTGGGCGCGCGAGCAGCTCGGCAAGGCGGCGCATCCAGCGTGGAACTTCCACAAGCTACTGATCGGCAAGCAGGGCCAGCCGCTCGCCGCGTTCAAGTCGAGCGTCGAACCGCTGGACCCGAAATTGAAAGCGGCGATCGAGGCGGCTCTGGGGTAGGGGCGGACGATGGGGGCTATGGAGCAACTCCAGGGTCTGGCGCAGATCGCTGCGACCTATTCCGGTTTCATCGCGGTGTTCATTGCCTTCGTGAACAAGGACGGACGTTTCTCGGCCGACGATGCGCATTTCGTGCAGCCGATGGTGCTCGGCACCATCGGCACCATCGTGCTGTCGCTGGCGCCGCCGGTGCTCGGCCTGATGATGGCGCGCGAGCGGGTGTGGTTCGTGGTGACCTCCGGGGCGGTGATCGCCGGTATTCCATCGGCAATCTACCAGGCCTGGGTCCAGAGCCGACCGATGCCGGGCGACGCGGCGAAGATTCCGGTCGGCTGGCATATGCCGGGCTGGGGGCTGGGGTTCTGTGCGCTGGCCTGCTTCATCGCCGCGCTGCTTTTCCCGACCGTGCGCGAGGGGCTTTATGTGGCGGGCGCGACCCTGTCGCTGACGATCTCGATCTGGTGCTTCATCGCTATCACTTTCAGGAAGTTCTTTTGAGCCTCAGACGTCCGGGCTTTCACTGGGCGCGTCCTTGGCGTGGATCCATTTCAGCAAGGGTCTCACGGGCAGGATCCAGGCGAGGCCGACGATCGGGAAATACAGCACTTTCCAGATCCAATGCTCGTAGGCGATCCGGTCGCCGACCACCGCCGCGACCGCGACATAAGCGACAACCCAGACCAGCAGGAGCAGGGATCCGATGATCTTGCGCACGTCAGACCTTTGCGATGCGGCTTTTCGGCCGCTTCCTTTCGCCTCCCACACATAACATAAAGGCGCAATGAGCCAGGCTGTCGCCGCTTCTGGATCCGCCGCTGGACCAACATCCGGTCCCGGCGCGCGCCCGATGATCCCTGCAAAAGGGGGCGGGCTGGTGCGGGCGTGGCTGCTGCTGGTCGCCGGTCTGGTCTACGCAATGATCCTGGTCGGCGGAGCGACCCGGCTCACCGACAGCGGTCTGTCGATTACCGAATGGAAGCCGCTGCTCGGAGCCTTTCCACCGTTGAGCGCAGCCGACTGGTCTCAGGCTTTCGAGCACTACAAGACGATGACCGCCCAATACCACCAGCTCAACCCCGGCATGACGCTTCCCGGCTTCCAGCATATCTACTGGTGGGAATGGAGCCATCGCGAGCTCGGCCGCAGCATTGGCGTGGTCTTTGGCTTGCCGCTGATCGCCTTCTGGCTCACCGGCCGAACCACGCGGCGACTCCTGCCGCACCTGCTGGTCCTGTTCGTGTTGGGCGGACTTCAGGGTCTTGTCGGCTGGTGGATGGTCTCCTCCGGCGTCGAGACCGACCTCACCTCGGTCGCCCCCTACCGGCTGATGACCCATTTCGGCCTCGCCCTGTTGATCATTGCCTACGCCTTCTGGCTGTGGCTCGAGCTCGGCGCGCGCCGCCGGCCCGCCGCGAGGCGGGCGGGGGGGGGGGCGACGGCGCTGCTCTGGGTCGGCGGCCTGCGCAT
>JANMWT010000326.1:0-1695 GCA_031394145.1 Alphaproteobacteria bacterium | reverse complement strand
CGCCCGGTGGTCACCGCCGAAGAGGCGATCCGGGCGCTGGACCTGGCTCTGGCCGTCGAGCAGGCGTTGGCTGACCCCGGCTGAAAACTCGTCCGCCCACGAAAAAGGGCGCCCCGCAATATCCGGAGCGCCCTTCTTGTTCGATACCGAGGTCTAGAAGAACTTGTACTGCAGCTCGATCCCGTAGGTACGCGGCGGGGTCACATAGAAGTTGCTGAAGACGCCCTGGTTGACCACCGTCGCCACGCCAGCGGCGCTGTTGGCGGTTCCGGCGTAGCGCGAGCCGTAGGCGCCGGCCTCATAGCCGAGGTCGTCGAGCAGGTTCTTCACGAAGACGATCACCTTGGTCTTGCTGTCCGGGGTGATCCAGGTCACGCGGGCGTCCACCTGACTCCAGGATGGGGCCTCATTGTACGACCGGGTGAACAGCGTCCCGTACTGCTTGTCGCGCCAGAGATAGCTGACCGACCCGGTGACGTTCCCGACGTCGAGCCTCCAGGTGTAGTTGACGTTCAGCGCGATCTTGTTCTTCGCCGAGTTTGGCAGGCGGTTGCCCGACAGGCTCTGGAAGCGCGCGAAGCCGCCGCCCGGCACGCCCGCCGAGAACACGTCACCTGGGCATGGGTTGGAGGTGGTCGCCGCCGCCACACACTGCGCCACCGTCTGAGTCGGCCTGGCGGCCGGATCCAAAGCGGCGGGATCGGCGATGTCGATGGCGGTGCCTTCTGTGGCGGACGCGTCGAGATACGAGTAGTTGAACAGGACCTGCAGATTGTCGATCGGCTGGTAGGTCAACTCGAACTCGATGCCTTGCGAGACCGACTTGGGGACATTGTAGAAGTTGGTCGAGCCCTGGGAGAGTCCGCCAACGGTGGCCACCGAAGAGATCGGAATTTGCAGGTTCTTATAGTCGTAGCGGAACAGCGCCACATTGGCCTGGAAGTTTTGGTTGAAAGTCTTCTTCAGGCCGAATTCGAAGGAGTCGACGGTTTCCTTGTCGGTCCAGGGCAGGAAGCTCAGCACCGTGAAGATGCCGATGTTGAAGCCGCCCGACTTGTAGCCGCGGCTGTACTTGGCGAAGAGGTTGGTGTCGCCGTCCGGCTGCCACTCCACGCCAAGCGTGCCGGTGGTGGCGCCCCAGCTGGAGTCATAGTTGCGTGAGGCGAAGCCGGTGGCCGCATTGTAGGTCGTCTTGCTGCTCACGCCCCGGGGCAGGGGATCGGCGGCTGTACCGGCGGGCGCCGCCACGACCCCCGCCAGCTGTGTCAGATCGACCGCCGGAATGCCGCCAGGAATGAACGGATTGAATTCGGGCGCCGCGAAGCAGGCCGGGACCGCGAAGCAGAGAAGCCGCACCGATTCAGTACCGGATTTGCGATCGTGCGAATACCGCAGGCCGCCGGTCAGTTTCCACTGATCGCTCAACTTCCAGTCAAGTTGTGCAAAGCCCGCCCAGGAGACCGCGTTCACGTCGGGTCGATTGTCGAACCAGCGGTAGCCGGTCTCCGGTGCGCAGACCCCGCCCGTCTGGGCGCAGAAGAATCCAGGCGCGCCGAACGGCCCGTTCCACTGTCCCTGGTTCGGATTCTGGGTGAACACCGGCTGGGTGTAGTGCTGTTTGAAGTAGTAGGCGCCCACGACGTACTGCAGCGGGCTGTCGTTGGTGGAGATCAGGTTGATCTCATGGCTCCAGAA
>JANMWT010000306.1:0-1676 GCA_031394145.1 Alphaproteobacteria bacterium | reverse complement strand
CGCAGTGTCACCGCGTCGGCATCTTCCGCGGCCTCGTCTTCCAAGGGCGGTTTGTCCTTGACATCGGACAAGCGGGACTCGTCGTCTGCGACGGCGAGCTCCAAAGCCCGAATGTCCGAAAGCATGTCGCCTGGCTGAAGGATGCCCTGTGCCGCGACGGGCTTGCCCACGATGCCCAGCATTTGGTCACCGACCGGGCCTGCCATCAGTACATCGCCTGTCGCCTTGCATTTGAACTTGTAGATCATGCTGTGGCCTTTGCGCTGTGTGTTGTCAGCGGTTCATTGTGACGTTCAAGCCGCAGGCAGAGTCGACCCGTACCCTGCCGAGGGATCATCCGGAGAGTTGCCTCCAGGTGCGCGACGCGGACACCAGACGCTTCGCCGACTTCACAGGCAAACGCCGGAACACGAGGCAGTGTGAACTCGAAGTGAACCCGAAGGCGCGCGCCTGCGCCGTGACTGAAACAACCTTCTTCGTGAGTGACCGGTCCTTTCGGCAGTCACCGAGTGCTGTGGGTCGGCTGCGCCAGTTCGTGACTTTCGGATGCAGCCGTTCGGCCCGGAACCTGCCGACGTCGTCGTTCGGCACGCGCGAACGGCCGCTTTCGCAAGGCGACGATTTTTCAACGGTGATCGACGAACGACCGTTTGCTGAGTGGGCCAGCCGCTCGATTTGAAAAGTGCCAGCGGCGCCTTTGGGTCGTATGCGGGTTTTCACTGATCGTCGTCGGCGGGCCGGTCAGCGACGCACACCAGTCGGTCGACAACTGGATGACCGCTGCCCGTCGTGCAGCGGTCCCTCGCTATGACCCGCTGAGCGTTTCTTGACGGCCATGACCGGCAGGTCACCAACGGCTGCTCCCTGGCATCTCCATGAGTGCAGTAAACGTCGCTGGCGCTGCCATCAGCGCTGCGAGCATGCGGGGAGCCGTACCCTGCAGCGCATCCGAGGCTGAGGACAGGTGCTTGGCGGCCCCGCCAACTGCAGCCCAGCGTAATCCACCCGTCACCGCACCCTGCTGCGACAAGCAGCCACCAGCGCGCAGCAGGTTCCTTCGACAACGAGCGCAATCGCCGAATCCGGGAAGGGCGACACGCTGCTCACGTTGATCTCGCAAAGCACGTACCTCTCTTGACCTCCTTCTTCGCGCTCACCGAGCAAGAAGTCGGCGTCCCAAAGCATCGGCAGGTCCTCGGGTCGCACGCCAACCCGAGCGCACAGTGGCTCCAGCCATTCGCCTTCCAGCTTTCGGCGCAAATCCTGAAACCGAGGATCGTCGGCGTCGCTGTACAGGCGCTGGCTTGGTGGCGGCGCATCACCTTCCTCAGTGGGTGGGTGCAGCGCGACGACAGCCTGATGTCCAAAGCCAGCCACGCGCCCCTGAACGAGGTATGCGCGCGTCATGCCTTCGACCATGCGGGCTTGCCACGCCTGATCGATCATGTGGCCGGTGCCCTCGAAGTATGGGGAGATCCGCTGCAGGACGCCGTCGAAGTCCACGATCTCCTGCATGGCGCCGCGCACAGCGTGTCGGACGCCATACCGATCGCCGCCCAGCTTCTCGATGCGCCAGATGCCGATGCCGCTGTCTCCCCGCTGCTGCTTCAGCACGCGCGCACCGAGTGCCAGCCGACCCGGCAGCTCGGCACGCACCTGCGCCAGGTTATCCAGAC
>JANMWT010000297.1:0-1530 GCA_031394145.1 Alphaproteobacteria bacterium | reverse complement strand
GGTGGTGGACGGTGATCATGAACAGCCCTTTGCAAGTTCCAAGGATGCCAGCACGGCTGGCGGGCCGACGCAATCGGCAGATCGGGCCGCCGATCGGCCGAGAGTTCGGTCAAGCGTTCGGCCGAGATTTCAGCCAGGCGCTCGGCCAGGAGTTCAGGCGGCTGCCGGGACATCAAGGCGGTCACCGCGGCGGCGGCAGATGGTGGGGCTGCATCAATCGCCCGCGCTCGGTCACCAGCACGGTCGCTAGGGCAAGGAAGGATACGGCAAATTGTCCAACCAGAATCGGGGTAATCGTGCCGTTGAACTGCTGGGCGATGTAGCCGCCGATCAACGCCGAGGCGAAGGACGAGGCAAAGCCGATCAGCGCAGCAGCCGACCCCGCCAGCGCCCCCAGGGGCTCCATCGCGATGGCGCTGTAGTTTGGCCCCTGGAAGCCGATCATGAAGAAGGCCACCAGCATCAACCCATAGAAAATCGCGAAAGGCACAGGGCCCTGGAGCGCGAGGAAGGCGTGGAGTCCGGTGACGACAACAAAGCCGATCAGCGCAGCGTGCGACATCTTCCGCATGCCGAAGCGCTCAACGAAGCGCGAGTTGATCAGGTTGGACAGCGACATCGCTCCGGCCGCCCCGGCAAACCAGATCGGGAACAGCGTGCCGGTGTGATAGACTTCATGATAGATCTGTTCGGACGAGGAGACGTAGCTCATCAATCCGCCAAAGATCAGACCCGAGGCGATGGTGTAGCCGAGGCTCTCACGCGTGCGGAGGATCTTGAAGTAGTTGACCGTCATGGTGCGCAGGTTCAGCGGCACGCGCCGCTCGGGCGGCAGTGTCTCGCGCAACCGGATCAGCACCCAAAGGAACATCACGGCGCCAAACAGCGCGAGAAACCAGAATATGCCCTTCCAGTCGACGATCTGAAGCAGAGCCTGGCCGATCGAAGGCGCGAGGATGGGAGCGGCCATGAACACGATCATCGCCAGCGACATCACCTTGGCCATGGTGCGGCCGGCGTAAAGATCGCGCGCCGCCGACACGGCGATGACGCGACTGCCGCCAGCGCTGGCGCCCTGGAAGACGCGTGAGGCGATCAGCAGCGGGAAGGTCGGCGAGAAGATGCAGCAGACGCCAGCGATGGCGTAGCAGCCGAGCGAGATGAACAGGACATTGCGCCGGCCGAAGCGGTCGGTCAGCGGCCCATAGACCAGCTGCGAGACGCTAAAGCCGATCATGTAGGAGATGACGATCAGCTGCCGGTCATTTTCCTGCGCGATCCCGAAGCGCTCTCCCATCTCGGGCAAGGCGGGCAGCATGATGTCGATGGCGACCGCGTTGGTCGCCATCAGCATCGCGGTCATCGCCACGAACTCCGCGAGCGGCAGCGGGCGAACGGGCGGACGGGCCGCTGACTGGCTTGTTGTATCGGGCAAAACGGCTCGCGCGGCATGAAATCAGAGGCGGGTATAGGGGGCTTCTGTCCTATAGGGTAGGGCCAGACTGGCCCGCGCCCCGACGCCCGCCCTGA
>JANMWT010000294.1:0-9835 GCA_031394145.1 Alphaproteobacteria bacterium | reverse complement strand
GTTGGCGATTTCCGCAGCTGAGGCCCAAGACCGAGCGTCAACCGGCGCCTGTCGAGCCGGTTGGTCTTTTGCCTCGCCGCGATCGACGTCGGGGCGCAGGACGGGCCGTCTGGTCGCTGCAAAAGCTGTGATGATCAAACTCAACGCAGATCTCAATGCTCGGCGGGCAGTCTAGAGGCCTACGGCCTCGGCTCGCTGCGCGCTTTGTTTACCCTGCCCTCGCTTACCCTGCCCTCGGCCTTGAGGTTCGGAGCAGCAGCGCCAAGAGCTGCAAGGGATTCTAAACTGCGGGCGCCCCCGATGATAAGACCAATCGCGGCATTGCCCTCATGGCAAGCAGATTCCCCGAGGCTCTCATCAACGCGGGCGATCGCATATTCACCCAGCCATCTGCCAGCATAGAGGCTCGGATCTTCAATCGTGAACGTGTAGTCGAGTTCGTCCGGGGACGAGCGCGTGAAACGCTCGATGACTTTGCTATCGGGCCCGACCACGAAAGGCGGGTTCTGTGTGGGGGTCAACGAAATATAGATAGGTTCATCGAGGCGAAAGCCCGAGGTCTCGACCACCAGAACATCGCCCTCCCAGTGTCCGATCGAATCACCGAGCCGCGTGCGCACCGGCAGGTGCGCGCCGCCCATGCGGATGATCCGTGTCTCGTTATAACCTTCCAGGGAAATCAGCACATAGCCCGGGCTCTGGACGATCTGTCTCGCCAGGCCTGGATGCATGGGCGGCTGCCCGCCCAGCGAGATGCAGCGGTCTGACAACGGCATCTGATCCGGATTGTCGGCGACGGCGCCTGACTTCACGCGCAGGAATTGCACAATCCAATCGGCCGCCCGCTTACGCACCCCCGGCAAAAATGGGATCTTGCCGTCTGCGGGCTCGACGATCAGGCGGGTGCGGTGTTCGCCGCGCACCACCGCAAGATCGGCATGATCGGGTAGGTCCACCTGGAGAAGACTGGCCTTAAGGGTCGCACCAAAGATCGCATCCGCCATCGTCCTTGCCTGGGCTGCCGACACGACAAGGTTCTCACCAAAGGCGGGGTTGGCCTCCAGGGGCGTGATCAGGACCGAATTGCGCCACGCGCCCTGAAAATCCGGATGGCCATCGGCAAGCCGCGGCGTTTCAAAGACTTTTGGCGATTGAGCCGAGGCCGCCGTCGCGGCGCAAAGACCGATGGCGACCATCGCGGATCTCAACAGCATCGGCTTCCCCCAAAGCGGCACATTTGAATAGATCGACCCTCGGGGTGATACGGCGCGCGCTGCCCCGCCTTGTCAATTTGGAGGAGGTCCGTTGGAAGCTCCGCGGGATGCTCCGAGGGGAGGCTCCGCGGTGAGGCAACGAGCGGCTGGGTCCGCGCAGCATCGCCGGCGGCTAGGCGCCCGTTTCCGCTGCGGGCGTCAACGCTTCGGTGCGCTTCTTCCCGGGCGCCAGCAACAGATAGAGCGGCGGCGTCACAACCCGCGCAAGCAGGGTCGAGCTGATTAGACCTCCGATAATCACCATCGCGAGCGGTGAATAGAGGGGCGAATGCTCCAGCACCAACGGAATGAGGCCGCCGATGGCGGTCAGCGACGTCAGCAGCACCGGCAGGAAACGCACTTCGCCGGCCTTCTCGATGGCCTCGCGCAAGGGGGTTCCCCTTGCACGCTCCTGATTGGCGAACTCGACCAGCAGGATCGAGTTTTTGATCTCGATGCCGACCAGCGCGATGAAGCCGATGATCGAGGTGTAGGAAAGCGATTCCTTGCCGAGATAGAGTGCAATCAAACCGCCCATCACGCCGAATGGAATGACGAACGCGACCACGCCCGCCGCGGCGAAGGACCCGAATTCGAGCAACAGGACGGCCATGATGCCGAAGGAGGCGATAATGATCGCGGGGCCAAAACCGCCGAAGCTCTTTGACTGGGCTTCCGCCTCGCCGCCAAAGGTAATCGAATAACCCGGCGGCAGTTTGATCGGCGCGAGTTTGGCCGCAACGCCAGCCGTAACCTCGCCGGTCAACCGGCCAGGCGCCGTGAAGGCGGTGACGGTGACGGTACGCTCGCGGTTATATCGGCTGATGCGCGAGGGCCCTGCCGAAAGCGTCGGGTGGGCGAATTCGGAGACCGGCGCGGCGGCGCCTCCGCCTGTCCAGACATAGAGATGATCAATGTCTGCAAGGCTCATCCGCTCAGCCCGCGGGGCCCGGACAACCACCGGATAAGCGTCGCCGACCGGGTCGCGGAACGCTGCGACCCGGGCGCCGCCGATCGCGATGCGCAAGGTTTCGTCCAGCGCTCCGGCGGGAACGCCGCGCAGGGCGGCAGCTTCCGTGTCGATGTTGAGATTGAGGTCGACGAGGCGCTCGCTCAGCGGATTACGAACGCTTCGCGTTCCATCGACTTGCGCAACCAGCTGTTCGACCTGCGCCGAGAGATCAGTGAGAACATTGATATCCGAGCCTCGGATGCGCACCGCGATCGGGGCCTCGATCGGCGGTCCATTTAGGAAGCGTTTGACGTTGAAGCGGGCGCCGGGAAAACCCTCCAGCTCATGTCGCATCGCCTCGAGCTCGGCATGTCCCGATGCCGCCTCCCAATGGTCAAAGCGGGCGTAGATATCTCCGACATTGGACTGCTGTTCGGCTGGTCCCTCATTGTAATAGACGCGCGGATTGCCGCGACCTGCGTTGGAAAAACGCCAGCTGATGTTGGGGCGTTTGGCCAAGACTGCGTCTGCGAACTTGACCGCCCGATCGGTCTCCTCGACCGAAACCCCCTGAGGCAGCTCAACCCGCACCAGAAAATAAGGACTGTCGTTTTCCGGGAATAGGCTGAAGCCGAGCTTCGGCACCAGCGTCAAGGTGGCGGCGAACAGCAGGAGCCCGACGGCGATGGTGATCCTCGGAAATGACAGGGCCAGATGAAGGATCGGGCGGTAGACCGCATGGATGGCGCCCATAACGACATCGAGGAAGATGTTGGAATGCCCTTTGCGCGGCAGCAGCCGGCTGGCGAGAAACGGGATGACGCTCAACGCCACAAAGAGGGATGCAGCAATCGTACAGACCACGGCCATCGGCAAGGATCGCGTGAAATCGCCCGCGGATTCCGGAAGGTTGAGCAGCGGCACGAATGCCAGGAGCAGCGCCGCCGTGCAGCCGAGGACGGCGATGTTGATTTCCTTGACGCCGGCGAGCGCCGCATCACGTGGACTGAGGCCGCCGCGCAAATGGCGCGAGATGTTTTCGGTGACGACGATCGAATCGTCGACCAGGAGGCCGAGCGCCAGAACAAAGCCGGCAATCGACAGCTGGTTGAGCGAATAGCCGAGGATGTTGAGAACCGTCACGCCGATGGCGAAGGAAAACGGGATCGACACCATGACGATCACCGAGGCGCGGAAGCCGAGCGGCAGCAAAGTCAGCAGGACCAGTGCGATGGCGATGCCCAGATCTCGGCCCAGCGAATTCAGGCGATGGGCGACCGTCTCTGATTGGTCGAACCCGCGCTCCAGCTTGATGTTCGGCGGCAGACGCGGCTCGAACTCATTGACGCGCGCCCTGACGCCCGACATGACGTCGAAAATCGTCGTCCCCAACTTGGCCCGCGCTGTCACGAACAGGGCGCGCTTGCCATTGTATCGCGTGATGTGAGCGGCCTCATCATTGGTCCACTCGACCTTTGCGACGTCGCCGACCTTGATGGTCGCTCCCCCGCCGCTGCGCAACACGACATCACGGATTTCATCAAGACTGTCGAAGGCGCCGGTGGCCTGTACGTTGAACCTGCGCCCGCTGTTCTCGACGGAGCCGATCGGGAGATCGACGCCCTCCTTCTGCAAGGCGTCGGCCAGCGCCCCCAGCGGCAGCTGATAGGCCGAGAGCTTGTCCATGTCAGGCGTCACGCGCACTTCGGAGGTTGGCACGCCCCAGATCTCGGCAAGCTGAACGCCGCTGGCGCGCTCGATCGCGTCGCGCATCTCGCGTGCATATCCCTCCATCTGCCTGATCGGCGCCGTCTCGCTGACCAGGGCCATCTGGATGATGTTGGTCTGCGCTGGATTGGCGCGGTCGGCGCGGACCAGCGTCACCCCAGAAGGAAGGCTTGGGCGAACCACATTCAGTTCGCGCACCACCTCGTCATATTTCTTTTCCGGGTCGACGCCGTACTGGAAGGCGACACTGATGGTCGCCAGCCCCGCGCTGCTCGTCGAGCTGATATTGTCGACGTCCTCGATGCCGTTGAGCGCCGTTTCGATCGGGATTGCGACAACCCGCTCCATCTGTTCGGCGTCGGCGCCGGGAAGCACGACAATCACGCCGACACCGGGAAACTTGACGATCGGATCTTCGGATTTGGGGATGGCCTGAACCGAGGCGACGCCCAGAGCGAACAGCATGATGAACACGACCAGCGTGAACTGCCAGCGCTCGATGAAGAAGCGGGTGATCGCCTGCACCGGGCCTCAGTCCTTCTTGATCGAGATGCGATCGCCGTCGCGCACCATCGAGGCGCCGCGCGTGATCACGTTGTCGCCTTCCTTCAGCCCCTCGGCGACCACCACGCCGGCATCCGTGATGCCTTCGGTTCGAATGGCTCGACGTCTCGCGACGCCGGCAGGGTCGGCGACGTAGATCATTGCCTGATCGGCGCGCGCGTCGATGAGGGAGATCGCTGGAATGATGAAGAGGTCACTCGCCTGGTTCGCCGCAACGTCCTGGGTCGTGATCATGACTTCGGCAATTTCGCCGCTCCGCAGGTTGGCGCCGTCATCGAACCGCACTTCGATTTCGAACGCGCCCATGCCGGCCGCCATCTTCGGAGAAAGCCGGGTCACCTTGCCGGTGCGCTCTTCGCGGCCGCGCACCAGGATTTTGACAGCATCGTCGAGATGAACCCGCGAGACGTCGGTTGAAGAGACCGAGGCCCGAACAACGACACCCGCCTCCGCTTCGCCGAGCTGCAACACAGCCTGCCCGGCCGGCACGACCTGCCCGCGAACCGCATCCCGGCGCAGGATGACGCCGGCTGCCGGCGCAGAAATCGAAACGATCTCCCGCGCCCGTTCCAGGCCAAGGCGGGCGTTGTCGAGATCGGCTTGCGAGGACGCGCCGCTCGCACGCAGCCGGCTGATCCGGTCGAAATTCTGTTGCGCGGTCAAACGCACCATGTCTGCTTCGGCGGCATCCGCGCCGACCGAGGTTCGCCGTAAGGTTGCGAGAATTTGGCCGACCGCAACCTGATCGCCCGCATCGACAAGCATGGTATCGATCTGGCCCGGCGCGTTGAAGGCGAGCGTCGTCTCGTTCTTGAAGGCGACGAGCCCGCTGGCGCGCAGCAGGTTACCTGCCTGTCGATGGGTGACCTGCTGGACTTCCACTTCGACAGCCGGCCGAGGCGGTTGGGCAAACACAGGAGCGTCGGACCGGGCAGCCCCACAGGCCGCACACAGAACCAAGGCGAGCGAGGCGAGCGAGCCGATCGCGGCAGCTCTCGAAAGCGCCAAATATTTTAGCGACATGCCTGATCCGCCTACGTCTTCACTTGACACTGTCAAGATTGCGGCCGGTGGAGTCAAGACCATTCCCCGGCTCGTCTTGGTGGCGCGAGCGCCCACTTTTTTCGGCAACACAGCGCCGGCGCGCAAGGGCAAGGCGCCGACGGAGATGACGCCTTTGGGTGCGCTTGCCCCCATTGATTATGTCATATAAGCAATTTGCAGCCGCAGAGGCCCCCCCGTGTACGTTCGCAATCATTGGTATGTCGCCGCTTGGGACAACGAGGTCGATCGCACTCCGATTGCCAGGACGATCTGCGGCGAGCCGGTGATGCTCTACCGAAAATTCGACCGCACGCTCGTCGCCATGCGCGATGCCTGTCCACACCGGTTGCTGCCGCTCTCCATGGGCATCAAGGAAGGCGACAACACTCGTTGCCGATATCACGGCATGATGCTGGGACCGGACGGCAAGTGCCTCGCAATGCCCTTGAAGAGCGACGCGCCGCGCGCCGCCGTGTTCGCGCAAGTCTATCCGGTGGTCGAACGCCACCGCTTCGTCTGGGTCTGGATCGGCGCGGCTGAACAGGCCGACCCAAACTTGATCCCGGATTTCTGGCCGTGCTCGCATCCTGGCTGGACGTTCGATGGCGAGTACATGCACCTGCTTTGCGACTATCGCCTGTTGATCGACAATTTGATGGATCTCACGCACGAGACCTATGTCCATCAAGGATCGATTGGTCAGCCGGAACTGATGGAGGCGCCGATCGAAACGCAGGTTGAAGGCGATAAAGTCATCGTTTCGCGCTGGATGCCAAACATTGAAGCGCCGCCCTTCTGGCGAAATGCATTGAAGCAGGATGGACCCGTGCATCGCTGGCAGATCTGCCATTTCCTTGCGCCCTCCAACGTCATCATCGATGTTGGCGTCGCGCCGGCGAATTCGGGCGCAACCCTGGCAAAGCATGATCAGGGGGTGCGCGGCTTTGTCATCGACGCGATGACACCGGAAAGCGAGACCTCCTGCCACTACTTCTGGGGCATGGCGCGGAATTTCGATCAGCAGGATGCGGGCTTCACCGGTCGTTTCAAGAAACAGCAAGGCGCCGTGTTCGAAGAGGACCTGATGGTGCTCGAAGCCCAGCAGCGCGCCATCAAGAATAATCCCGATATGCGCCTGCGCAACTTCAACATCGACGCAGGCGGGGTCAATGCGCGCATCGTCATCGAACGCCTGATCGCTCGCCAGACCGTCTCGACATCGACGACCCCGTCGTTGTGACGGATCACGCTAGCCGATCAGGCTGGCCGATCAGGCTGGCCGATCAGGCTCACGGGGCGAGTTGGCCTACTTGTGGGGCCTACTGGGCGGACCTGGTGGGCGCAGCGGGCATCGCCGCGGCAGGCTGCTTTTGTGCCGGGCCGGTGAATTCCGCTTCAATGATCACCTCGACTTGATCGCCAACCCCCATCTTGCTCCCGGCCGCCGGTACGCCGTAGCCGATGCCGAAGTCGGAACGATTGAGTTTGCCGTGGGCTGAGAAGCCGATGCGCGCATGCGGGTCCTGCGGGATGCCGGCCCAGCCGCCATTATAGGAGATGTCGAGGATCACCGGCTTGGTGACGCCATGCAGGGTGAAATCGCCGGTGACGTGAGCAGCGCGGACCCCGACGGTTTCAATCTTGGTCGACTTGAAGCCCATCTTGGGAAATTTCTTGCTGTCGAGGAATTTGTCACTCTGGAGTTCATCGGCAAAGCCCGGCGGCGGGGCTGACAGGAGCAGCGAGGCAGGATCGATGGTCGCGCTCAGCGTCGCGGCCGCGGGGTTTTTTGGATCGAGCTGGAGCGCCGCGTCGAACTTGGTGAAGTGCGCGGTGTAGGTTGAAAAGCCCATGTGATTGACGCGGAAGATCAAGCTGGCGTGAGCCGGATCCAAGACGTAGGCGCCGGCTGGAAGCTCGAGGAGGCCCGCTGGCGCGGCATCGTTAGGTTGGGCGGCCGGCTTTGCGATCGGCTCCGTGGTCGGCGCGTTCGGCGCAGCGTCGGCCAGGAGCGGCCCTGATTTGGGCGAGCAGGACGCCAAGGCGATGAGCCCGCAGGCCGCCAGCAGACTTCGTTTCGTCATGTCGCCATTCTCTCCTACTTCTCGCAGCCTGTTTTCTCGCAGCCTGCGTTCCCGCAATCTCTCTTTCTTGCAATGCGGCCGGCGAGCCGACCTAAACCGATCTCAATCCAGTTCACCCTGCAATCGAGGATGCCGCGATGCCAACGAGCAAGTCGTCGAGCCGCTCATAGCTTTCTCTCTTGCCGCTCTCCATGCCGGAAGCGATCATCCCATCGCGCTCTGCAGCCGATGGGAAGACGCCCTTACCAACAACGCGCGTGCGCTCGCCGAGATCCTCGAATTTCATGGTTTCTAGAAGTGGCGGATAGTTCATGTAGCCGAACGTCCATGCCAGGATTACTAGCGCCTCGACGATCCGGAACTCGCCTGAGAACTCGTGCCGCTCGGCGCCATGGGTCTGGACAAGTCGCCATCTGCCGCCCGGGCGAACGTCATACTCCTTCACCTCCGAGGAATATTTCCGAGGACCCCACCTTCGCGCCATGTGTTCGGCCCGCGTGAACGCCTCCCAGACAAGTCGCCGCGGCGCCTCGAACTCACGCACCATGCCGAGCGTCGGCTCGCCTGCGGGCGCGGTCACACGCAACGGGTTCGCCATCACGCCTCTCCTTTGGTTTTCGCGGCCGTGTCCTTGAGATAGACATCGAGCCGATCGGAGCGGTCTTCCCAAAGAAGACGATAGAGATCGAGCCAGTCCGACACGGGATTGCGTTTTTTGGATCGAGCCGACAGGGTCGCCATTGCGCCTCACGGCCGCGTGTGATCAGACCCGCGCCTTCGAGCAGCTTGAGGCGTTTGGAAACACCTGGAGGGCTGCTGTCGAACGGTTCCGCCAATTCGGTGACCGAAGTCTCTCCACGGGCGAGCCGCGCCAGGACGCTCGGCGCGTGGGATCCGCGAGAGAGGTCGACGCCGTTTGGGCAAACATATCCCGCACCTGCCCCAACTATGTGGCTCAGTCACGGTGATCGTCAGCCGTTGGCGGTTTCCGTTTCGCCGATGACCTCGGCCGCCTCGTCGTTGAGCGCCTTGCCTTCGCGCTGCGGCGTGACCAGCGGCGCCGGTTGGGGTGTCTGCAGATTGCCGCGTACCAGGGCGCGAGCGGCCGCAACCCCGCCGGCGACCTGCAGCTCGAAGCGCTGTTCGTCGCGGCGGCGGACGTCCTCGATGACCTCCAGAGCTTCGGCCTCCTCGACGCCAAGGTCGATCAGCACCGCCTTGCTGAAGGTCAGCGCGGACTCGAACGTCTCGCGGATCTGATAGTCGACGCCTGCCTTCACCAGCCGCAGCGAATGGCCACGGTCGTAAGCGCGGGCGAACAGCTTGGCGTGCGGGAATTCCGATTTCACCAGCTCGACGATGCGATCGGCCACTTCCGGTTTTTCGACGCAGACCAGAATGGTTTCGGCCGTCGATGCGCCGGACGCGCGCAACACATCGAGGCGCGTGCCGTCGCCATAATAGACCTTGAAACCGAAATTGCCGGCGGCGCGGATCATGTCCACGTCGGTGTCGATGATTGACACGTCGATGTCCTTGGCGAGCAGCGGCTGCGAGACGACCTGGGCGAAGCGCCCAAAGCCGACGAACAGCACGCGGCCGTGCAGGTCCACCGCGTCGTCGATGCCGTCATGCGATACCTGCGGGGCCGGCGTGAAGCGGTCGAGCAGCATGAGGGTAAGCGGCGTCAGCGCCATCGAGATGATGACGATTGCGGTCATAATCGCCGAGATACGGGCGTCGATCACGCCGGCGGTAAGCGCGGCGCCATAGAGCACGAAAGCAAACTCGCCGCCCTGCGCGAACAGGAATGCGCGTTTCACCGCCTCCCGATTGGGCGATCCGAACAGCCGGGCGGCGACAAACACGCCGAAGCCCTGCACCGCCATGAACATGAAAACGCCAATGGCGATCAGCATCCATTCGGCGGCGGCCACGTCCAGCTTCAGCGACATGCCGACGCCAACGAAGAACAGGCCAAGCAGGATGCCGCGGAACGGCTCAACGTCCGCTTGGAGCTGGTGACGGAAGGTCGATTCCGAAAGCAACACGCCGGCGAGGAAGGCGCCCATCGCCATGGACAGCCCGCCCCACTGCATGAACAGCGCAGCGCCGAGCACAACCATCAGAGCGGCGGCGGTCATCACCTCACGCGCGCCGGTGCGCGCGAGAATCTGGAACAGCGGATTGAGCAGATAGCGGCCCGCGCC
>JANMWT010000250.1:0-9967 GCA_031394145.1 Alphaproteobacteria bacterium | reverse complement strand
GGATGCAGCGCGCCGAGCTTCTTGCCCGCCTCAAGGATCTCCAGCCGTGGCTGGGCCAGCGTGGCGTGGCGCGGGTCAGGGTTTTTGGCCCCCATGCCCTCGACCAAGCCGAGCCTGGAGGCGACGTCCACCTTCTGGTGAATTATTCCCGGCGGATCAGCCTGATGGAAACCATCGGCATCGAGTCCGAACTGGTCCGGAAGCTGGCGGCGCCCGTGCAGCTGGCTTCGCTTGACGCCCTCAAGGCCCGCGACCGTCGACGGATCGAAGCTCAGGCGATCGAGATCTGAAGCTCGGTTCTCACTTGGCTGTCAGATCCGTGAACAGCGGACGCGTGAGTTTGGCTTCGACGGCGCAGGCGCCGGCGTCCGGCTTGCGGGCTGAGGCGCGCGCCTTTCGCAGCTCGGCCTCCGCTTGCGACATCGCCTTCTGGAATTCAGGCGACGCCTGGAGGGTGGCGTAGACGCCAGCGGCGTTGGTGCGACCCGCTTCGACAGCACTCCAGTTGTGGACGCCGCAGACGATCCGGCTCTCACCATACCCGCGCGCGCGTTGCAGAATCTGGGTCGAACGGTCCGGCGCCAGCGACGCCAGGATCAGGCCCTGCATCCAGCTCGCCGAGGAATGGCCCGAGGGATAATCATAGCTCTTCGCGAGCCCCTCGCTCTTCGCGATGCAGATATTTCCCGGATTGTGCAGGTAGGGACGGGTGCGCTTGTAGATGTTCTTGGCCCGCGCAGCCGCGTTGCCGGCGTCGGTCGCGGCGCGCGTCAGCACCAGCGACAGTGTGGGCGTCGTCTCCAGCGTCAGCTCTGCGTCGACGGCGCAGCTGTAGTCCTTGAGGATATCGGCCGGCTTGTAGCTGTCGTCGTTCTGCGCAAGCGCCCAGCGCTCCGAGCCTTCGAGCGCACGGGTATAACGAAACAGTGTCCAGTCAGCGTCGTTGCGGGCGTCACCCTCGACGGGTGCAGCCGGGATGATGGCCGTTGCGTCAGGTGTCGTCTCCGGTGTGAGAAAGCCGGTAGCGGCCAGTTTCTCCAAGGCGGCCGGGTCGACGACGGCGGCCGCCGCTGCCGTGGATACCGGCGCCTTAGGTCCGATCGCACACGCCGCAGCGACCAGCGCCAGCACCATCGCGACAAATGCACCCGCCTCGGGCCTCATGCTTTTCTCCACGCTTGGGAATCCCGTAAGCGGCCAGCCGCGCCGGGGCAAGCCATTCGCCGATAATCTTGTTAAAACCTGCTGCAACAGTAGGCTCCGAACGGTACGGCCGCCGCAGACGGTCGCCAAGGGAGAGACCCATGATCGAACGCCAGCTCGACATCGCGACGAAGGACGGCAAATCCACGACCTTCATCGTCCACCCCGACCGTGGCGAACCGCATCCGGTGATCGTGTTCCTGATGGATGCCCCGGCCATCCGCGAGGAGCTGCGCGACATGGCCCGGCGGTTTGCAACCTCGGGTTATTACGTGATGCTGCCCAACCTCTATTACCGCGCCGGCGTGTTGGAGCTGGGGCCGATGAACCCTGATCCTGAGAGCCCGTGGCGCAAGCAGATGTTCGAGCTGATGAACGGCCTCAGCATCTCGATGGTTCTCGACGACGTCGAAAGCATGCTGGCCTTCGCCGACGCTGACAAGGCGGCCAACGCGAAAGTGGTAGGAACCGTCGGCTATTGCATGAGCGGACGCTTCGCCATCTGCGCCGCCAGCCGCTGGCCGGACCGCGTGCAGGCCACCGCCTCAATCTATGGCGTGCGCCTGGTCACCGACAGCAACAACAGCCCGCACCTGGTCGCAAAGAACGCTCGGGCCGAGTTCTACTTCGCCTGCGCCGAGCGCGACCACTGGGCGCCGCAGGACATGGTCGACCAGCTGATGAAAGAGCTGAAAGGCGCGAACGGCGAGGTAGAACAATACCCCGGCACTGACCACGGCTTCGCCTTCCCTGCCCGCCCCGCCTACAACAAGCTGGCCGCGGAACAGCACTATGAGCGAGTGCTGGCATTGTTCCGGCGACGGCTGGGTTAGCCAGGCCGGTTCACCTGATCATAGAGCTGCGCATTGGGCGCTCGTCAGCGCAGCCACAGGTCAGTACTCGAACAGCTTCGCATCCCGCTCGGTGCGTTTCTGCGCGGCGGCGAAGATATGGTCGACCAGCGCCTTCTTGGCAGTCTTGGCCTTGAGCGTGGCGGCGGGGTCCAGCCGATACTTCTCGACGATCAGCTTCAGTTCATTGCCATCGAAGCTCATCAAGCAGGTACGAAACTCTTCCGGCGTCCGCTTGCGGAATTCGATGTAGGGATGAAAATCGGCGACGCGACGCCCGGCATCGCGGCCCTCAATGTATTCGTCGGCGAATTTTGCCAGGGAGACTTCCAGCTTGCGCGCGAACTCTGGATTGGCTGCGGCTTCCTCGGTCACGACCTTGAACATGCTGGCGAGCATCTTCTCGATCATATCAGGCCCACTCGCTCGCGGAATTCGGCAGCCAGCGTGCGCACCACATTCGCCGCCTCGCCATACTTCTGATCGAGTGTTCGCTTGGTCTCGGACCATTCCGCGGCGCGAGCAATCGATTCTGCCTGCGGGACGACCGTTTCGAAAATCTTGAACTGCTCAGCCAGCAGCGCCGCCTCGCTGCGGTGAAGCATGTTGCGATCCTCGTACTTGGTAATCAGCGTCAAGATTCGATCCTCGGTGAAGCGGCGCTGCTCCATCGCGCGGATCGCACGCTTGCGGAAGGCGAAGATACCGAGCCGCGAGACATAATCGGGAATCGTCGGGATGATGATGAATTCAGAGAGCTCGATCGCCGCCTCGGCGAACATCGACATTCCGGGCGGGCAATCGAAAATTACGAGATCGTAGCTGTCGCCGACATTCTCGATTGCCGACTGCATCAGGCGGCTGAAGCGTGTATTGAGCTGGCGGATATCGAAGCCCTGCCCGACCCATTTTTCCAGCGCGTGGCGTTCAATGTAGCGGAACTCCGGCGTCGAGATCAGTAGGTCGAGCTGCGGATCGCCGACGATGTCGCTGACGCCATTAGCGATGAATTCGCGGAAGAACCGCGGCTGACCGCCATAGACATACTGGTTGAAATACTCGTCGATCGTCTTGGCGCTGTTGCGCAGCTCGGCCCAGCGCTCCGGCCCGGCCAACATCATCGAAACGTTGGACTGGGGGTCGAGGTCGATCACTAGCACGCGCAGCTGGTTTTCGGCCGAAAGCGCCTCGGCGAGGCACGCCACCGTCGTCGACTTGCCGACACCGCCCTTCATGTTCACGACCGAAACCGTGCGCGGCGCCACAGGCGTACTCCACCGAACTAACTGGGATAGGAATGCCGTTCCAGCCCCGAGACGTCGGCCGGTTCGCCACCAAGGTCAAGTCGCACGGTCTGGCAAAGACGGTCTGGCAAAGACGGTCTGCCAGGGCAGGCGTGCGAGGCCAGGCCGACCGCCCGGCGCGTGCAATTGTACCCGGCCTCAGTTCTGGCTACGGCCCGAAGGTTTGCGCGGCGTTTTGCCCTTCAACGGCTCGGGCGGCAGCGGCACGCCGCCGGGGCCGAAATAGACGATGCCCTCTTCGTCGTTCTTCTTCTTGATCCGGGCTTCTTCCGCCTTGATCTTGTTGTTCAGGTCGATCCGCTCATGAACCGCAGATTCAAGCTTCCTGAAACCCGGCGTACTCGACCAGCTCGGAATGAACCAGATCCCGAAGCCGGCAATGATCGCGCCGATGACCAGCAGCGCGTCGAAGAAGCCCCAGTCCGGCCGAGCGTCTTTCCAATTCCACTTCATGGCATCGCCTCTAGGCTGTCGTCGTAAGTTCTGGCGCAACCCACTTTTCCCGGATCGTCACCAACTCCTCGGCGATCGAGGGATGGAGTGCGCAGGTGCGGTCGAAGTCCTTTTTGGTCGCGCCCATCTTCACCGCGATGGCGACGGCCTGGATGATCTCATGCGCGTGCGGTCCGACGATATGGACGCCGACCACCCGATCATCCTCGGCGCGCACGACGATCTTCATCAGGACGCGTTCCTCATCACCGGTCAGCATATCCTTCATCGGCCGGAATTTCACCTTGTAGATGTCGATCATGCCAAACTTCTGGCGCGCCTCGGCTTCGGTGAGGCCCACCGCGCCAACCGGCGGCTGGGTGAAGACTGCAGTTGGCACATCCGAGTGGTCGAAGGAGGTAGGCTGGTTCATGAATTCGGTCATGGCGAAGGCCTGGCCCTCGCGGATCGCCACCGGCGTCAGGTTCATCCGGTCAGTGACGTCTCCGACCGCGAAGATGTGCTCGACATTCGTGCGCGAGAATTCGTTGACGATGACAGCGCCTTTCCGGTTCGTCTCGACCCCAGCCTTCTCCAGGCCCAGGCCGCGCGTATTCGGATCTCGGCCAGTGGCCAGCATGATGATGTTGGCCGTGACCGCTTCGCCATTGTCGAGGGATACGTGCAGGCGGCCGTCGTCCTGTTTGATGATTTTGCGTGGACTGGCGTGGGTGATGACCTTAACGCCCTTGCGCTTCAGCTCGTCGTGCACATGGGTGCGGACGTCATCGTCGAAACCACGCAGCACAGTTTCACCGCGATAGACCAGGCAGGTGTTGACGCCGAGCCCGTTCATGATCGCCGCGAACTCGACGGCGATGTAGCCGCCGCCAAAAATGGCGATGTGCTTCGGCAACTCCGCGAGATGGAAAATCTCGTTCGATGAGACCGCCAGCTCCACCCCTTCGATCTCCGTCGGCATGGTCGGCGCAGAGCCGGTAGCGATCAGGATCTTCTTTGCGGTGAGTGTGCGGCCGGACTTGATCAGGCGCAGCGAATGCGGATCGATGAACTCGGCGCGATCGTCGATCAGCTCGGCGCCGGCGTTGCGCAAGTTGCGCGCATAGATGCCCGACAGGCGATCAACCTCGCGATGCAGCTTGTCCATGAACACGCCATGGTCGTAGCGCGGATTGTCGGCCGTCCAGCCATACCCCTTCATATGCTCAATCGAACGACTGAACTCGGATGCATAGACCATGTACTTCTTGGGGATGCAGCCGCGCACGACGCAGGTTCCACCCGGACGGTGCTCTTCCGCGACGCCAACCTTGGCTCCGGTCATGGCCGCAAGCCGGGATGCCCTCACCCCGCCGGAACCGGCGCCGATGGTGAACAAGTCATAATCGTAAGCCATCGCGCCCTCGGGGATGCTGGAGCGGCAGATATGGGGGAATTCAGGCGGTTATGGAACAGGCGCTGATTGTCGCCCTCAATTGTCCGCCACAAAGGAAAACCCCGTCCGGAGAGATCCGAACGGGGTTCCTGGTCTGATCTCTTGGTGTCTGATCTCTTGGTGTCTGAGCTTTTTGGGCGAGTTTTTTGGGTGAGCTATTTCGTCGCCAGCGGCCAGGCGGCCGAGACCCCGGTCGCCGCGGCGCCGGCCGTATCCTTGGCGTAGGTGTAGAGGGGTTTGCCTTTGTAGGCCCACATCGACGTCTTGTCGTCGCGAGTGACCACGGTCCAATCGCCGTCCGGCTTGGCGGCGGCGTCAGCAGCTAGCGGCGGCCAGGCCTTGGCGCACGGGCCGTTGCAGATCGACATGCCGGGTATGTCCTTGGCGAATGTGTAGAGCGGCTTGCCGTCTGGAGCGAGCCAGGCGCCCGATTTCTCCGTTACGCCCTGGGGCGCGGCGAAAGCCGCCCCGATCATCGCCAGCGCGCCAACCGCCGCCAACCCTGCGAGAATTCTCATCTTCATCTCCCTATGACGGACGGTCCGGCGCCGCGCCTCGTTGAGCGAGAAGCTAGCATTGGAGGGCGAGCCGGCAAGGCCGGCCCTTCAGCAAGCACTGCTCACAAAGCGCGAGCAACATGACGATTTGGTGAGGTGCGACCTAAAGCGTCACAATCCGCGCGCCAATCTCCTCACCGACGATCACTGCATCGGCGATGCCGATGAACAAGCCGTGCTCGACGACGCCGGGTATCTTGTCGAGGACGATGGCAAGCGTCTCGGGGTCGGGGATAGCGCCGCACTTGAGGTCGAGGATCAGATGGCCGCCATCGGTGCGCAACATCGCCTCGCCCGTCGCCATGCGCCAGGACGCCTCGATGCCGCTGAGGCCGATCAGCTCAAGATGGGCCAGCACTTCGCGGCGCGTGAGTTCGGCGGCGAACGGGTTGATCTCCACCGGCAGCGGAAACTTGCCGAGTTGCTTCACCTCCTTCGAGGCGTCGGCGATCACCACCATGCGAGCCGAGGCGTCGGCGATGATCTTCTCGCGTAGCAGCGCTGCACCGCCCCCCTTGATCAGGTTGAGCTGGGGATCGAATTCATCCGTGCCATCAATGGTGAGATCGATCTCGGACAGCTGGTTGGGATCGACGATCCGGATGCCGAGCTCGCGCGCCAGCCGGTCCGTCGCCTCAGAGGTGGGCGTGCCGACGATCGCAAGGCCATCCTTCACCTTTTCCGCCAGCAGCCGCACAAAGATCGCCGCGGTCGATCCGGTGCCCAGCCCCAGGACCATGCCGGGTTCAACCAGCTTCAGCGCCTCTGAAGCAGCGTTGCGTTTTGCAGTCTCGGACATGGCCTGATTCCCTCCTCGCCCACCCTAGCGGCTAGAACCCAGCCGCGACCAGCGCCAGCAGACCGCCAGCCTTGATCAGGTTGGCGAAGAACATGCCGGTGTTCGCCTGGCGCGCCTCTCCGCTCATCGTCCAGAAGCTGTGCGCAATCAGCGTCGCGGCAATCACGAAAATCAGCAGACCGAGCGCAGCGACCACAGGGTAGAAGCCCGACATCATCAGCGCGCCAAAACCGATCTGCACGGCGATGCCTCCGGCTGCGAGCAGTTTCGGAAATGGCAGTTTCGCCGCCCCGACAACATCCGAGATCGGCCCGTGGCTGGCGATATTGCGCAGGCCGATGACGAGAAAGGCCGCGCCCGTAACGGTCCGCGCCGCCAGCAACACGCCTTCAGCAAGGGTCATCCGGCGCTCGCCTACTTCTTCGGCGCGACGCCGCCCGTCGCAGCCTTGGCGCCGGCTGTCATCATCTGCATGAACTGATCCGACGCCTGACCACCCATCGAGTACCATTGCTTGAGGTAGAATTCAGGAGAGATCATCTCCATGTTCTGCTCCAGCCTTTGCTTGATCGTGGCGACCATCATGTCGTTGATCGGTTCGATATTGGGCAAGCCAAGAAACGCCCGCGCTTCTTCCGGCGTGCAATCCACAGTGACGTTCAGCTTCATCGTCATGGTCCTTCAGCCCTGTCCTGAGCGCTAATCCAGCGCCGCCGGGAATTTCGGCAGCGCGTCGAAATCTTCGACGACGTGCTGGCGGACGACGCGCGCATTGGTCTTCTTCGCCAGCGCCTCGACCTTGTCCATCGAGGCGAGTGTCTCTGCCTTGTCGGTATTGAAGGTCGGCACCGTGCGCTTCGCACGCGCCTCGGCGAGGTGCCACATGTCGCCTGCGAGAATGATGGATCCTGATTTCTTCAGATGGACCAGAAGCACACGGTGGCCTGGCGTGTGGCCATGCGCCGCCACCATGATGACCGTGCCGTCGCCAAACACGTCATAGTCCGCCTCGCCCTTCATGGTGATCGTCTTTGCAGTCTCCAGCCCCGCCCAGTCAGGGAAGTCCTTCGACTTGCGCGCATCGTCACGGAACATCCAGGCGCGCTCCTTTTCATCGACGATGAAGGTCGAGGAAGCGAACATTGAACCATTGCCCGCATGGTCAAAGTGCGTGTGAGAGAATGAGACGAACTTGATATCGGTCGGCTTGAGACCAAGCTGTGCAAGTTCGTCGACCAGTTTTTGAGGCTGGCGCGCGGCAAAAGGATCATCAGGGTTGGCAGGCGTCGAAGCTGGCACGCCGGTATCCCAGATCAGGTCGCCCTTTGGGCTGCGGATCACATAACACGGGTCAACCATGTAGCGTTCTTGGCCCTTGTAGGCGCCGTCGCCGGAAAACGCCGCGGCATCCTTCAAGTGAAAACGACCGCAATCCATCGCATAGAGCATCAGCTCCTTCGACGGCTTCGGTCCTTTGGCGACCTCGCCGGCCGACTGGCAGGTGGCCAGCGCCAGAGCTGAGACCAGCAGAGCGTTGAGTTTCATCATGGCCCCCTTGAGCATGACGCCACATTGGGCAGGCCGCGCGGAGACGGTCAAGCGCATGCGCCTGCTAGACTGCGCCCTTCGGCTTCTTGCCCGATTTCTTCGTCGCCGACTGCGCCTCGCGGAAGCCCTTCGCCCAACCGGATTTGACCGACTGGCGGCCGCGGCCGAGCGCCAGGGCGTCCGACTGCACGTCCTCGGTGATCACCGAGGCTGCGCCGACATAAGCCCCATCAGCTACGGCAATCGGTGCGACGAGCGAGGAATTGGACCCAATGAAGACATCCTTGCCGATCACCGTGCGATATTTGAAGAAGCCGTCATAGTTGCAGAAGATGGTGCCGGCGCCGATGTTCGATCCCGCACCGATCTCGCCATCGCCCAGATAGGCGAGATGGTTGGCCTTGGCCCCCTCGCCCACCGCCACATTCTTCACCTCGACGAAATTGCCGATATGGGCGTTCCGGCCAATCGAGGCGCCCGGGCGAAGCCGGGTGAACGGGCCGACCTCGGCGTTCTGGGCGATTTTCGCGCTGGTGAAATGCGAGAACGAGCGGATCAGGGCGCCGGTCTCGATGCTGACGCCAACGCCGAACACGACATAGGGCTCGACCGTCACGCCCGGCGCAAGCTTTGTATCCCAGCTCAGGAAGATGGTTTCGGGCGCCACCATGGTCACGCCCGATATCATCAGCGCCGTGCGCCGCATATCCTGGAAGGCCCGTTCAACCGAGGCGAGCTCGATCTGAGAGTTGACGCCCTGCACGTCGCGCTCTTCGCACCGCGCCGCTGACGCCTGGAGACCGCGTTTGCGCGCGATGGCGATGAGATCGGTGAGATAGAACTCCCGTTTGGCGTTGTCGTTCTTCACTTCACGGAGCAGGTCGAACATCAACCTTACCGGCGCCGCCATCACGCCGGAATTGCACAGCGGGATATTCAATTGCTTCGGCGTCGCATCGTTCGCCTCGATGATCGCCTCCAGCGAGCCATCCTGCCCAGCGATCAGCCGGCCATAACGATTGGGCAGCGCCGCATCGAAGCCAAGGACGCAGAGCGATGCACCAGCGTTGAGCGACGCGAAGGCGTGCTCGCAGACCTCCTTGGGGACCAACGGCGTATCGGCGTAAAGCACAATCACCTGGCCCTCGGCGCCGGCGAACGCCTCGCGCGCCGAATCGACGGCGTTGGCGGTGCCCAGCGGCTCGCGCTGGATGACGACGTTTTCGGCGCCCACCAGTTTGCGCGCCGCGGCCGAAACCTCAGACGCATCCGGCGCCACAACCACCACGCTGCGCTTGCAGCCAAGTTCCTGCGCTAAGGCCACCGACCAGGCGAGCATGGAGCGACCGCCGACCTCATGCAGCACCTTGGCGCGCGGCGACTTCATCCGCGTGCCCTTGCCCGCCGCCAGGATGACTGCGAAACGATCGGTCATAGCTTGTCCTTACGAGAATTCGCGGGGAATTTGGGCCGGATCGGCCCGTCCGGCAATACAGGAGACCTTATGGCGTCCGCCGACCTCGCCGGCTGCACCATCGCCTTCGATCTCGACGGCACACTGGTCGACTCGGCGCCCGATATCCACCGGGCGCTGGCCAAGATCATGGCCCAGGAAAACCTGCCGCCGGCGAGCCTCGAGGACGTGCGCAAATATGTCGGTCAGGGCGCGCGGACGCTGATCGTGCGGGCCGCGGCGGTGCACGGCGTCCTCCCTGAAGCGGCGTATCTCGACCGGCTGACCGACGACTTCACGCAGATTTACGCGTCCGACATTGCGGCCCTCACCCGGCCTTGGCCGGGCGTCGAGACAGCCCTGG
>JANMWT010000206.1:0-16585 GCA_031394145.1 Alphaproteobacteria bacterium | reverse complement strand
GTATGAGAGCGGCGTTGACGCGAAGAAGCGGGTTTCGATCCCCGCTCCTTTCCGCAAAGTGCTGTCAGGCGAAGAGAGCGTATTTCTCTGGCCGGCGGTCGACAAAAGCTGCCTCGAAGGCGGTGGCGAGGCGCTGGTCCGCAAGTTCCAGCGCGCCATATCCCGGCTCAGGCCGATGGATCCGCGCCGCGAAGCGTTGGCGACCAACATCTTTGGCGCCGGACGTCACTGCAAACTTGATGAGGGTGGACGGATCGTGCTGGAAGGCGATCTTCTTGGGCATGCCGGCATCCGCGACAAGGTCCGTTTCGTCGGCCTTGGCGATCGTTTCCAGATCTGGACGCCGGATGCCCATCTTTCACGCGCGGGTCAGCTGCGCCAGCTGGCGCTCGAAAATCTCGATCTGCTCGAGCCGTTCGACGACGAGGAGGGTGCGACCTCCTGATGTCCTCCAACCCCAACCCCGCCATCGCCCCGCCATCGGCTCATCTTCCCGTCCTCGTTGAAAAAGTCATCGAGGCGCTCGCCCCCGTCGAGGGCGCGGTGATCGTCGATGGTACGTATGGCGGCGGCGGCTACTCGCGCGCCGTCCTGGCCATCGCCAACTGCACCGTCCTGGCTGTCGACCGCGATCCTGAGGCGATGGAGCGCGCCTGGGCCCATGCTGGCAAGGACAGCCGCCTCATTCCCGCTGCAGGGCGTTTCGGCGAGCTCGACGCCATCGTTCGCGCCTCGGGTCGCGAGCAGGTCGACGGCGTGATGCTTGATCTCGGCGTTTCGTCCTTCCAGATCGATGAAGCCGGCCGCGGTTTTTCCTTCATGCGAGACGGCCCGCTCGACATGCGGATGGCAAAACGCGGCCCCAGCGCCGCGGACGCCGTCAACCAGCTCACCGAGGCGGAACTCGCCGACATCTTCCATGTGCTTGGCGAAGAGCCCTCGGCGCGTCGCCTCGCTCGCTCCATCGTCCATCGTCGCAAATTGCAGCCCTTCACCACCACCAGTGATCTTGCCGACTATGTCGAGCGTGCGCTGGGCGGGCGCCAGGGCAAGCGCACCCATCCGGCGACACGCGCCTTCCAGGCGTTGCGCATGTTCGTCAATGACGAGCGCGGCGAACTGGTGCGTGCGCTGATCGCGGCCGAAAAAGTCCTGAAGGCCCATGGCCGGCTGGTTGTCGTAACCTTCCATTCAATCGAAGACCGCATCGTCAAGAACTTCCTGCGCGACCGATCTGGCCACGCCCCGGGTCTGTCGCGCCATACGCCGGGCGCGCCGCGCGCCGCCGCTCCGTCTTTCGAGGTGCTGCAGCGCAAGGCGATCGAACCGACGGACGAGGAGACCGAGGCCAATCCCCGGTCGCGATCGGCGCGCCTGCGCTGGGCGCTCCGCACCGAAGCCCCGCCGTGGGGCGGAACAATCGACGACGGCCCTCGCTTGCCGGGGCTGGAACAGCTTGAAGGAGCTGCATGATGAAACGCTGGTGGATCATCGGTCTTCTGGTCATCGCCGGACTTGCCGTCGGCCTCTATCGCGCAAAACTCGGTGCGCAGGAGAACGAGACGCGGATCGCCGCGCTCAAGGCCGAGATTGGCAAGACCTCCGGAGAGGTCTCGGTATTGAAGGCGGACGAAGCTTATCTGTCGCGACCTGAGCGCATCGGCCCCCTGGCGCGCGAGCGCCTCGGCCTGCAACCGGCTGCGCCTGATCAGTTCACTGCCCCGGAAATGATCTCGAAACGCGTCGGCGAGGAGCGCGTCAGCCTCCCGCCGGCGGCCGCGCCGAAAAAGCCTGCGCCCGCTTCTGAGAAGAAGCCAGTGGCTTCGGTCCCGCCGGTTTCTGCGCCTGCGTCTGGAGCCAAACCCGCGCAATGATCGAGCCGCTCGAGCCAGTTGAGGATCGTTGGGGACCCTGGCGGGCCAGGCTGGTCGCCGGCGCGCTCGGCCTGGTCTTCACCGTCATCGTCGGACGCTCCGCACAGGTTGCGCTGGCCGGTGACGCCGGTGGCGCACATCAGGGCGTGCGAGCCGAAGCAACGCGCCGCGCTGACATCGTCGACCGCCGGGGCGATCTTCTGGCGACAACCCTGCCGGGCTTTTCGCTGTCGGCCAATCCGGGCGCGATCTGGGACGCCAGGGATGTGGCGACGCGTCTGGCCGGCGCCTTGCCGGGGCTCAATGTCGAGGATCTCACCAAGCGCCTGTCTGATCGCGACAAGCAGTTTGTCTGGGTCCAGCGCGGTCTGACGCCGAACCAGCGCAAGCAGGTCTTCGCTCTCGGCCTCGAAGGACTGCGCTTTCAGGAAGAACGCATCCGGGTCTATCCCGGCGGCCATCTCGCCGGCCACTTGCTGGGGTTCGCTAATCTTGACGGCCGTGGCGTCGACGGGATCGAGCATGTCTTCGACACTCAGCTGGCAAAGGGCGGGGACCCGCTGAAACTGACCATCGACGCCGGGGTGCAGTATGCGCTTGAAGCGGAGCTGGATCACGCCGCAGAGGACTTCACCATGAAGGGCGCGGCCGGCGTCGTCATCGACGCCAGCACGGGCGCGGTGCGCGCCATCGCCTCGTGGCCGACGATCGACCCCAACCATCCGGCCGAGCGAAGCGAAGAGGCAAAACCAAACCGCGCGATGAACTCGGTGTTCGAACTTGGCTCGATCTATAAACCGCTCACCGTGGCTGCAGCGCTGGAATCTGGTCTGCTCTCGCCAGCCGACGTCTTCGACGTTTCAGGACCGATCAAGGTGGGCGCGGCGGTGATCCACGACGAGCATGTTTTCGATCACGCCAGAGCGGTGACGGCGAGCGACATCATCGCCTACTCCTCTAATGTCGGCGCTGTGCAGATCGGCCAGCGCCTCGGGCCGGCCCGCCTCAAGGCTTTCCTCGAAAAGCTGGGGCTGCTTGGGCGCCTCAGCTATGAGGGTCCCGCCTCGGCTGCACCGCTGACGCCGGCCGAGTGGGACCCGCTTACTTCGGCGACCGTCAGCTTCGGTCACGGCATCGCGGTGACGCCGCTCTCCTTCGTGATGAGCTACGTGCCCTTCGCCAATGGCGGGGACTATCTCCAGCCCGTCTTCGTCGAACCGAGCGAAGGCGCGGCAATCAAGCGCAAGCGGGTGATGTCTTCAGAAACCGTCAGGACGGTCATCGATATGATGCGCCAGACTGTCCTGGTCGGCACCGGCAAGCTCGCGGACGCGGCCGGCTATGAGGTCGCCGGCAAGACCGGCACGGCCGAGAAGCCGGGGCCGGACGGTTATGACCCGAACGCCAATATCACCTCCTTCGCCGCGGTTTTCCCTGCGTCCCGCCCTCAATTTGTCGTGCTTGTCGTGCTCGATGAGGCCCAGCCCAGGGTCGGGGACCAGCGCACAGCCGCCTATACTTCCGCCTCGATCGCCGGGCGTGTCATCGCCCGCGCGGCGCCGCTGCTTGATGTCCATCCGGTGCTTGCAAAACCGGCGGCGACGTCGGGCGCGCCCGAGCTGAGGGCCGCTTCGGAGTCGCGCTCGCTATGAAACTCGACAGGCTCATTCCCGGCGCGCCGGCCATCGACGTCACCGGCCTCACTGCAGACAGCCGCAAGGTGAAGCCGGGCTTTCTCTTCGCCGCGCTGCAGGGCGTCGCCGCCGATGGCCGCATCTATATTGACGCCGCGATCAAGGCAGGCGCCGTCGCTGTCCTCACCGACCAACGCCCCGGCGATTGGGCGGTCCCGGCGGTCCGCGCCGCCGATCCGCGCCTCGCGCTGGCGCAGGCGGCCGCAGCGTTCTACCCGCGCCAGCCCGCCACCATCGCGGCGGTCACCGGCACCAACGGCAAAAGCTCGACCGTCGACTTCCTCCGGCAGATCTGGGCGCACATGGGCCGCAAGGCGGCGTCGATGGGGACGCTGGGCGCCATCGGCCCCTCGGGGGTCTTCGATCTTGGCCACACCACGCCTGATCCTGTCGCGATCCACGAGATGCTCGACCGACTGGCGGCCGAGGGCGTCAGTCACGTCGCGATGGAGGCCTCCTCGCATGGGTTGAGCCAGCACCGCCTCGACGGGGTGAAGCTGGCGGCGGGGGCCTTCACCAATCTGACGCAGGACCATCTCGACTATCATCCGACGTTCGATGACTACCGCCAGGCGAAGCTCAGGCTATTCACGAACCTGCTGCCAAAGGGTGCGCCGGCCGTGATCAACGCCGATAGCCCGGAACGCGAGGCGGTCGAGGCGAGCGCCCTCAAGGCCGGCCTCCGGCCATTCACCGTCGGCTGGCGCGGCGATCATCTGTGGTTCGATGAGATCATTCCGCGCGGCACGGGTCAGGACCTGCGTCTGCAATGGGAGCACGCCCCCGGCGATGACCGCGAACGCCTCGTCCACCTCCCGTTGATCGGCGAATTCCAGGCGCTCAACGCGCTTTGCGCGGCCGGCATCGCGCTGGCGCTTGGCGATCCGGCCGAAGAGGTTCTGGACGCGCTGGCGTCGTTGAAGGGCGTCCACGGCCGGCTTGAGCTGGTCGGTCAGACGGCGGCGAAGGCACCCGTCCTGGTTGATTACGCTCATACCCCGGATGGTCTCGAAACCCTGTTGCGGGCGGCGCGGCCACACGTGCGCGGGCGACTGATCCTGATCTTCGGCTGCGGCGGCGACCGCGACGCGGCCAAGCGACCGATGATGGGCGATATTGCGCGCCGCCTCGCGGATGAGGTCATCGTCACCGACGACAATCCACGCTCGGAGGACCCCGCCAAGATCCGCGCCGCGATCCGCAAGGCTGTCCCCGAAGCGAGTGAGATTGGCGACCGTGCGGCGGCGATCCAGGAAGGCGTGAAACGCCTCAAGGCAGGCGATGCGCTGCTGATCGCCGGCAAGGGCCACGAGACCGGTCAGATCATAAAGGGCAAGACAATCGCATTCTCTGATTTCGACGTGGCGCGCGCGGCGATCGGGGAGGGCGCGCCATGAACACGCCTCTTTGGACAGCTTCCGAAGCGGCCAAGGCGACCGGCGGCGAGCCACGCGGCGAATGGTCGGTTGGCGACGTATCGATCGACACGCGCAGCCTGAAGCCCGGCGACCTGTTTGTGGCGCTGAAGGATGTGCGCGATGGCCATGATTTCGTCGAGACGGCCTTTACCGCCGGAGCGGGCGCGGCGCTGGTTTCGCGCGACGTGCTCGCCGGCAGGCCCGGCCTGCTGGTCGATGACGTTCTTGCGGGTCTTGAATTGCTTGGCGTCGCTGCCCGGGATCGGGTCGAGGGGACATGTGCTGCGATCACCGGCAGCGTCGGAAAGACCAGCGTCAAGGAAATGCTGGCGCGCATCTTCCGCGCCGTCGGTCGGGCCCATTGGTCGGACAAGTCGTTCAATAATCACTGGGGCGTGCCATTGACGCTGGCGCGCATGCCGCGAGACGCTGAACGCGCCATCTTCGAAATCGGCATGAACACGCCCGGGGAGATCGCCCCGCGGTCGGCCATGGTGCGCCCGCATGTGGCGATGATCACCAAGATCGCCGGCGCTCACCTCGAGGGGTTGGGCACGATCGAGGCGGTGGCTGACGAGAAGTCGCAGATATTCGCCGGCCTCGAACCTGGCGGCGCGGCGATCCTGCCAGCGAAGGACTATTTCTTCGAACGCCTGAAGGTGGCGGCCCTTCGCCTCCAGCCGACCGCCGAGATCCTGAGCTTCGGCGGTGCGGCGTCGGCGACCAGTTCAGCCCCGGTGGAATACGCCACCAACGGCCTCGCCTCGCGTATCCGGGTCGATGTCATGGGCGATCTCGTCGAGGTCAACATTGATGCGGTGGGCGAGCACTGGGCCGCCAATGTGTCGCTGGCCTTGCTGGCCGCAACCATGACCGGAATTTCACCCAAGTCCGCGGCCGAAGCGCTTTCGGGGTATGCCCCCCCGGCAGGTCGCGGCGTTGCTGAAACGCTGCGCCTGCCGGGTGGTGGATCGTTCACTCTGGTCGATGACAGCTACAACGCCAATCCGGAATCGATGCGCGCCGCGATTTCTGGCTTTGCCAGCCGGCCAGGGCGACGCATCGTCGCGCTCGGCGAGATGCGAGAGCTCGGCGAAACCAGCGCCGCACTTCATGCTGGCCTCGCTGGACCGATCGTCGCAGCCGGGGTCACCGCCGCCGTGCTGTCGGGCGCGGGAATGCAGCCGCTCGCTCGCGAACTTTCACAACGCGCGGGCGCGATCCGCGTCGAGTGTGTCGATGGCGCCGCCGAGGCTGCCAACCTTGTGAAGCAATGGGTCATGCCGGGCGATGCGGTCTTGATAAAAGGCTCGAATGCATCCGGCATGGCGAAGGTCGGAACGGCGCTTCGGAAGATGAGCGAAAGCGTCGCAATGTCGCAGAAAGCGTCAGGGGTGTCGGATGCTGTTTGAGTTGCTGTCGCCCCTCGCGGGCGGCTCATTCAACCTGTTCAGCTACATCACGTTCCGCACCGGCATGGCGCTGGCGACGGCGCTGCTGCTGACGCTGGCGTTCGGCTCGCCAATGATCAGTTTTCTGCGCAAGCGGCAGGGCAAAGGCCAGCCGATCCGCGAGGATGGACCCGCTTCCCACCAGTCCAAGAAGGGGACGCCCACCATGGGCGGGTTTCTCATCTTGTTCGGTCTTGCAGCCGCCGTCCTGCTGTGGGCGGACCTGCGCAACCTTTATGTCTGGATCGTCTTTCTGGTGACCCTGGCCTTTGGCGCCGTCGGCTTCATCGACGATTACCAGAAGGTCACCAAGACCGGCACCAAGGGTCTCTCGGGCAAGGCGCGGTTGCTGATGGAATTCATCATCGCAGGGCTCGCCGTCTGGGCAATCACCTACTACGCGCCGATCGCCTACAATGCGGCGATCACCGAGGCGGCGATGCGCAATCTCACGATCAAGCCGCCGCCAGCGGAATTCCAGCAATCGCTGGCGTTGCCCTTTCTCAAGGACACGCTGATCAACTTGACCCTGGTCGGGTTCATAGCGTTTGGCGCCTTTGTCATCACCGGCGCCGGCAACGCCGTGAATTTCACCGATGGTCTCGATGGCCTCGCGATTGGTCCGGTGATGATTGCCGGCGCGACGTTCGGCTTCATTGCCTATGCTTGCGGCACGCCGCGCTTTGCCGACTATCTGCTGCTCACCGCAACGCCTGGCACCGCCGAGCTTGCGGTCGTGGCCGGAGGGCTGGTCGGCGCCGGTATGGGTTTCCTCTGGTTCAACACCCCGCCTGCGAAGATTTTCATGGGTGACACCGGTTCGCTGGCGCTTGGCGGCGGCCTCGGTACAATGGCCGTCTGCGTCAAGCACGAGATCGTGCTGGCGATCGTGGGCGGTCTGTTTCTCTTCGAGGCGCTCTCGGTGATCATTCAGGTGGTCTGGTTCAAGCTGACCAAGAAACGCTTCTTCTTGATGGCGCCGATCCATCACCACTTCGAAAAAAAGGGCTGGTCGGAGCCTACGGTCGTGATCCGCTTCTGGATCGTCGCTTTCTTGTTGGCCCTCGCGGGCCTTGCCACTTTGAAGCTGAGGTGAGGCAAGGGTGATCCCGGTTCACACCTTCAATGGCAGGGATGTTGCGGTCTACGGCCTCGGCCGTTCGGGCCTTGCAACCTGCCGCGCCCTGATCGCGGGAGGGGCGCGCGTTTGCGCGTGGGATGACAATGAAGCCGCGCGCAAGGTGGCGGCTGATGCGGGCATTCCGCTGGTCGATCTCAACCGCCGAGACTGGCAGACCTTCGCCGCCCTCGTTCTGTCGCCCGGCATTCCCTACAAATTTCCCGAGCCGCATCGGCTTGTGAAGATGGCGCAGATGGTCGGCGTGCCGGTGATCGGCGACATGGAGCTGTTCGCCCGCGCCGTCGCCGATCTCAAGGACTATGGACGCCCGCGCATTGTCGGGGTGACCGGCACCAACGGCAAGTCGACCACGACGGCGCTGATCGGGCACATCCTCAAGCAAGCCGGCAAGGATGTACGCGTCGGCGGCAATATCGGCGTCGGCGTGCTCGACCTTGAGCGTCTGCATGGTGGAGCGATCTATGTGCTGGAGCTATCCTCCTATCAACTCGATCTGATCGAGACGCTGCGTTGCGACGTTGCCGTGATGCTGAATATCTCGCCCGACCATCTCACGCGCCATGGCGGCATGGACGGCTATGTGCAGGCCAAGCGCCGCATCTTCCGCAATCAGGGCCCGAGCGACTGGGCGATCGTCGGTGTCGACGATGTCCGCAGCCAGGTGATGTGCACCCAGCTTTCGGCCGAAGGCGCACGCCGCGTCGTGCCGGTGTCGGCCGAATATGCGCTAGGTCGCGGCGTCTCAGTGCTGGATGGCCATCTCTGCGATTCAATGATGGGTCGCGCCGGCGAGCCGCAGGACATCGCTGGGGCGCGGGCTCTGCCGGGCCGTCACAACCACCAGAACGCCGCTGCCGCCTATGCCGCCTGTCGCGCGCTCGGCCTCGATGCGCGTGATATTCTCGCCGGCATCGCGAGCTTTCCTGGCCTGCCGCACCGGCTCGAGACCATTGGGGTGGTTGAGCGGGTGCGTTTCATCAATGATTCAAAGGCAACCAACGCCCAGGCGGCCGAGCAGGCATTGCGCGCCTTCCCGAATTCCTACTGGATCGTCGGCGGCCGCCCCAAGGAAGAGGGCATCGACGATCTTGAGCCTCTCTTCGGCTTGGTGAAGAAGGCCTATCTGATCGGCGAGTCGACCGAGGCGTTCGCCCGCACGCTGACCGGCAAGCTCGAGGCGGTGAAATGCCGAACGCTGGACGTCGCGGTTGAGGCGGCTTTCAACGACGCGCTCGCTTCAGGAGACGCCGCACCGGTCGTGCTGTTCGCGCCGGCCTGCGCCAGTTTCGACCAGTTTCGTGATTTTGAGCATCGCGGCGATGCCTTCCGCGCGCTCGCAGCTCAGGTGGCGCGTCGATTTCTGAAACAGACGGCGTGACGCCATGCAGGTGTTCAAGCGTTCGGACGCCTCGCCCCTCGCCGAATGGTGGCGGACCATCGACAAGGGGCTGATTGCCGCGGCCCTCATTCTCATGGGAGCAGGTCTGGTGCTGTCCCTGGCCGCCGGCCCGGCGGCGGCGAGCCGGATCGGCTATCCCGACCCGTTCTACTTCGTCTACCGCCAGGTCATTTTCGCCAGCGTCGCGGCCATGCTGATGTTTGCCGCCTCGATGCTCGACGCCACCTGGGCGCGACGGGTTTGCGCCTTGCTGTTTGTCGTCTGCTTCTTTCTGATGGCGGCGACGCTTCTGGTTGGCCACGAGGCCAAAGGGGCCTCGCGCTGGATCCGGATCGGCGGGGCGACCTTTCAACCGTCGGAAATCATCAAGCCTGCGGTGATCGTGCTTTCAGCCTGGCTGTTGGCGCAGCGCAAGAAATTTCCCAAGGGGCCGTGGGCGCCGATCGCCTTCGCGCTTTACGCCGTTACTGTCGGCATGCTGTTGCTGCAGCCGGATGTCGGCCAGTCAGCGCTGCTGACGGCTGGGTTCGTCATCGTCTTTTTTGTCTCCGGCCTGCCCTGGGCGTGGGCTGGCGCCTTCGCGGTGGGCGGGGCAGGGCTGGCCTTCGGGCTCTATAATTTGCTGCCGCATGTGCGCAAGCGGATCGACATGTTCCTCAACCCTTCAGATACCGACACGTACCAACTCGACAAGGCGCGTGAAGCGATTGAGCGCGGCGGCCTGTTTGGCGTCGGCCCGGGCGAAGGCACGGTGAAGTCGGCGCTGCCGGACGCCCATACCGATTTCATCTATTCGGTCGCCGGCGAGGAGTTCGGGTTGGTGCTTTGCGCCGCCTTGGCGCTGGTTTTTGCGGTCATCTCGGTCAAAGGCGTGGTCGCGGCTTCGAGAAACCCTGACGTTTACTCGCGTGCAGCCGGCGTCGGACTATTTGCGCTTTTCGGGCTTCAGGCAGCCATTAATATGGCGGTAAATGTCAGCCTGATCCCGCCCAAGGGGATGACGCTGCCGCTGGTGTCTTCGGGCGGTTCCTCGCTCCTGGGCTCGGCCCTGACGCTCGGGCTCGCTCTGGCGTTGACGCGGCGCGGCCCCGAGGCGACCTTCTCCCGCTTGAGGCCTGCATGATGGATTCAGTTACCCAGGATAATCCGCTGGTCGTCGTCGCGGCCGGCGGCACGGGCGGGCACATGTTCCCGGCCCAGGCCTTCGCCGACGAGATGCGCGCGCGCGGTTGGATGATCGCGCTGGTTACCGACGAGCGGGGACGCAAATACGCCAAGGATTTTCCCTCCGACTGGAAGCAGGAAGTCGAGGCGGCGACCTTCGGCTCTAAACTGCCGCACAAGCTCATCGGCGCGGCGCTTAAGCTGCGCGCCGGCACGGCCGCTGCGAAGAAGAACTTCGTTCTGACCAAGCCCAGACTGATCGCTGGTTTTGGCGGGTACCCGTCCTACCCCTCGCTGTCGGCGGCTCGCAGCCTTGGCTTGCCGATCGTCATCCACGAGCAGAACTCCGTGTTGGGCCGGGTCAATCGGCTGTTCGCGGGCTCTGCGAAGTTTGTCGCTTGCGGCTTCGACCGGCTCGACCGCCTGCCGCCGGGGTCCGAAGAGCGCAAGCGTGTTGTCGGCAATCCTATCCGCAACGCGATCCTGGCGGTGCGCGATCGTCCTTACCCCGAATTGGTCGAGGGCGGCCCGATCCACATCCTGATCACCGGTGGCAGCCAAGGCGCCCGGCTGTTTGGCGAAGTGATTCCAGCCGCGATTGCCGCCCTGTCGCCGCAATTGCGGGCGCGGCTCAATGTCGTTCAACAGGCCCGCGAAGAGCAGGTCGAAGACGTGCGCGCCGCCTATGCACAGGCCGGCGTCAACGCTCGGGTCGAACCCTTCTTCGGCGACATGCAGGACCAGCTGGCGGCTGCCCACCTGGTGATTGCGCGGGCGGGCGCCTCGACCGTGACCGAGCTTGCCATCGCCGGCAGGCCGTCGATCCTGATCCCGCTAGGAATCGCCATGGACGACCATCAGACCGCCAACGCCGAAAGCATGGTCACCGGAGCCGCCGCCGACGTGCTGACCGAGCCACGATTCACGCCGGTGGCGCTGACCGAATTGCTGGCCGAGCGCCTGCCCAATGCCGGCGTCCTACGAGCCCGGGCCAAGGCCGCCTGGTCACTCGGTCGTCCCAAAGCAGCCCGCGATCTGGCGGACCTTGCCGAACAGGCTGCAGGCGTTAAGTCTGCGAGCCATGCGTAGCGAAATCCCCTTCGAAGTCGGCCCGGTGCATTTTGTCGGCATCGGCGGCATCGGCATGTCCGGCATCGCCGAGGTGATGCTGAACCTCGGCTATCAAGTCCAGGGTTCCGACATCAAGGAGAACGCCAACGCCGCGCGTCTCGCCAAGATGGGCGCGAAGATCTTCATCGGCCACAAGGGCGAGAACATTGAGGGTGCAGGGGCTCTGGTGATCTCTTCGGCGATCAAGAGCGGCAATCCGGAAGTCGACGCCGCCCGCGCCCGCGCCATTCCCGTGGTGCGCCGCGCCGATATGCTGGCCGAGCTGATCCGCCTGAAATGGACGGTCGCAATCGCTGGCACGCACGGCAAGACGACGACCACATCCATGGTAGCGGCGTTGCTCGACGGCGTCGGTCTCGACCCCACGGTCATCAATGGCGGTGTGATCAATGCCTATGGCTCGAACGCCAAGCGCGGCGAGGGCCAGTGGATGGTGGTGGAGGCCGACGAAAGCGATGGAACCTTCACCAAATTGCGCCCCACGGTCTGCATCGTCACCAACATCGATCCAGAGCACATGGACCATTATGGTTCGATGGAGCAGCTCCGGAAAAGCTTCGACACCTTCGTCGAGAACCTGCCTTTCTACGGCTTTGCAGTCTTGTGCGCCGACCATCCTGAGGTGCAGGCGCTGACCAGCCGCATGTCTGACCGCCGACGCATCACCTACGGTTTCAATCCGCAGGCCGACATCTGGGCGGTGAATGTCCGGTCCGAAGCAACCGGCTCGACCTTCGATCTGGTGATCCGCGCCCGCGGCGAAAGCGATCAGGCGCGCTGGGTCGGTCTCAAGATTCCGATGGCCGGTCGCCACAATGTGCAAAATTCGCTCGCCGCCATCGCCGTCGCCCGCGAACTCGGCGGCACCGAAGAACAGGTGCGCGCGGCGCTCGCCAAGTTTGGCGGCGTCAAGCGGCGGTTCACGTCGGTCGGTGAATGGAACAAGGTCCGCATCATCGACGACTATGGCCACCATCCCGTCGAGATCGCCGCTGTGCTGCGCGCTGCGCGCGACGTGCAGGGGCCAAACAAGCGGGTGATTGCTGTCGTGCAACCGCATCGCTACACGCGCTTGCGCGACCTGTTTGAGGATTTCTGCACCTGCTTCAACAATGCTGATCATGTCATCGTTGCGCCGGTCTATGCCGCCGGCGAACAACCCATTGCCGGGATCAGCCACGAGGCGCTGGTGAAGGGCCTGATCGATCACGGCCATCGCTCGGCGCGCACGATCGACACTCTGGGCGATCTCGCGCAGGCGGTGCGCGCGGCGGTGGCGAGCGGGGATGAAATGGTCGTCTGTCTCGGCGCCGGCGACATCACCAGCTACGCCAACAGCCTGGCGGATGACCTGAAATCCGCTTGAAGACGCCCCAAATCGCCGATCTGACGTCGCGACGCGAGGGGCCTTGCGTCGTCTGGAGGGCTACGGCACACCTCTAGGACCGGGGCGGGGGCGCGGCCGGTTAGCTTTCCGGCAACTTTCCGGGTGCTTCTGATTGGAAGCGTTCGGAGCGATTCGGACTGGGAATTGTTCAAGTTTGCCAATCAAGCCCGCCCTGCCATTTCTCGCCATCGCCGCAGGTCTTGCGGTTGTCATCGCCGTCGGCACGACGGCGGCGGTGACGCGCCCGGCGTCAGCCTCAGCGACGACCCGCTCGCCCTTCGTGCGCCCGACATTTGAGCCGGCAAGGCCGAATGAAGCGGTCGATCTCACCCGTCGCTGGATGTTGGGCGAGCGCGAGAAGCTCGACAGCCTCTCGGTGCATACCCAGGCCTGCTATGATGCGCTGGACGGGGCGGGCATGCGTTACACGCACATCAGCGCGTCGCGGAACCTGAAGGGTTGCGGCTACAATGACGACGCAGTGACCATCGACAAGTCCTTCGTCAAATATACCGCGCCTGAAACACTGGTGATGACCTGCAATCTCGCCGCGCGCCTTGAACTCTGGGAGCGTGAAGTGGTGGCGCCCGCCGCCGAGAAGCATTTCGGCGTACCCCTGACGGGCGTTGTGGCGTTTGGCACCTTCTCGTGCCGACGGGTCAATGGCGATGGACCGATGAGCGAACATGCCTATGCCCGGGCCGCCGACATTGCAGGCTTCAAGCTCGCCGACGGCCGCACCGTAACCGTGCTGAAGAGCTTCCGCTCGAAAGGACCCGAGGGCGCTTTCCTGCGCGAAATTCATGACCGCGCCTGCGATGTCTTCGACGTGACGCTGGGTCCTGACTTCAACGCTGACCACGCCAACCATTTCCACCTCGACGTCGGCGGCGGCCACAGCTGTCACTAGCCAGCCCGCTCTTGCGTCCGCTGTGGCGCGCAAGCTAAGTCGGCGCATGGCTTCCTTGATCGATCGCCTCCCGCCCGTGCGCGGCAAGCTGCTTGCCGGCGAAATCCTCGCGCCCTTCACCTGGTTCCGCGTCGGCGGGCCGGCCGATGCTTTGTTCCTGCCTAAGGACGAGGACGATCTGGCGACATTCCTTGCAGCCTTGCCCGGCGATGTTCCGGTGACGGTGCTTGGCGCCTCATCCAACGTCATCGTGCGCGATGGCGGGATCGAGGGCGTGGTGGTGCGCCTGACCCCGGCTTTCGGCAAGATCGCCGTCGCTGGCCTGCGTGTGACTGCTGGGGCGGCGGCGCTGGATGCGCGCGTCTCGCAAGCTGCAGCGCAGGCCGGGGTTGCAGGGATGGAGTTCTTTTCCGGCGTGCCGGGCACGATCGGCGGCGCCCTGCGCATGAATGCCGGTTGCTATGAACGCGAAACCAAGGACGTGCTGGTGTCGGCGATCGCGCTCGACCGCAGGGGCAGGCGGGTGGAGCTGAAGCTCACCGAATTCGGCTTTTCTTACCGCCATGCGGGCGCGGCTGAAGATCTGATCTTCGTTGAAGCGACGTTCGAAGGAACGCCGGACGATCCTGCCGCCATCCTCGCCCGCATCGAGGCGCTCAAGGCCCGTCGCGAAACAACCCAGCCGATCCGCGAGAAGACCGGGGGGTCGACTTTCGCAAATCCCGATCCGCCCGGCGCCCCCAACCAACGCCGCGCATGGAAGCTGGTGGACGAGGCTGGCATGCGCGGCGCGCGGCGCGGCGGGGCGCAGGTGAACGAGCTGCACTGCAACTTCCTGATCAATACCGGTAACGCCACCGCCGCTGATATCGAAGGTTTGGGCGAGGATGTGCGGGCGGCGGTGAAGGCCAAATCCGGCGTCGAATTGCGCTGGGAGATAAAGCGCCTGGGCCGCCTCGATCCGTCCGGCGCCAGCTATGACGGCGAGACGGACCCGTTTGCTGCGCGCGACGCTTGATACGGCGCTGCAGTTGTTTTGGATCAAAGACATGGAGGAGCGCCACCGGAGAGTATGTTGCGCTCGCGCCGTGATCTACGCTTCAGGCGCGCCCAGCGCAGATTGAAGGTTTCAGACCATGGACGAGACGCCATCCGCCGCAGCTTTGGCGGCATCGCCCGGTGAGCACGTCGACGTTCTGATCGTCGGCGCCGGGATCTCCGGCGTTGGAGGCGCCTGGCACCTCGCGACGCGAATGCCAGGTACGCGTTTCGTGGTGCTGGAAGCGCAGGAGAGCTTCGGCGGCACCTGGCTAACCCATCGTTATCCTGGCATCCGCTCGGACAGCGATCTTTACACCTTCGGTTATCGCTTCAAACCGTGGGTCGGCGCGCCGATCGCGACGGCTGCGGAAATCCTGCACTACATAGGTGAGGTGATCGCGGACAACAATCTTGCTCCCCACATCCGTTATCGCCACGAGATCCGCTCTGCGAGCTGGTCGAGCAAGGACAAGGTCTGGTCCATCGAAGCGGTGCGCAAGGATACGGGCGCTGTCGTGCGGCTGACAGCGGGTTTTCTCTGGATGTGCCAGGGCTATTACCGCCACTCCGAGGGTTATACGCCCGAATGGCCCGGGATGAAGGATTTCAAGGGGCGGATCGTTCACCCGCAGACCTGGCCGGAGGATCTTGATTACAAGAACAAGCGCGTCATCGTCATCGGATCGGGAGCGACCGCAGCGACCCTGACGCCTGCGATCGCCGCCGATTGCGCTCACGTCACCATGCTGCAGCGCTCGCCGACCTATTTCATTCCCGCGCGCAACGCCAACGAGCTTGCCGACACGCTGCGGCAACTGGATGTCGACGAGACGTGGATTCATGAGATCGTCCGGCGGAAGATCCTTTTCGATCAGGCCGAGTTCACGCGTCGCTCGTTCGAAGAACCCGAAGCGGTGCGTAGTGAGTTGCTCGCGGGCGTAAAGGCGTATCTCGGCGAGGACTACAATGTCGAACCGGATTTCTCGCCATCCTACCGTCCCTGGCGCCAACGCATCGCTTTCGTTCCGGACGGCGACCTGTTCCTTGGCATCAAGTCGGGCAGGGCGTCGGTCGTGACCGACGAGATCGAGCGATTCACCGAAAACGGAATTGCGCTCAGATCCGGAAAGATCGTCGAAGCCGACATCATTGTCACAGCGACCGGCTTCAACCTCAACGTGCTTGGGGACATTGCTTTCAGCATCGATGGCAAGCGGTTGAAATTTGAGGAGACCATCACCTATCGCGGCATGATGTTCACCGGCGTTCCCAACCTGATCTGGGTGTTTGGCTATTTTCGCGCGAGCTGGACGCTGCGCGCCGATCTGATCGCGGATTTCATGGTTCGCCTCCTGACCCACATGAAGGAGAAGGGCGCTCATCAGGTGTCCGTCGTGCTGCGGCCGGAAGATCGCGACATGCGGCTTTCGAGCTGGATTGATCCGGAGAATTTCAACCCTGGCTACCTGATGCGCGGGATGCATCTTCTGCCCCGGCGCGGCAACAAGCTGGAATGGCAGCACACCCAGGACTACTGGGCCGAGAAGACGACCTTGCCGGAAACCGACCTCGACGACCCGGTCTTCATTTACGCGTAGCCCAGCGCAAAAAGGCCCGGCGGATCGCGCCGCCGGGCCTTCGCGTTGCGCAAGCGTGTGCGGGCTATTTGGGAAGCGCTGAATAGACGAGCTTGGCGCTCTCACCGCGGAAATCCACCGCGCCGGGGCCGCCGCCGCCACGACGCTGGATCATGCCGACGAAGTCGATCTTGTTCTTGGCGTCCGCCCAGAACCAGGTTCCGTCGATGCCGAACCAGGAGAAGACGCCTTCTGGCTGTGGCGAGCGATCCGAGGTGGGTCCGGCAATCGCTCCGCCAAGACCCCAACCGCCGCCGCCCATCGCCCTAAGGCCAGGGGCAAGGTGGTTGGTGAACATCAACTCGACGGTTTCAGCTTTCAAGACGCGATGGCCGTCG
>JANMWT010000129.1:0-14691 GCA_031394145.1 Alphaproteobacteria bacterium | reverse complement strand
CAATATCAACTTCAACCTCGATGGCACGCACGTGCTTGATGCGAGCTATGTGCCTTCGCCCGGCGGCGCGACCGTCTCCTGCGAAGGTCACTACGGCAAACAGTGCGGCCTGCCTTCAACCGTGACGGGCTCGACCGGCGGACCCACGCCGAAAGACCACTTCGTGCAGCGCACGAGCTGGGATTTCATGGCCTTCAACGAAGGCTTTGAGGTCTCTTACCTCTGGCGCCACCTGAGCGGATCGACTGTCGATCCCACTCAAGCGGGCGCGACCGGTGCACCGTCGAACAAGATCCCGGCGTATGATTACCTGGATCTCTTTGGTTCGTGGCAGGTCACTGATTGGGCCAAACTTAAAATCGGCGTGACCAACGTCACGGGCAAAAAAGCGCCTGAAGTCGACACCGAAACCGGTTCGACGGCCTCCAATAGCGGCAACACCTATCCGTCGACCTACGATGTGCTCGGCCGCATCTTCCAAGTCGGCGTGACGACGAAGTTCTGATCTACGAACGACCCAAACCTGCACAGAGCGGCGGTCCCAAAAGGACCGCCGCTTTATTTTTGGATCTGGCTTTCCTCGGCAAGCGCAATTGATCGGGCGCGAATAGGCGTGCAGGTTCCTGTCCCATGACCAACGAGCTCGAAAAACTGGTCCGGGCCGCAGGCGAGGCCGTCAATACCGGCCGCTGGAGCGACGCCGAAGTGCTCTGGCGCGAGGTGCACCGGCTGGACCCACGCAATCCGGCCGCGCTGTTCAGTCTGGGCGTCCACGCCCTGCGGGCGCGCGATGCTGCGACCGCCGTGAAGCTGCTGGACCAGGCGCGCGCGGCCGCGCCCCATGACCTGCTCACCTTGCTCACCCTCGCCCGCGCGCGGCGCGAGGTGAAGGACGAGCCCGGCGAAGCCGAGGCGCTCGACGCGGCGCTGGCGATCGATCCTTATTTTCTGCCGGCGATGCTGGCCAAGGCGGCCCGGCTGGAACGGCTCGGCGAGACGCCGGCGGCCGCGATGCTGTACCGCAACGCCGTCAAGATCGCCGGCCCTGACGGACAATGGCCGGACATGCTGCGCGCCCAGCTGGTCCAGGCGCGCGCCTTCTTCGAGCGTCATTCAGCCGGTCTGCACGCGCATCTCGAAGCAGCGACGGCAACCCGGCTCGCCGCCCTGCCGAGCCCCGAGGCCGAGCGCTGGCGCGAGGCCGCCGCGATCATTGCAGGTCGATCGGAGCCCTATCGCCAGCACGCCAACCAGCTTTACGTTCCGCGCCTGCCAGCCATCCCCTTCTACGACCGCGCCCTCTTCCCGTGGGCGGCCGACCTCGAAGCGAAGACCGACCTCATCCGCGCCGAACTCCAGGCGGCGCTGGCGAAGGAGCAAAAGGAGTTCGCACCCTATATCGCCATCCGCCCGGGTCAGCCGGTGGACCAATGGGCGCCGCTCAACCATTCGGTGCGCTGGCGCCATTACGGCCTCTGGCGCAATGGCCAGCCGGACGAGGCGCACCTTGCCCAATGCCCCGAGACCCGCAAGGCGCTTGAAGCACTCGACATGGCCGCAATCGACGGGCTCTGCCCCAACGCCATGTTTTCGGCGCTGGCGCCGCATACCGAGATCCCGCCGCACACCGGGGAGACCAACGCCCGCCTGGTGGTTCACCTGCCACTGATCGTGCCGGAAAAATGCACCTATCGCGTCGGCTTCGAGCATCGCACCTGGACGGAAGGCGAGGTGTTGATCTTTGACGACACGATCGAACACGCCGCGCGCAATGATAGCGACGAGCTTCGCGTTGTGTTGATCTTTGACGTCTGGAACCCGCTTCTGTCGCCAGCTGAACGCGACATGGTGCGAGCGCTGGCGGCTGCATCGCGCGCCTACACCGCCCCTTCGATTGCCGCAACCTAGAGCGCCTACTCCCGGGCCAGGGCCTCGATCGGGTCGAGCTCAGAGGCGCTGCGGGCCGGAAGAAAACCAAAGCCCACGCCGATCAGCGTCGAGCAGGCGAAGGCCGCGACGATCGAACCAAGCGAAAACACCAGCTTGAAGGTCGAGCCGAAGAGCGGAAACACCGCGCCGAAACCAAGCGAATTCGGTGGCAAAATGTGCCGATCGCCTCGCTTGATACAGACCGACACACTTCTCCGCCGAATGTGAGCTCCCCGCGGAGGTGAGCGCCTCGCGCCAACCAGCCAGCCAGTCAGGCAGGTCTGCCAAGACCGGGCAGACCGTCCGTCGGAAGATCCGGCCTTGTCGCCTTGGTCGGGCGAGCTAGATTCTCGATCAATGGCGGTTCACGTCCGGCGACAGCGCCAAGCAGGCCGCTCAGCGCGATCCCCAGTGAATACCAGATCGCGACAAACGGCGCGGCGGTCTCCTCGCAATAAAGCCCATAGACCGTCGCTGCGATCCCGCCGATGAAAATGCCCGCGCCGGCGCCCGCCAGCGCAGGCTTGGTCGGCGCAAAACGCCGCATCGCCGCGAGAACGACGACCAGCCCCGGAAGCGACAGGGCAAGAATACGCCATGGGCAGCGGTCCCAGCTCGATCCCATCATCGCCGAAGACATCTCCTCAGCCGGCGTCCGCATGAGTTGCAGGCTCGCGAGTCCGACGATTGCGAGGAGGCAGGCGCTGAGCAGAAGGGCGCCGGCCTGGCCGCTGACACCAGGCCGCGACAGACGCTCGACCAGGGCGAAGCCTGCCAGTGCAAGACCCAGCGTATAGAACGTCTTCATCCAGTAGGCGGAGGTGTGCATGGCTGCGGCAAGATCGGGGCGCATGCCCAGCCAGGCCACCAGCACGCCAAACGCCAGCGCCAGCGCCGCCAAAGCGACGATCGCCAGCCGCAGCGAGACGCTGCGCTTGGCGATCGGCGACGTGTCGCTCGCCAGGAGCGCGATGAGCTCGTCAGTCTTCATCGCGAACCCTCCGCGCCAGCGCCTTGAGGCTGCGATGGATGCTGACCTTGACGGCGGTTTCGGTCATGCCGGCGTTGGCTGCCGCCTCGGCGTTGGACAGGCCGCGCAGTTTCACGGCCTCGAGCAGGGCGCGCTGGCGTTCCGGCAGCTCGGACATCAACCGGTTGAGGTCGAGCCGCACCGCGCCCTCCTCGGCATCCTCGGTCGCGAACAACTCCTCGGCTGAATCGATGGGCTCGGTGCGACGGATGCGGTTGCGGCGGAACTGATCGATCAGCTTGTAGCGCGCGATCGCATAGGCCCAGGCGGTGAAAGGCTTGGCGCGATCGTAAGTTTCGCGCTTGGTGTGGATGGCGAGCAGGGTCTCCTGCACCAGATCCTCGAGATCGGCCGCGTTGCGGCCCAATCGCCGAATGAGGAAGGCGCGCAGATACCTGGTCAGCGCCCCGAGCAGCTCGGAATGCGCGGCTGCATCGCCCGCGAGGCCGCGAAGCATCAGCGCCTTTAACCGGGCTTCTAGATCCGTCACGCGTCCCGCCGCCGATCCGCCGAAAGGTCAACTTTCCGGCGGTTCTATCGGCGCGAGCCGACAATAGCCATGGGGGGTCATATCCCCGCATACCATTCATAACCTCGGTCTTCCCAGTACCCGCCCCTGCCCTTGCCGAAGGCGTCGAGGCGTTCGACGAATTCGATGCGCATGACATATTTGGCCTGTTTGTAGCCAAGCTGTCGTTCGACCCGCAGACGCAAGGGCGCCCCATGGGCGATCTCCAGCGGCTTGCCGTTCATCTCGTAGGCAAGGATCGACTGCGGATGGAACGCGTCGATCAGATCGATGCTCTCATAATAGAGACCAGACCCGTCGCTTGATCCTTCGAGATCGTCGGCGCAGTGGAACACGGCGAAACGTGCGTTCTGCTTGAGGCCAACCGACTTCAGTATCGGTCCCAGCTGCACACCCGTCCACTTGCCAATGGCGCTCCAGCCCTCGACGCAGTCATGGCGGGTAATCTGGGTGCGCGCCGGCATCGCACGGAGGTCGGCCAGCGACAGCGACAGGGGCTTTTCAACCAGGCCGTCAATCACCAGGCGCCAGTCGGCGAAGTGCGTGGCGACCATGGCGTCATAGGCGGCCGTGCCCGGATTGCTGGTGCCGTTGGATTTGAAGACGCGCGAGAGATCTTTCTCCGAGAACTCGCGCGCCAGAGGCTGGCCAAACATCAGCGAGCGCTGCGCTGTGCGCGTCAAGTTTTCGCCGGCGCCAAGCAGCTTGACGAAAGTCGGCGCTTGCGCGAGCCGGTCGCAACCCGACAGAATGAGGCCGCCGACGCTGGCGGCGCCGGTCATCAGCCATCGCCGCCGTGAAAGTTTGAAGGTCATCGCCCTGCCTCCATCGCTGGAGCTTTGCTTCGGGGAACCACATACCTGCCTGTGATCATCGATCGGATTTCGTTCCAGGCGCCAGCGATCACCACTTCGACCAGATGCACGATCAAGAACAGAACGAGCAGGTTGGCTGAGATGAAATGGATCGACCGCGCCGACTGGCGGCCGCCGAACAGGTCGAGCAACACCGGCGCGATCGCGTCGAACCCCGGCGACATGGTGAGGCCGGTGAGGATCATCAGCGGAAACAGTATGAAGATGACTGCGACATAGGAGAGCTTTTGCAGCGTGTTATAGCGCTTCGCCGCCTCGCCGCTGGGATGTTTCAAGCGGACATGGTCCCAGAGATCTTTGAGGATGTGGCGAGGCCTGAGTTCAGCGCCGGCGGGAAGGATGTCACGCCGGAAATGTCGATTGGCGATCCCGAAGACGAGATAGGTCAGGCCGTTGAGCACCAGCCCCCATGCAAAGAAGAAATGCCACTGCCGCCCGGATGCAAGATCGCGCCAGCTCGGCACGGTGAGCCAGGATGGAAACGCGACCAGGTTGGGCTGACCCTTGCGCGTGGAGACGCCGAGCACACCGGTGGTGGTCACGCTCGCGTCGCCGAATTTGGTTACGCCCTGAAACTGGCCTGATGCGGTTTGCACCGCGCCGATCTCGAAGAACGGCTTGTCGAAGTCCGCGCCCTTCTGACCCCAGTAGAGCGAGGGGTGGGCGTTGAAGATCTGCAGGCCACTCATCAGCAAGAGCAGGAAACAGAGTGCATTGATCCAATGCGCGATCCTGACCACACGCGTATGGCGGTAGATGACTTCCTTGGCGGGGGGCGCAGGTTCGACGAGGGGGGCAGGCGCCCCAGCAGGTTTCACGAGATCCATATCTGTTGTCCAGGTCATCCAGCCATTGAGGCGTTTCCCATCGTGGCGCCTCGATGGTGAAGGATCAATTGCTGGTCGGGACAAGCCCCGACATTGCCCTTCTTGTTCAAGGCGTCTTCTTCGCCGCGTCCGCCTTCATGGCGTCTTTTTTCATCGCATCAGCCTTCATGGCGTCAGTTTTCATGGCGTCCGCCTTGGCCAGGCAGTCCTTCATCATCATGTCGGCTTTCATCTTGTCAGCCCTCATGGCGTCAGCTTTCGTCGCGTCAGCTGTCTTAGGCGGCGCCGCGATTGCGGCGCCGCCGAGAGCGAGAGCAAGCGCAGCTGCGCCGAAAAGCGATCCGATCGAATTGGCATGGAGCGACATGGGTTTCTTCCTTGTTGAAATGAGGTGAGACATAGAGGTCGAAGCAAAGAGGGTCAGGGTTTCAGCGCGGCGAGGATCGGGCCACCGCTAACCGCCTGGACGAGGATGGCGGATTGCCATGCCGGATCGCCAGCTGCTGGCAGGGCAAAGCTCTCATGCGCGCCCGACCACGCCCCGAGCCGGACAAGTTCACGCACCACATTCCTGTGCGGCAACGTTCGCCCGCCATTCTCGCCGCGCTTGATCGCGACTTGAACGATGCGTGGGTCATAGCGCACGAGCCACACATCGGCGCCGGTCTTTGGCGCTTGCGCATCACCGATGGTCAGCGCGCCGCCAGAGAGCGTGAGATTCGGTGCGCTATCCGGCAGCCTTGCCGCCTTGATCGTGCGCTCGACTTCGCGACTGTCGATGCCGACGATGTCGGTGCGGCCATTGATGACCATCTGCGGCGTGCCGACATTGTCGTGATGAAGGCCCCTGGCGTAGTCCCACTGGCGCTGGGTGTTTTTCGCCGAAGCGAAGGTGTCCTTCCAGCCGAGCTGGTCCCAATAGGTGACGCCAAAGCTCAGAGCGAGAACGTCGGGACGATCAACCAGCCCCAGCAGGTTCAGATTGGCGGGTGGACACGACGAACAGCCCTGGCTCTGGAACAGCTCGACGACGACCGGATGGATGGCGGGCTTCTCGGCGCGAGCGGCCCCGCCCGACATCAGGGAAGCCAAAAGTCCGACGCCAACCAGGCTAAGCGCGCCTTGCGGCGGCAAACGACCGCGCCAGAAGCCAGGCCAGAAGGCAGGCCAGAAGGCAGGCCAGAAATTAGGTTTGTCCGGTTTCCGCATGTCTATCCTCCCGCCGATCGGCTCGCCCGTCAGAGCGTCACGAGCAGGGATACGGCTGGAGGGCGCGGTTGGTTACATTTCCCTTTTTGCCCTTAGGCGGCGGTGTGATGCCCGAACAAAAGGCCGAACGGAATTGAACCTTGCAGCATGAACACCGCAGTGACGATCAAATAGACGCCAAACACCCGTTTCAACTTGACCGGATCGAGGCTGTGCGCCGCCGCCACGCCCAAGGGAGCGGTGAAGAAGCTCATCAGCACGATGGCGGCAAGGGCGATCAGATTGACATAGCCCACCGATCCGATCGGCAGGTCCTTCTGGCCAAGACCGATCAGCATGTTTCCGAGGGCGCCGGGGATGGCGATGATGGTTCCAAAACCTGCAGCGGTGGCGATGGCGCGATGGATGTTTACCCCGTTGAGGGTCATGATGAGAATGGCCGGCGTGCCGCCGCCGATCCCGAGAAGCGAGCAGAAAGCGCCAAGCGAGGAGCCCAGCCCGGCACGGAGGAAACCTTTCGGCATGTTCTCTTCCTTCGCCGCTTTTTGCGCCAGAACCGGGAAGATGAAATGCAGCCCCATCAACAGCACGCCGACGCCGAAGATGATCTTCAGCGCCCTGCCATCCATCAAACTGGTGAGGATGACGCCAAGGATGACGCCGGCGATGACGGAAGGCAGCCAACCCTTCAGAATGTTCCAGTCGACCGCGCCGCGCTTGGCGTGCGCCTGAACCGAGCGCAGGGATGTAAACAGGATCGTCGCCAGCGAAGTGCCGATCGCCACATGCATGATGTGCGACTGCGAGGAGCCATGTCCCAGCAATGTCAGCACTGCGGCCAGCGCCGGCACCACGACGAAGCCGCCGCCAATCCCGAACATGCCCGCGACGAAGCCCGCAAACAACCCGGCCGCCAGCATCGACAGGATCAGAAGACCATATTGTTCGGTTGTCGGGGTGAGCCAAAGGCTGGGGTGGGCCAGCGTCATCGCCATGTCACCGAGACTCACTGATGATTTCCTCGAACTGGGTAGAAGCACGACCGGCGCGACGACATCGGACCGCCGCCGAAGACCGGGCAAGGCGATCTGCCGGTTAAGGCTGCATTTGTCGGCCCCTGCCCTGATTTTTGGCGCGCAGCGCTGCTCATCGCTCAACCGCAACGCGCAACCCGGCGACGGCGCCGCCCCAGATTCGGATCGGGACGGCGCCACCGGGGCCCCGGACGCACAAGGGGAAAGGCGTCCAGCGTCGCGGCCAGACATTCTGAGGTTGCGCCGATCACGCGGCGTCAGAACGAATAGGTCAGTTTGCCGTAGTAATAGCCGCCGTTGATGCCGAACGGCGACAAGGTCGAGTACTTGGTGACAAAGCCGTTCGAGTTCAGGTTCAACAGCTGCTGGCGGTTGGTTGCATTGACCCCAGCTGGGTACTGGTTGAACAGGTTGTTGGCGCCAAGAGCGACCTTCACACTGTCGGTGATCTCGTAACCGAGCTCCAGGTCGGTGATGTAGGTCCTATCGAGTTTGGTTTCGCGATAGACGCCATCCTGAGCGCCCTGGGCGATGCTCGAGGCAGGACCGTTCAATGTCTCTTTCCCGACAATCGTGTACTTGCCGATTTTCCAGACGGCCGTGCCGACCAGGCGGAATTTTGGCGAAGCATCCTCGAGTGTCTTGATCGCGGACCGGTCGAACAAAGAGGGCTCGGGTCCGGTGGCGCCGACCAGCAGGGCCGCTGGGGGCGGAGCGATGTGGGTGACTTTGGTCTCGGTGTAATTGCCCGACAGTGTCCAGTCGACATCGCCCCAGGCGTCGAAGTTCGAATCATAACTGATCACCAGATCAGCGCCGCGGGTGCGGGTGTCGAGGCCGTTGGTGAACACGGCAGCGCCAATGCTCCAGGACGCGTTCGAGAAGATCGAAGAGTCGATCTGAACGCCGTTGGCGGCGATCGCTTGCACGACCACCGGGAGTTTCGTCACCAGCGGGCTGGTGCTCGAAGACGCGCCGGTAAGCGTGCCTGACCCGACGATGCGGTCAGAGATCTCGATCTGATAGGCATCAAGCGTCACGGACAATTTCGAGATCGGGTGAGCGACGAAGCCGGCGCTGTAGTTGGTGGATTTTTCTGGCTTGAGGCCGTTGATGCCGAGCAAGGTGGCGCCGGGCGAGTTCGGCGGCAGCTGGCCGCCGATCGAACTCGGCGACACGTTGATGCCGGCATAGTATCCTTCCGCCAGCGTCGGTGCGCGAAAACCGGTCGAGGCGGCGCCGCGGATCGCGAAGGCGTCGCTGAAATCGTAACGAGCGGTCAGTTTGCCGACCGTGGTGTCGCCAAAGTCGCTGTATTTTTCGTAGCGAACCGCAGCATCGAGCGAGAGCGCCTTGAGCGGCTTGGCGGCGCCATCGAAGTAGACGGCCCAGCTGTCGCGACTGACGTCGCTCTGGTTGACTGGCGCGAAGCCATAGAAGGACTGGGTGCCGCCCTTGTCGTAAGAGACGGGGTTGCCAGCGGACAGCTTGTAGCCGTCTTCGCGATACTCGGCGCCGCCGGCGAGCGTCACCGGATCGGACCAGCCGACATCGAGATCGTAGCTGCCATCGAAGGTGGTGGTCCACTGGCTCGCATCGAACGTGCCGGCCAGAACATCGCGCGGCGTGAAGCCCTTGAGATAGGGCGTCGTCGAGGTCGCAAGCACCGAGGTGTCCTTGTAGTAGTCGGCGTTGGCGGTGCCGAGGACCGAGAGTTTGACCTTGTCCTCGCCATAGACCGAGGAGAGATCCCAGCGGAAGCCGCCGATATGACCTGAGAAGCCAGCGCCGTAGGAATAGTCCTGCTCGACTGTTCCTTCGCGCGGATCAAAGCCAAGCGGGAAAGCAATGTCAGTGGGATCCTTGCCCTTCACCACGTTCGGCAAGCGATAGTTCTCGTGCGCCTGCGCCTTCTTGAAACCGTAGCTGCCGAACGTGTAGAACTCGAGCGAATCCGAGAATTCGTACCCGCCATTGAAGTTCATAACGTTGAGACGGTATTGCGGATCACCGGCGATGCGGTTGACGTAGGGCCAGTTCGGCGCGGTCACGACCTGCGGATAGCTTTTTGCCGGACTGTTGGTCGCGCCGGTGTTCCATGGACCATCGACGACGCGCGGATCAAAGTCGCCGCGGAAGCTGAAGTCGTGGAATTTCGATTCCAGCGTCAGGTTGAGATAAGCCCCGTCGAAAGGCTTCCAGCCGGTGTTGGCCATCAGATCGGCGGTCTCCCCGCCCTGGTCGAAATACTGTCCGCCGCTGACCGTGACCGAGCCGCCGGTGTCGGCTTTCTTCTGAATGATGTTGATGACGCCGGCGATGGCGTCGGTGCCGTACTGGGCGGCCGCGCCGTCGAGCAGCACCTCGACGTGATCGATCGAGCCGACCGGAATGAAGGACAGGTCAGCGCCGGCATTGCCCTGATAGGCGCCGCCGAGCACGGCGAGGTTGGCGGTGCCATGGCGCCGCTTGCCGTTGACCAGCACCAGCGCGTGGTTGGGGCTCAAGCCGCGCAGCTTGGCCGACAGGGTCAAAGCGGCGCTGTCGCCGCCGAAGGCCTGGGCGGTGAAGGAGGGGACGTTCTGCGACAGGGCCTGGATCAGGTCCGGCTGGCCGGTGTGCTCCAGCGTGCCGACGTCGAGCACCACGACCGGCGCGGGGCTGTCGGCCGCGGTGAGGCCGGTGGTGCGCGTTCCGGTGACGATGATGACGTCGTGCTTGGGCTCTTCGGCGGGGGCGGCTTGCGGTCCCCCAAGTTCTGCGCCGGCTGGAACACTCTGGGCCCAGGCCGCTGATCCTGCGGCCAGCGCCGCCCCGGTCAGCACCGCGGCGCTGAGCAGCTTCGAGTAAAGAAGGTTCGTTTTCATGGTAGTCCCCGCTGTTTGGTCAACTCACCCCCCCTTTGGTTCTCTCAAGGTTGATTAGGGTGGCTTTTGCGGGGTCCGTACAGAAAGCACAGGTAAATCGAAGACTAATTATGTCTTCGTGCCTAACGCATTTCTATCTGAATTTTGTCATTACATACGACGACATGGCGGAACCGCGTATGCGGCCGCCCGAGGCGAATTCTTATCATCGCAATTCGGAATTATGACGATTTTGCTGCGACGCACCATAGTCATTGACGTAGCGGCTGGAGAAATTGGATTGGCGGGTCTGAAGTGCGGATGCATTGGGCAGGTTCGCCCAAATCCCTGGCGCGCCGAGCGCTCGAAGACGCCGCCAGGCTTGGCAATGGGCAAAAACTGTTCGCGTTCGCACGCGGGACGATCAGCATTTCTGATTGGCGGGAGCGCCAGGCTGTCCGATCAGTCCTGGAACAGCGCCACGACGCGGCTCCAGCCTGCCGATGCGCCTTTGATCTTCACCGGCATGCAGATGATCTCGTAACCGAAGGGCGGCAGGCTCGCGAGGTTGGTCAGCTTTTCCATCTGCCAGTAGGCAATCTCGCGACCCGCCTTGTGGCCTTCCCAGATCATCTTGGGATCGCGGTTTTTCGCCCACCGCTTGGCGGTGTGGCTGAAGGGCGCATCCCAGCTCCACGCATCGGTGCCGACGATCTTTACGCCGCGTGTCGTGAGATAGAGCGTCGCTTCGCGCCCCATACCGCAGCCGGCGTCGATGAAGCCAGGCTGGCCGAACATTTCGCCGGCCCGCGTGTTCACCAGCACGATGTCGCCGGCCCGAAGCGTGTGTCCGATGCGCTTCAATTCGGCTTCAACATCGCCAGCGCCGGCGACGTAGCCGTCGGCAAGCTTGCGGAAGTCGAGCTTAACCCCGGGTGCAAAGCACATCTCGAGCGGCGTCTCGTCGATGGCGGGGGCGCGGCGCTGGCCATGATCGGTCGTCGAATGGAAGTGGTAGGGCGCATCCATGTGGGTGCCGTTGTGGGTGGACAGATGCACCCGCTCCGAGGCCCAGCCCTCCCCATCCGGCAAGTCGGCCGCCGTGAGGCCAGGAAAGTAGCTGGCCATGATCGGCACAGAATCGGCGTGGCGGGTGTATTCGATCACCGGCTCCATGCCGGGTGGATCGGAGGGCACCCCCATCTCGATTGCGATCGACAGGTCAACCAAGCGCCGGCCCATGTCATGTCATCCCTGAAACGGATGCGCGCCCCGGTTCGCGCCGGACAGCGCAGACCCGGTTAGCGCAGGCCCGGTTAGCGCAGGCCCGCATTGATCTTCGCCAGCGCCGCGCTTCCTGGCGTCAGCGCCGCTCCGTCCAGCGTGTTGAGCGGCGTCTTGGTGGTTCCGAGGCGGTCGTGCAGGTCGGTTGCTTCCGGATCGACAAACAAGAGGCCGGTGACGATCTCGCCCTCGGCGTGGCGCTCCTGCAGGTAATTGGCGGCGCCGATGCGGTTGGTGGGGTCGTAATCCTCGTGCAGCTTGCGCAGGCGCAGGATTGAACCGTCATGCTGCGTCACCTCCCGCACTTCGCCGGGCTTGTAGGTCGCGGTGATCGGCGCGCGAGCGAGGATCACGTCGAGCCGGTTCACCGCCTCGTTGTGCTCGCGGACATAATCGAAGCTCTTGGTTGAGCCGGCGTGGTTATTAAAGGCGACGCACGGGCTGATCACATCAATGAAGGCGGGGCCATGGTGGGCGATGGCGCCCTTGATCAGCGGCACCAGCTGTTCCTTGTCGCCGGAGAAGCTGCGTCCGACATAGGTGGCGCCCAGCTGCAGTGCGAGCGCAACAAGATCGATGCCGGATTCGGTGTTGACCACGCCCTTCTTCGACTTTGAACCCTTGTCCGATGTCGCCGAGAACTGGCCCTTGGTCAGGCCATAGACGCCATTGTTTTCGACAATATAGGCCATGTTGACGCCGCGCCGGATCGAGTGGGCGAACTGGCCAAGCCCGATCGAGGCGCTGTCGCCATCGCCCGAGACGCCAAGATAAATCAGATCGCGATTGGCGAGGTTGGCGCCGGTCAGCACCGATGGCATGCGGCCATGCACGGTGTTGAAGCCATGGCTCGGACCGACGAAATAGTCGGGCGTTTTTGACGAGCAGCCAATGCCGGACATCTTGGCGAGGCGATGGGGCTCGACCTCGAGTTCAAAACAGGCGGCGATGATCGCAGCCGAGATCGAATCGTGGCCGCAACCGGCGCACAGCGTCGACACCTTGCCCTCATAGTCCCGCCGGGTGAGGCCGAGGCTGTTTTTCGGCAGGCTGGGGTGATGCAGCTTCGGTTTGAGGATGTAGGTCATGATCTACTCCGAGGACTTGTCTGCGACCTGACGCACGGCCTTGCGGGCATCGAGGCGCTTGCCGATCGCGTCGATCAGGAAGCGCGCCGTGATCGGCGTGCCGTCATAATGAAGGATCGACACCAGGCGCACCGGGTTGATGCCGCCCTCGATCATCAGCATCGAGCGAAGCTGGGCGTCACGGTTCTGTTCGACGACGCAGACCTCGTCGTGTGAAGCGATGAAGTCATAAACCTCCTGCCCGAACGGGAAGCCGCGAACCCGCAGCGCATCAATCTGATGGCCCTGGGCTTCCAGCGTCTCCAGCGCCTCGTGCATCGCCGGCGTCGTCGAGCCGAAATAGATCGCGCCGATCCGCGTCGGCTTGCGCGCCGGACGGGCGACCGGCTTGGGGACGAGCCCCGCCGCAGTGTGGAACTTGGCCAGCAGACGTTCCATGTTGTCCTGATAATCGACGCCCTTCTCCGAATAGCCCGCCATCCGGTTGCGCGACGTGCCGCGGGTGAAGAAGGCGCCCTTGGTCGGATGCGTGCCAGGATAAGTGCGGTAGGGAATGGCGTCGCCATCGACGTCGGTATAGCGACCGAACGGTTTGCCGGCTTCCAGCTCCTCGGCGGTCATCACCTTGCCGCGGTCGATCGCTTTCTTGTCGTCCCACCTGAACGGCTCGATCAGCCATTCCTGCATACCGATATCAAGATCAAGCATGACGAACACCGTTGTCTGCAGGCGGTCCGCGAGATCGAAGGCCTGAGCGCCCATCTCGAAACACTCCCCCGGATCAGACGGCAGCAACAGGACGTGTTTGGTGTCGCCGTGGCTGGCGTAGGCGGCGAGCAAGAGATCAGACTGCTGGGTGCGCGTCGGCATGCCGGTCGAGGGGCCGCCGCGCTGCACGTCGAAGATCACCGCCGGTATCTCGGCAAAGTAGGAGAGCCCGATGAATTCGTTCATCAAGGAGATGCCGGGGCCCGAAGTGCAGGTGAAGGCGCGCGCGCCATTCCATCCTGCCCCCACCACGATGCCGATCGAGGCAATCTCATCCTCGGCCTGCACGATGGCATAGCGGCTCGCGCCGTCCGCGTCGGTTCGCAGATCTTCGCAATAGCCGGTGAACGCCTCGGCCAGGGACGTCGATGGCGTGATTGGATACCAGGCGCAGACCGTCGCCCCGCCATAAACGGCGCCGAGGGCGGCGGCGCTGTTGCCCTCGACAAAGATCCGCTCGCCCACGGCGTCAGCGCGCCGCAGCTGCAGGCCAACCGGCTTCAGGTTCGCCTGCGCCCAACTACGGCCGAGTTCGAACGCGTTGAGGTTGGCTCCGATCAGCTTCGGCTTGGAAGCGAACTCTTCCTTGAGCAGTTGCTCGACCACCGCAGGCTCGATGTTGAGAAGATGCGACAGCGCGCCGACATAGGCGATGTTCTTGAAGAGCTGGCGCTCGCGCGGAATCGAATAGGCTTCGTTGCAGATGGCGGTCAGCGGAACGCCGATGACATGGACGTCCTCGCGAAACATCGACGCCGGCATCGGCTTGGTCGAATCGTAGAACAGATAGCCGCCGGGCACGATCTCCTTGAGGTCGTCATCCCAGGTCTGGGGGTTTAGGGCCAGAAACATGTCGACGCCGCCGCGCCGACCGAGATGACCGGCTTCCGTCACCCGCACCTCGAACCAGGTCGGCAGCCCCTGGATGTTGGACGGGAAGATGTTGCGCGCCGAAACCGGCACGCCCATCCGGATGATCGACTTGGCGAACAGGCCGTTGGCGCTCGCCGAGCCTGAGCCGTTGACGTTGGCGAACTTGACGACGAAATCGTTGACGGCTTCGAGGCGTTTCATTTGGCGGCAACCTCCATGGCGATCAATGCCGACCTCGGCCGGTCGCGGCTCGCCGGCCCGGCATGCGCCATCTCGAGCAGGAACTTCTGCATGTCCCAGGCCCCCGTCGGGCAGCGCTCGGCGCACAGGCCGCAGTGCAGGCAGACGTCTTCGTCCTTGACCATCACGCGGGCGGTTTTCAGTGGCTTGCTGACGTAG
>JANMWT010000085.1:0-5895 GCA_031394145.1 Alphaproteobacteria bacterium | reverse complement strand
ATCAGCGTCTTTCGGCTTGAGCTTCATCGCATTGGAGAGGGTGACCACCGCGGCGGCGGGCGAGCCAGCAAGGATCCACGCATTGCCCGCTTGGATCAGGTAGATTGCGCGTTGGTCGATATCGCCGGCGTCCTTGGCGTTGGCGAGCTCTTCAAGGCGCGCCGCGCCGTCAGCGGTCAGGTCAGGCTTGTGCTTCAGTTGACCAAGTTCGATCAGCGCCATGGCCGTGCATTGCCGGGCCGGCGGGCGGTTGCCTTCATAGAGCCATTTGAGCCCGTCCTCGTAGGCGTTCTCGGGATCAACGCCGATCTTCTCGACGCAGGCGTTGAGGCGAGCCGCCTCGGCCTGCGCCGGGCTGGTCGACTGGCCGAGCAGGAGGGGCGTGAAAAGCGTGACGATGGCTGCGATCATGGCTCTCTGCTCCCGCGGAAATGCGTCGAATCCTAGGCGCCGGCGGCGGATGCCCTTAACCCCACGCAGCCTGGCGACCCCTGAAGCCAGGCGGCCCGCGAGCCGCGGCGAGTGGCCATCTTCCGACCGATGCCTTATGTCACGAGGCCCGCTTACGGACGTGAGACCCGATTGTCGACTGCGCGCCTCCTCGCCTTTGGCTGCGGCTTTGTCGCAACCGCCCTCGCCCGCCGTTTGGCGCGACGCGGGATCGCCACGACAGGGACGACGCGTACGTCCGCCTCCGCCCCGGACCTGGAAAAAGCCGGCATCGCGCCGCTGGTGTGGCCTGGCGTCGAGCTGACGCCGCCCGCCGCCTCAGCCTGGCTGGTCTCGGTTCCCCCGGACGATCAGGGCTGCCCGGTGTGGCGCGCCTTCGGCGGTGCAGCACGGGAAGCGGGCTGGATCGGCTATCTGTCCACCACCGGGGTTTATGGCGACCTCGGCGGCGGCTGGGCTTTCGAGGAGACGCCGCGCGCGCCCATCAGTTCTGAAGCCACCAACCGCGCCCGCGCCGAGGACCAGTGGCTCGCAGCGGGCGCGCAAGTGTTTCGACTGCCCGGCATCTACGGTCCCGGCCGGTCTCAGCTGGAGCGGGTGCGCGAGGCGGGCGCCCGACGTATCCTCAAGCCGGGCCAGGTGTTCTCGCGGGCTCATCGCGACGATATCGCAGCGGCGCTCGAGGCATCGATCGAGCGAGCCAACCCCGGCTGCATCTACAACATCTGCGACGACGAGCCGGCGCCGGCTGACGTCGTGCTGAGCTACGCCGCTGGATTGCTCGGCCTGCCGCCGCCGCCCGCCGTGGCCTTCGCGGAGGCAGGGCTCTCTCCTGCGGCGCAGCGCTTCTATGCCGAGTGCAAGCGTGTCTCCAACGCCCGCGCCAAGGCGGCGCTGGGATGGCGGCCGACCTATCCGAGCTATCGCGAAGGCCTGCGGGCCTGCCTTCAGCCTGTCCCTGCATCGAGTTGATCGGCCATCGTCAGCGCCGTCTGCAACATCCGAGCAATATCTGCTGGTCGCGACAGCCGATGATCGCCATCCTTGATCAACGTGAAGCTGATCGCCTCGCTCTCGATCCTTTCGACCAGCTGTTGCGCATAGGTCCACATCACCTCGTCATCACGCCGGCCCTGCAGGATGGCGACCGGCAGAGCGAGTGGGATCGGCTGCCCCAGGATCAGCCAGGTCCGCCCGTCCTCGATCAGCTGACGCGTGATCGGGTACCCGCCCGCATCGTAGGGCGAGGGCCGCGTCCACGAACCGGTCTCCAGAACCTCGCGCTTAACCTGGTCGTCGAACCGGTCCCAGATCAGCCTTTCGGTGAAGTCCGGCGCCGGGGCCAGAAGAACCAGCCCTTTGACCCGGTCGCGCCGGGCCAGCGCGGCGAGGAGGGCGATCCATCCGCCCATCGACGAGCCGACCAGCACAAGCGGCCCTTCGCTCAGCTGGTCGATGACGGCCAGCGCGTCGGAGCGCCAACGCGTGATGTTGCCCTCCGCGAACGCTCCCCCGCTCTCGCCATGGCCAAAATAGTCAAACCGGACGAAACCGCGTCCAGCTGCAATGGCGGCTTGGTGCAAAGCGGTCGCCTTCTCCCCGCTCATGTCGGAATGGAACCCGCCAAGCCAGATCAATCCCACACGTCCAATTTCGCCGGGCGAGCGACGATAGGCGATGCGAACGCCGTTGCAGTCTATGAATTCGATTGAGGGGATCGGCATTGGGGACTTTGAGATGGCTGAAACAAGTCTGGACGGATTGCGCATCGCTGAAAAGCGACTATCGCTCCGGCAAGGCGCCATGATGGAAGGATTCGCCGCGATGGCGCTGTCCGGACGGACAATCCTTCAAGTCATTCCGGACCTCGCCACCGGCGGCGCAGAGCGCACCACGGTCGAGATCGCCGAAGCGCTCCACGCGGCAGGCGCGACCGCGCTGGTTGTCAGCCGCGGCGGACGTCTCGAAGGCGAACTCGATCGCGCGGGCGGGCAATTGATCCGGATCGCGAGCACCGGCGCCAAGAGCCCCGCGATCCTCGCCCTCAACACCGGAGCCCTTGTCAGGATCATCCGCGAGAACAAGGTCGACCTTATCCATGCTCGCTCGCGTGCGCCGGCGTGGAGCGCGTTGTGGGCCGCCCGGCTGACCCAAAAACCCTTCGTCACCACCTATCACGGCGTCTACAATCGCAGGGGCCCGCTGAAGCGCCTCTACAACTCGGTGATGGCGCGCGGCGACGTGGTGATCGCCAATTCCGAATTCACCGCCGCTCACGTCCGAGCCGAACATGCCTTCGCCGCCGATCGCGTGGTCGCCATTCCGCGCGGCGTCGACATTGCCGCGTTTTCACCTGACGCGATGAGCGAGGAGCGGCGCGTACAGCTTGCCAAGGACTGGACCATCGACCGCACGCGGGGCGAAGCGCTGATTCTGCTTCCAGGGCGCCTGACCGGTTGGAAGGGCCAACGCGACGCGATTTCCGCCGGGGCGCTGCTCAAGTCGCGTTCGATCACGGGTTGGCGCATGATCTTTGCGGGCGATTCGCAGGGGCGTGAGGCCTATGAGGCCGAACTGGCCGAGCAAATCCTGCAGCACGGACTGGAAGACAGAATCTCCATCGTGGGGCATTGTAGCGACATGCCAGCGGCCTTCGCCCTCGCGGATATCGTCATCGCCCCCTCGCGCGAGCCGGAGGCTTTCGGCCGCGTCGCAGCGGAAGCGGGCGCCATGGGGCGCCCGACGATCGGCTCGGACCTTGGGGGCCAACGCGAGGTGATTATCCCGGGCGAAACCGGCCTCCTGATCCCGCCGGGCGACGTTGACGCGCTCGCCAGGGCCATAGCCGACCTGCTCCAGCGTGGCGAAAGCGGCCGTTCGGTCCTCGGACGGGCGGCCATGCTCCGCGTGCGGGAGAAATTTACCACTTCGGCCCTTCAGCGCGCGACCCTGGCCGTCTATGACAGGCTCATCGGTCGGACCGCATGAATGAACTGAACGCCTTTACCCCGCCGCCTAACCCTGGCGACACGCTGCGACGCATCCTGGTCATCAAGCTGGGCGCGCTCGGCGATTTCGTTCAGGCGTTGGGTGCGATGCGCGTCGTACGAGCAACCCACCCGTCGGCGCGCATCACGCTTCTGACCACCGAACCCTTCGAGGCGTTCGCCAAGGCCTGTCCTTATTTCGACATTGTCGAGTCCGATGGCCGACCGCGCGACATCAAGGGCCGCACCGATCTGATCCGGCGCCTCCGCGGCGCCAATTATGATATGGTCTACGACTTCCAGAACAATGATCGCACGGCGCAGTATTACGCTGGCCTGTCGGGCCGCAAACCCCTGTGGTCGGGCGCCGCCAACGGCGCCTCCCATCAACACAAGAATCCCAATCGCGCGGCGATGCACAATTTCGATCGCCTGGCCGAGCAGCTGCGACATGCCGGTCTGACCGCCAAGCCGCCGGGCGACCCTTCGGGCTGGATCGAGGGGCAGGACCTTCTCCCCTATCTCGACTGGATCCGGCCGGCCTTCCGCGACCCGCCGCGCTTCCAGCCAGAATTCTTCAGCTTGCACGGCCCCTACATGCTGTTGATCCCAGGGTCGTCGGCCGACCATCCGGAGAAGCGCTGGCCGATCGACCGCTTCATCGAGATCGCAAGATGGGTTGCCGACATGGGGGTCACCCCGGTGGTTGTCGGCGCCAAGGCGGAGGGCGATATCGGAACCCACATCACGCGCGCCGAACCGCGGACCAAGAACATCGTTGGACGCACCGACCTGCTCCAGCTGGCGACGCTCTCTGAGCGCGCCGTGATGGCGCTTGGCGGGGATACGGGTCCGATGCACCTCGCCGCCGCCGCGCGCGCGGCGGGCGTTTGTCTCTTCGCCCAGGAGTGGACCGCCGCCATGGAGCGGGAGTTGACCACCGTCTGGAACCCGCAGACGCGGCTGGGTCGAGCCGCCCCGCGGGGCGGTCAGATGATGGTCCTCTACGCCGCCTCGGTCGACCAGCTCGGGGTGCGCGACATCCAGCAGGCGGCCATCCATCTCGGCGTCCTGCCGGTGCGCACGCTGCCGCCCTTGCCGCCGCCGCCGGTCCTGCCGGTCGAGGCCGCCCCTGCGCTCACGGCTGACCTGATCGCCAGCCCCGCCGCCGAAGCCGTCCCCAATTGGGCGGCAAATCTGGCGGATTCCTCTGATTCTTGAACATTTGCGCTGCGAGGGGCATAGTCCCGCGCCTAACGTCAACAGACATGGAGACATCCAATAGCTCGTCGACCCCAGGCGGCCCCCCCGCCCAAGAAAGAAGGCCCGCAGATCAACGAAGATATCCGCGCGCCGCGCGTCCTTCTCATCGACGAGAAAGGCGAGAAACAGGGCGAGGTTCCGATCGAGGCCGCGCTGGACGCGGCTCGCGAGGCCGGTCTCGATCTGGTCATGGTGGCCCCGGACAACGACCCACCCGTCGTGAAGATTTCGGACTATGGCAAGCAGCGCTTTGCCGAACAGAAGAAGCGCGCCGAAGCCCGCAAGAAACAGAAGTCGGCAGATCTCAAAGAGATCAAGATGCGGCCGAACATCGACGTCCATGACTACGAGGTGAAGGGCAAGTCGATCCGCCGTTTCTTCGAGGAAGGCGACAAGGTGAAGATCACCATGCGCTTCCGCGGTCGCGAGATGGCTCACCAGCATCTTGGCATGGAGCTGCTCGCCAAGGTGCGCGAAGAGTTTTCCGACGTCGCCAAGGTCGAGCAGGAACCCAAGCTCGAGGGACGGCAGATGGTGATGGTGCTCTCGCCGCGTTGAGGGCTCGCGCGGCGAACCGGGGATGCGGACGGCGTTGGGCCGTCGAGGCGGAGTGGCAGGGGAAGGCTGGCGTGAGCGGCAGGATTATCGTCGTCGGGCTGATTGTGGCTGGCGTCGCCCTCGGCGGCGGCGGAGCGGCCTATTACTACACCTCCAAACAAGCAGCGGCCCCGGCGACCGCCGCCCTCGCCACCCCCGCCCCGACGCCAACCGCGGCGGATCTCGATCGACTGGCCGCCACCGTCGCGGCCATGCCAAAGCCCACCGATCCGGAAGCTTCCTTCGCAGAGACGATCGGCGCCTTCGACTACAAGACGCAGCATTTCGTCTGGGTGCTGCCGCCTGGCATTCACGCCAAAGGGCCCTTCACCGCCGATGTCGTCATCAAGCATGGCGGTGAGATCAAGCATCAGGAAAGCGTGCCGCTGACAGCGGAGTTTCCGGCGCCGGGTTCGCGGCCCGAGTATCCGCGCAGCGCCGAGATCATCCGCCTTGCGGCCGATGACGCCTGGCCGAAACATCTCGCCGACATCAAGAGCGTGGTCGACGGCCTCATCGCCCAGTACGGTCCTGGCGGCGGCGAGCTCACCGTCTCGACCAGCCTCAGGACCGAGATCGGCGCCGACGTCCGCCAGAG
>JANMWT010000055.1:0-2352 GCA_031394145.1 Alphaproteobacteria bacterium | reverse complement strand
CGACGGCGACGACGATCCCGAGGCCCGGCAAGGCGAACTTGAGATAGGTTTCAGGGTTCCACAGCGTCGGGATCAGCGGCTTGATGCGGTGGTCGACGAAGCTGACGAAACTCCAGATCAACCAGATGGTGATGCCAATCGGGGCGCCGACAACAATCCCGGTGAAGAAAGACGTACGGAGCCACGCGAAGGCATGGTGGCGCGAGGCTTTGACGGCTTCCGTGGCGCCCTTCGGGATAGACATGGTCGCGATCCTCTCGGCTTCAAGCGACTCATATGGCGCCTGGTCCTTGGCAGAATAGAGCGCCTCGACCGGATCCGGGACAATTTCCCCGAAGGACCTTCCCCCAAGGACCTGCGCCGATGGACGTTGTGGACGGATGCAGCTAACGATCCGGCGATTGGCTGGAACCTGGCGTCATATGCTCAAGGGCCTCAAAATCGGCATGCCGCATCTGATGGCGCTTGCAGGCGTCCTCGCCGTTCTGCTGATCGCCGCGGTGGCGCTGCAGGATGCCTGGTTTCGCTTCGCCATCCGTCCGCCGGGCCGGTTTGCCGCTGCAAAAATCCCCCCGGCCCCGAATTATGCCGACCGCAGCGCCTGGGCGATGATGCCCGATGCGCCCCCGGCTGGCGCCTGGGAGACGCCGTGGGGCGTCGATGTGTTCTTCATTCACGCGACGTCGGCCTATGCCGGGGACGCCTGGAATGAGGCGATTGATAATCCGGCCGCAAGAGCCCGGCTGGACAATCACATCCTGCCCAACCAGGCCGCGCCTTTCTTGAAGGCCGGTCCGGTCTATGCACCGCGCTACCGCGAGGCTGCGCTGGAGGCCGAGATCAATGTCGGAAGCGATGCCGACGGCGCCTTCGAGATCGCCTATGACGATGTGTTGGCGGCCTTCGACCATTACCTCAAGGCGTACAATCGTGGCCGCGGCGTCATCGTCATCGGCGTTGGTCAGGGTGGGCTCTACGCGATCCGGTTGGTGAAGGACCGCTTCGAGAGCGGCGAGCTCAAAGAGCGCCTTGGCGCCGCCTACATCATCGACGCCGCCCTGCCTGCCGACATGATCGGCAAGGCGATTTTGCAACCGGTCTGCGCAGCTCATGACAAGATCCACTGCCTGGTCGCATGGAAGGCGGTGCTGGCGGATGATGCCGGCGCGCGGAAGCGGTTCTTGCGGCAGTCTGCGGTCTGGACCGTCGACAACACAATCGCGCCGTCCAAGGGCCGCGATCTGGTCTGCGTCAATCCGCTGAGCTGGACGGTTGGCCCAGGCCTCGCACCGCGTAACGCCCATCGCGGCGGGGCGAAGGCGAGGAGCGTGACCGACCTTGACCCGCAGATATTGTCCGGAACTGTTTCAGCGCGATGCACGGACGGCGTCCTGGCGATCGAGCGACCCTCCTCGCCGGCGCTGCAGCCGTCGGCCGGCTGGGGCGCGGCCTACAAGACGCCGGAGTACAATCTCTTTTACGCGGACATCGCCTTCAATGCCGCGGAGCGGGCTCGCACCGCCAGCGCATGGCTGGACGAGAACGCGCGCAAACCGGCGCTGCCTCTGCCGCCAATCCAGTCCCTCGGGGACGCGCCGATCCACCGGCCGGACGGCGTGATCGATCCGGTCGTCGCCAACTAGACGTCAGCGGCAACCTTCAGCGAGACAATCTTGCCCGGTTTGCGCGGCGGTTCGCCGCGCGGCAGGGCGTCGACGTGCTCCATGCCGGAGGTCACCTTGCCCCAGGCTGTGTACTGCTTGTCGAGGAAGGTCGCGTCGTCGAAGACGATGAAGAACTGGCTATTGGCCGAATCCGGGTTCTGCGAGCGCGCCATCGAGCAGACGCCGCGCTTGTGGCTGACGTCGTTGAATTCCGCCTTCAGGTTCGGCTTCTTCGATCCGCCCATCCCGGTTCCATCGGGACATCCGCCTTGCGCCATGAAGTCCTCGATCACCCGATGAAAGATCAGGCCATCATAAAAGCCTTCGCGCGCCAGCTCCTTGATCCGGGCTGCGTGTTTGGGGGCCTTTTCGACCAGCAGCTCGATCACCACCGGACCGTTCTCGGTGGTGAGGATCAGCGTGTTTTCCTTGTCGCCGGACTTGTCCGCTTTGCTATTCACTGGGGGGCCTTTCTACGATGACCTGTAAGGGGGGGAGATTGCAGGCGGCGTCAGCCGAACCGGTTTTGGCGGCCGCCAACGCGGCCGCGAACATCGGTCCGTCGGTACGCTGAACATAGATCGCCGTCGGCTTGGTGAAGCTCTTGATGTCCGAAACCAGTTGCGCCTTGCTGAGCTTGTCGGCCTCGCCTGGATCAAGCCGACCATCGTTGTCCTCTGGCCCCGCT
>JANMWT010000001.1:0-6858 GCA_031394145.1 Alphaproteobacteria bacterium | reverse complement strand
CTTCCTCGAATTTGCGAGTGAAGAGGCCAAGCACATCGATCTCTTCCACGCCTTACAAGACGAGTTCGTGAAGGGGAGCGGCCTCGAATGCCAGGTGATCGGTCCGCCGGAAGCGATCGCCCAACACGTGCTGTCGCATCCGCCGCTGTCGGTTGCCCTGCTGACGCTGATGATTGAATGGATGACCCAACGCCACTTCCAGGAATCGGTGAGCGATGATCAGGAGCTCGACCCGCTGTTCAAGTCGCTTCTCCTGCATCACTGGCAGGAAGAACACCAGCACGCCCAGCTCGACGACGTCATGGGGCAGCAGATCGCGAAGAACCTTTCGCCTGAAGAGATCGACGCCGGCATCGACGGCTTCCTCGCCCTCGGCGCCTTCCTCGACACCGGTTTGAAGCAGCAAGCCCAATTCGACATGGCTGCGCAGGAAAAGGCGACGGTCCGTCAATTGCGCGAGGAGCAGCGTGCAAGATTCATGGAGGTCCAGCACCAGGCCAACCGCTGGACCTATATCGGATCGGGCATGAGCCACCCAAAATTCCTTGAAGTGGTCGACGAGCTCAGCCCGGAGCGCCGGATGATGATCGAGACAGCTGCTCCGACCTTTTCTTGAAGCCGCAGACAGCTGCGCCACATCGCGGCGCAAGGAGACACGTCATGAGTATTCCAGTCGCCTCCCTCCTTGCGTTCGCGTTGTGGACCATCGCCCTCCTGGCCTTGACGATCGGGAACGTGCGGTGGGGGCTCATCTTTACGGGCAAGGCTTGGTTGAAGAGTTTCCCTGGCGACGAACCGCATGGCTCGCCGTTTTATCGGCGCGCCACCCGCGCGCACGCCAACTGCATCGAGAACCTTCCTGTGTTTGGCGCGATCGTGGTTGCGGCAACGGCGTCAGGCGTACGCTCACCGACGTTGGATGCCTTGGCGGTGGCGGTGGTCGTCGCACGGGTCTGCCAGACCAGCACGCATCCGTCCTCAGGCGCCAATACAGCCATCGGCTGTCCGCTTCTCATTTCTGGTTGTCCAGCTTGTTGCCTTCTTCTGGATGAGCGCCCTGATCCTGCTGCACGTGTCGCTTAATGTATCTCGGCCATGATTCGCCGCCGCCGAAGGCGCGGCGACCTTGCTGAGCTTACGCGGCGCTGAGCTTACGCGGCGCTGAGCTTCCGTGCCCCTCTTCGTTAGGCTGGGATAGCCGCCTTCACGGCAGCTGGCGTGATCGGGATATGACGCAAACGCGCGCCAACTGCGTTGAAGATCGCATTGCCGATCGCCGGGCCCACCACCGTCGTCGCCGGCTCCCCGAGGCCGACAGGCGGCTCGGAGCTGGCTACAAACGAGATATCTAGCGCTGGAGCATCGCTCATCCGCAGGGGCGTGTAGCTGTTGAGGTTGGTGTCCTTCACCTGACCGTTCACGAAGCTCGTGCCCTCGTGCAACGCCATGCTGAGACCCCAGAGGGACGCCCCTTCCATCTGCGACCGCGCGCCGTCCGGATCGACGATCGTGCCGGCGTCGACCACCAGCGTCAGTTTTTCGACCTTCACGACGCCGGTGTCGCGCGCCACGTGGACCCGGGCCACGCACGACACCCAGGTCGGCATGTCGCGTTCCTGGCCAAAGGTGGTCGCCAGGCCAAGACCCGTATCGGCCGGCATCTTGCTTCCCCAGCCGCCAGCCTTGGCGGCGCGTCGCACGACCTCGGCCATCCGTTTGGCGCCGCCGGTGTCGGTGGGAACCGTGCCTCCGGCATTGCGTCCTTCTGCGGTCAGTAGCTTCAGGCGAAACTCGACCGGGTCCATCTTCAGCTGGTGGGCGGCCTCATCGATGAAGCTTTCCAGCGCCCAGTTGGTCCAGCCAGGTCCCACCGAGCGTAACCATCCCGGTCGGAACGTGTCATTGGCGAGATCGTTGGAGATCGCCCGCACCTTTTGGGCGCCCACCGCGTACCAGTGGTCCGCGCCGGCGATGGCGAACGGATCATAGGCGACGCCATTGGTTCCCTTCGGCATGAAGCCGGGGGCGAGGATCTGGGTCGGCCAGCCAGCGCAGGCATGATGCTCCATCCCCGTCACCTTGCCGGCGCCGTCGAAGGCCATGCGCAGCTTCTGCACCGACGGCGAGCGCACGCTGTCGAAACGCGCATCGTCGGCGCGGGTCAACACCAGCTTCACCGGCTTGCCGAGCGCCTTGGCCGCCAGCGCGGCGGGCACGGCATAATCGCCATTGAGACGACGGCCAAATCCGCCGCCGACCATGTAGGTTCGCATCACGATGCCGGATTCCGGCCGCCCCAGCGCCTTGGCGAGGGTCGGCAGGATCAGGCTCTGCCACTGATTGCCAGTGTGGATCTCGAACACGCCGTCCTTCTCGAAGGCAAGGGCGTTCACCGGCTCCATCTGGAAGTGCAGGACGGTGGCGGTGGTGTAGGTCTGTTCCAGCGTCGACTTCGCAGCGCTGAATGCGGCTGCTGTATCGCCGCCGCCGGTGTCGAGGACGCCGCCGGTTCTCGGATCAGCGATCAGCGCAGCTGCACGATCCTGGATGTCTTTTTCAGAAACCTTCGCGGCCGGACCCGACGTCCAGTCAACCTTGATCAGATCAGCCGCCTTGATCGCCGCGGGGTAGGTCGTGGCGATGGCCAGAACCCAGCCTGGCACGGTGCCGGATGGATCATCCACCACGATATGCTGGAGATAGCCTTTGACCTTCTTCGCGGCGCTGTCGTCGACCGAATTGACTTTCGAGCTGTTACGCGTCGGCGGCATCACCGGCCGCGCATAGACCATGCCGGCAACCTTGGCGTCGATACCGTAAATGGCCGTGCCATTGGTCTTGGCGGGAATGTCGAGCGCCTTGACGGGCTTGCCCACCAACCGCCGCTCGGCGACCGGCTTGATCGGCAGCTTGTCCATCTCGGCGGGCGTATAGGTCTTGGTCAGCTTGCCGCGCTTGACGATGTCGCCATAGGAAATCTTCTTGGCGCCCGAGATCACCTCGCCATTGAGCGCCTTGCAGCTTGCCGAGGGCACGCCGAGCAGTTTGGCGCCAGCCTCGATCAGCGCGATGCGTCCGGCGGCGCCGGCGCGGCTGAAGACCGGCCACGTCTGCCACACCGACCAGGAGCCGCCAGTGACCATGAGGCCCCATTTTGGATCGGTGTCGACATGGGTGATGCGAACCTTGCTCCAGGAGATCTCCAGCTCATCGGCAAGAATGCGCGCCAGCGCGGTGCCGACATGCTGGCCCATCTCGGCGCGGATGATGTTGATGGTCGCCACGCCGTCAGCGCCGAGCGAGAACCAGATCGTCGGATCGAAGGTCGGTCCCGCTGCCTTGAGCGGCAGGCCGCCCTTCGCTGCAGGGTCCATCGCCGCTTCGGCGCCGGGCAGGAACCCGAAGGCGAGGGTTGCGCCAACTGAGGTTACGAGAAAGCCGCGGCGGCTGAGCGCCGTGACGTTGGTGCTGCGGGATTCGTGAGAGAGGAGCTTGCCCATGTTACTGCTTGCCTCCGGTTGCGGTGGCGGGGACCTTCTTTGCAGCCTTCACGGCGGCCTTCTGGACTGGCTTGGGCGCCGCCGCCTCCTTGATGGCGATGCGGATGCGCCCATAGGTCATGCAGCGGCACAGATTGCCTGACATCGCAGCGTCGATGTCCTTGTCGGTTGGATGGGGATGATCCGCCAGCAGCGCCGCCGCCTGCATGATCTGCCCCGACTGGCAGTAGCCGCATTGCGGGACCTGGATCGATTTCCATGCGGCCTGTACGGGATGTGCGCCGGCGGGGTCGAGCCCCTCGATCGTCGTCACCTTGCCCTTCACCGCGCTGACCGGCGTGATGCAGGATCGCACCGCCTTGCCATCGATATGCACCGTGCAGGCGCCGCACATGCCGATGCCGCAGCCAAACTTGGTGCCGGTCAATCCGACCTCGTCTCGGATCACCCATAGCAAAGGCGTGTCGTCCTCAGCATCGACCGAGAGGGTCTTGCCGTTGATTGTCAGGCTGATCATGCGTGTGCTCCAGCGGTGTTCGCGGCTCTGCCGCCCGTGCTGCTTAGCTGAAGACAGAGCAGACACTCTTCGGGAAGCTTGTCCAGACCCTCTTGCTTTCCGCTATGGAAAGAATGAGAGCCGCCGACCCATCGGACGGCGCCCCGCGAACAACGCTGATCGCGGATGGCCGCACGGTAAGACCGTCTCGACCGGTTGAGATTGGCGGCCTTTCCGGTCAGTGTCTCGAGCCAAATTGTTGATCTGCGCTCGCTTCGGTTGAGTTCAGGCTTCGGTTGAGTTCAGACGCCCGCCGCACTGCGGTCGCCCTGGGAGACCACATGAAACCACGCGTGTTGATCGGGTCGGCAAAGGTGCCGGGGGGCGTTGAACTCCGCCTGTTCCGGCATGATGACGACTACGCGATCGTGCTCGATGGCAATGAGCTCATGAACAGCCGGCTGGGCGGGTCGGAAGAGGCGCTCGCGGTGATGACCTGTGAGCGGCTGCGCAAGGGCGCCGCACCCCATCTGCTGATCGGCGGCTACGGGATGGGGTTCACCTTGCGCGCGGCGCTGGCAAGTCTTGGCAAGAACGCGCAGGTCACGGTCGTCGAGCTGGTCCCCGAAATCATCGATTGGGCGCGCGATCCCATGGCGAGCCTGACGGCAGGGTGTCTCGATGATCCGCGCCTCGAGCTGATTGCCGAAGACGTTGCGGCTGTCATCGGGTCTGCGAATCTGCGCTACGACGCGATCCTGCTTGACGTCGATAATGGCCCGTCCGGGCTCACACGCGCCGCCAATGACCAGATCTATTCGATGGCGGGCCTCGCCCGTGCGAAGGCCGCGCTTAAGCCCGGCGGCTTATTGGCGATCTGGTCGGCGGCGCCCGACGCAGGGTTTTCGCGCCGCTTGAAGCACTCTGGGTTCAAGGTCGAGGAGGTTTCGGTTCGCGCACGAAGCAATGGCAAGGGGCCCCGCCATGTCATCTGGTTCGCGGGACTGCCCTGAACCAGATTGCTATGAACCGGACTGTCCAGGCCGTGACGGTGATGTCGATGACCCAGCGACCGTCAACCGCGCCGTGCAGCTTCGATCGCGGCGACATCGATCTTCTTCATCGGCATCATCGCTTCGAACGCGCGCTTTGCTTGATCCCCGCCGGCCGCCATCGCCTCGGTCAGAACGCGCGGCGTGATTTGCCAAGAAATGCCCCATCTGTCCTTGCACCAACCACAGGAACTCTCTTCCCCGCCATTGCTGACAATCGCCTTCCAGTAGCGATCGGTCTCCTGCTGATCGTCTGTGGCGATCTGAAAGGAGAAGGCTTCATTGTGTTTGAACATGGGTCCGCCATTGAGGCCGATACAGGGTAGACCCACGACTGTGAATTCAACCGTCAGCACATCGCCTTGTTTGCCGGATGGGAAGTCGCTGGGCGCACGGTGGACTGCGCCCACGAAGGTATCGGGAAAGGTCTCCGCATAGAAGCGCGCCGCAGCCTCGGCCTCCCCCTCGTACCAGATACAGATCGTGTTCTTGTTCATGTCCGCTCCATCTCCCCCGAATTTTGCTCCCCCCGGACACCTCGTAAGCGCGCCAATGCCAACCTCTCGCACGAACCACGGTTCCTTGCAGCGCTGTCCGCTTAGCCCAAGCCCAATCGCGCCCCTGTCGGGACATCAATTTATGGGCTTCATCAAAGGAGACAATCCCCTGCTCAGCCGGCGGCGGCTCGATGTCAACGATGATGGCTGTCGAGATCGCCAGCTCGGGGCCATACTTGAATCACAATGTCGCATTAGTTGGGATAGGCGTTTGCAAAGGTCTGCTGGTCGGGCGCGCAGGCCGATGCAACGCGATATCAGCTCTTGCGAGCGTGCTTCGATGCGGTGCGCTTAGTTTTGACCGGCGCGTCGAGCTTGGGCGATACTGCACTTAGAGCCTCTCTAGCATCCGACAGACGCGCCGTGCGAAGAATGTTGGGCAGGCTGGAATTGCCTTCGTGGCAACCGTATTCGTAAACCTTCGCGTCCTCGCGATTGAGACTGTATTCGGCGCTCCAGGGCGCACTGTAGATCGCCGGATCCTCGATGGTGAAACGGTAGAGGATCTCGCTCGACGAGACGAGGCTGAAGCGCTCGACCACCCGTGATTGTACGCGCACCGATTGCGGCATGGTGCCGAAGGGGGCCGGGATATCCTTCTCGTTGAGCGTCTCAACCACAAGGACATCTCCTTCCCATCGGGCGACGCTGTCGCCGAGCCAGGATACGATCACGGCGGGACGATGATTGGCGCCGATCCCGACGATGCGCACATCGTTTGCCTGCTCGCTGTAAATCACCAGATTGACCGGCGTCTGGACAATCTGCCGGATGTTGTCGATCGGCAACGACCACAGCGGGGCGACCCCGGTGCCAGCAAGACACCGTTCAAAGGGTGGCCGCACTTCTGGGCCGGCGAGAAGTTCGGGAGCTGCAACCCGTATGGTCTCGCGCTCGACGAGGCGCCGGCCCTCGGGCGTCAGGGGCAACTTGCCGTCCTTGGGCTCGGTGATCCAGGACGTCCGCCACTCGCCATTGACCCGTGTCAGCTCATGGGAGTCCGCAGCGAGGACATTGGGGTCGATCACCGCTTCGAAGGCTTGCGATCGAGCGCGGTCACGGATCACCCCGACGATCCTCGCGGCCGTCGCGTCGTCGGCGACCAGAGCGGTTGCTCCAGGAGGCCGCTCCATGGGGCTCAACCCTCGGCTCGTCCACACGCCCTGGAAGTCCGGATGACCATCTGGCGTGCGCGGAAGTGTCTGCTGCGCCGATGCAGACGCAGCGCAAATGACCAGCAGACCGGCCAACGC
>JANMWT010000605.1:0-1828 GCA_031394145.1 Alphaproteobacteria bacterium | reverse complement strand
ATCCTCGGCAATCGACGCGGCCGGCGTCGTCAACAGCGCGGCGAGCGCGAGAAACGCCATGCATCCGGCACGCAACGCAGAAACCGTCAGATCGGTGGTCATTAAACGAACTCCCATGCCGTCTCGATTGAACTACCCGGTCAGCCCCGCGTCTTCTGCAACGCGAGCGAACGCAGAAAATCAGCGGCTTCTGCCTCCGAGACGACATCTGCGTACTTCGCATTCATGTCGAACAGATTGGCTTCGTGAGGGGTTGGATGCCTGTCGCCGCAGGCTTCCCGGACGACCGACGTCTTGAAGCCGTGCGACATCGCGTCGACACAACTCGCCCGGACGCATCCCGAGGTCGTCAGCCCTGTGAGGATCACGCTGTCGACCCCGCTCGCCACCAGCGTGGAAGCAAGCGATGTCCCGAAGAATGCGCTCGGATACTGCTTGGTGATGACGATCTCGCTCGGCTGTGGCTGCAGTCCACGAGCGAACGCGGCGGTCGGCTCACCCTTGACGAAGGCGCGCAGTGGCTTCGCCTTCTCGAAGAAGCGCCCACCGTCGAGCCCACCCTGGCGATAGCTGACCTCGGTCAGCACGACCGGCACTGTCGCCTCGTGAGCGATATCCCTCAACCGCAGTGCCGACGCCAGCGCGTCCTCGACGCCGGCGTAAAGATCGCATGAGGGCTCGAAATAGGCTTGCGCGAAGTCGATCAATATCAGTGCCGGTGATCGTCCGAACCCAACTCGGTTGGAATAGGCCCGCTGGTAGTTCTCGATAAGATCGTCACTCACGTGACCGCCTCCGTCCGACACGTCAAAGCTGGCACGTCGAAGCTGGCACGTCAAAGCTGGGCAAACTTCTTCTCGAATGCCCAGACATCCTCGAAGCCGACGAGCTCGTTGAACTCGGCGAACGAGTAGAGATCGACGGCCGATGTGGTCTCGCCGTGCGTGAGCAGATCACCGTAGGCCTTGCGCAGGGCAGCGCCGGTGGCCAGGAATCCGAGTGCAGGGTAGATCGCGATCGAATACCCCATGCGGTGCAGGCGTTCCGCCGACAACAACGGCGTGCGTCCGCCGTTGACCAGGTTGGCGAACAACGGAGCGCTTATCTCCTCGGCGACCCGGCTCATCTCCGCTTCGGTTTCGGGCGATTCGATGAAGATCACATCGGCGCCGGCCTTCGCATAGGCCTTGCCCCGCCTGATCGCCTCGTCGATACCGAGCGAGGTTCGCGAATCCGTCCGCGCAATGATCAGAAAGTCGTCGCTGCGCCGGCTGGCGACCGCCACCTCGATCTTGCGCACCATGTCCTCGAGCGGGATCACCCGCCGGTTCGGTGTATGGCCGCATTTCTTCGGGAATTCCTGATCCTCGAGCTGGATCGCGGAAACTCCGGCGTCCTCGTATCCGCGCACCGTGTGGCGGACGTTGAGCAGCCCGCCGTATCCGGTATCGGCGTCGGCGATGATCGGCTTGTGAGTCATCTTCGCCATCTGAGCGATGCGCTCGATCATGTCGCGATAGGTCGCAATGCCGGCATCGGGCAGACCGAGATATGATGCGACGGTCCCGTATCCCGTCACGTAGAGCGCCTTGAACGCCATGCGGTCTGCAACCAGGGCCGAGATCAGGTCGAATATCCCGGGAGCGAGAACGAACTCACGATTACGAATAGCGGATCTGAGAGCCGGGTCGGCCATGACGCTTTCTTTCGTTGCAGGTTTTCGTGTGTAGTCACGACGAGCAGAGGCAGCGCTTGGAAACATTTGTCCAGATGAAGTTTAGGCATAAAATATAATTTGTCCATATCTTTTTTCTTGCCACGCCAGCGG
>JANMWT010000594.1:0-2967 GCA_031394145.1 Alphaproteobacteria bacterium | reverse complement strand
TCGGCGATCCGCTCGCGGACTTCACTTACCATCTCATGGGCTGGGAAATTCCCTCGAGCGATCCCGTGCGTCCGGCCATCGCCCAGATCACCGATAAGAAGGCCTGGGGCATCCCGACCCGCGATGAATACGTCGCCCGCTATTGCGAATTGACCGGACGGGACAAGGGCATTCCCGATCTCGACTATTACTTCGCCTACAATGCCTTCCGCCTTGCCGGTATTTTACAGGGGATTGTCGGCCGCGTGCGCGACGGCACAGCGTCCAACGCCGCGGCCGCACAGAACGAGGGACGCGTCGCCCCGCTCGCCCAGTTCGCCTATGCCGCCGCGCAACGCGCCGGGATGGCGAGCTGAAGCCGGACCCACGCCCGGCGGCCGAGAGGCGCGATCAGCCCACGAGGTCAAGCTTGCGGTAGAAATAGTGCTCTACGCGCCGGCTCGGCACGTGCACCACGGTGCAATCGACGTCAAATTTGCTGTCCCGAAGATACGCACACTGCATCGTCCACGCACCGACAACGTCCTTGCGGTATTGCGCATCCAGCGCCTTGACGTTCTGCCCGGCGCGCCGGTCGGCGTCGTTGTAGAATGCGTGCAGCAGGCCACGCTTGACGTCGCCACGCGAAATTTCGATCCGATCATTGCTCGATTCCCAGACCACCGAGTCGTTAGCGTCGAATTCCTTGTCAGCGTAGATGTAGACGTAGAGGCGACGCGGTTCGTCCCAGACCATGTCCTGCACGGCGTGCGAATCGATCTTGTAATAGCCAAGGATGCTGCGGACGTCGTAGTTGGCGGAGACGTCCAACGCGTGTGTGGTTTGTTCGAGGATGTACTTGTCGCCCGATGGGCGCACGCGGTTTTCGAGTACCTCGAACAGGCCGACGCTCGAATAATAGGGCGCGTGCGTCTCGAAGCGCCCTGGCGCAAAATAGCTTTCATAGTCCTGGCGCTCGAAGATGCGCGGATCAGCGTGCGCTCCAGCGCCTGCGCCAAGCGCTAGAACAATCGCGAAAATCAGACCGCGAATGCGCATCATCCGTTCCGTCTCAGGTTGCGCCGTTAAGTCGGGCGCCTCGCCCCCATCGCATCAAACCACAGATCAAGCGTTCTGGCTTCGGCCCGAGCGCAGTCGCGCCGCCGCACCGCCTCGGCGTCCTCGCCCCACAAGCTGGCCTGAAACGTCTCGTCGACAAGCGAAGCTTCGTGACCCGCCACAGCAGTCAATTTTCGCTGCTCAACGGCAAGGCCGATCACCACAGAGCCGAAGAGAGCAACCGCATGCACAAACCCCGTCAACCGAAAATCATCGAGCCCCTGGGCGTGGCGTTGCACGGCCTCGATCGATTGGGCGGGTTGAGGGGCAGCGATGATGCCAACCACCGGGACCAGACGGACGCCCAAAACTTCTCCGGCCCAGTCGCGCAACGGCGTCCAGGTCGCTTCCTGGCGCTGGCGTAGCACCGGCGGGTTGTCGGCAAGATGGGAGACCAGATCGGTTTCCGCGTATCGGGTCGCCTCGGCGACAAGCCCGGTGCGATTATCTGGCGTCCGATCGAGCGCAACATTTGCGAGGCGGTTGGCGTGCATGACCGCGAAATCGAGACGCTCGCCCTGCTCGCGCCACTCTCCGGCGACAATCTCTGCAAGCGCTTCAGTCGGCAGAACCAGGCCCCGCTTGGCGGGTGTCCGCAACGGCTTGCCGTCCAGCGACACGGCCCAACCGCCCTGCGCTGGGGTGACGCCGGCGCTCTCGTAGAACCGCCTCGGCCGACGATCGATTTCACCCTTCACCGACGCCGCATCCGCTTGAGGTGAAAGAAGGGATCCGGCGCCGCACTGGCGTCAAAGCCGAGCGCCTCAAATGTCTTCTGCATATGGTCCGGAAGGTCCGCGACGATTTCAACTGGTGCGCCACCCTTGGCCGGCGGCAAGCGCAGTGCGCGAGCATGCAGGTGGAGACCGTCGGCGAGGCCGATCGGGGTCTCGCGATCACCGGTGTATTTGCGATCGCCGAGAATTGCGCTGCCGATCTCGGCCATATGGAACCGCAGTTGATGCGTCCGCCCGGTCTCCGGTTTCAACGCCACCCAGGCGGCCTTCTGTCCGGCATTCTGGACGATGGTATATTGGGTGACAGCATGGACTGAGCCCTTCTCCGTCTGCTCGGCCTGGCGCATCTTTTCCTTGTCGTCGCCGGGGCCAGTCGACTTCACCATCCAGCCGCGAATCTCGCCGTCATTGGGATGCGGCGCTCCGATTGTGACCGCCCAGTAGATCTTCTCAAGATCGCGCGAACGGAACAGGTGTCCGAGCTGGTTGGCCGCCGCCGTGGTCTTGGCCAGCACCAGGACGCCGGTGGTGTCGCGATCGAGGCGATGCACCAGCTTTGGCTTTTCAGCCGTGTCATCAACCAGGGCGCGCGACAGCGCATCGATATGGCGTGTCGTGCCGGTCCCGCCCTGCACCGCCAGCCCCTGCGGCTTGTTGAGTGCGATCAGCCGCTCGTCCTCGTAGATCACGAGTGAGCGCATCATGTCGGCGTCGGACGTCTTTACCTTCCCGGACTGCGGTCGCGGTCGCGCATCGTCCGGTTCCGACATTGGCGGAATTCGGACGCTCTGGCCGGCCTTGAGGCGCGTGTTGGCCTTGACGCGCGCGCCATCGACACGGATCTCGCCCTTGCGTGTGGCCTTCTCGATCTGGCCCTGGGTCAGACCGTGAAATTTTCGCTTCAGCCAGCGATCGAGGCGGGTATCCCCTTCATCTTCGGCGACAGGGAGATTGACGACCTGACCGGCGTTCCAGCTCATGCGAACACCCGGCGCGCCAGCCACAGGCCTGCGAATAACGCTGCTATCGCTAACGCGGCCGACCCGACGACGTAAGCAGCCGCTGGCAGATACTCGCGCCGTTCGATCATCAACGCGGTCTCCAGCGAGAATGCCGAGAAGGTGGTGAAGCC
>JANMWT010000554.1:0-4336 GCA_031394145.1 Alphaproteobacteria bacterium | reverse complement strand
AGCAGCGGATTGGCGATGGCGTTCTGCGCGGCCTTAAGCGCGCGATTGTCGCCCTCGCCCTCGCCCGTGCCCATCATCGCCGAGCCCATGGCCGACATGACGGTGCGGACGTCCGCGAAGACGAGGTTGATCAGGCCGGGCATGACCATGAGGTCGGTGATGCCGCGAACGCCCGAATAAAGCACCCGGTCGGCCATGTGGAAGGCCTCGGCGAAGGTCGTGTCCTTGTTGGCGAGACGAAACAGGTTCTGGTTCGGGATGATGATCAGGGTCTCGACTTCTCCGCGCAGCTCGGCGACGCCCTTCTCGGCCGTCGCCATGCGGCGCTTGCCCTCAAAGTCGAACGGCTTGGTGACCACACCGACGGTGAGGACTTTTTGTTCCTTGGCAATCCGGGCGATGATCGGCGCGGCGCCCGTGCCGGTGCCGCCGCCCATGCCAGCGGCGATGAAGCACATATGGGCGCCCTGCAGGAGTTTCTTGATCTCCTCGGCGCTTTCCTTCGCCGCCTCTGCGCCGACTTCGGGGTTGGCTCCTGCCCCGAGGCCGGCCGTCTTGCCGCCCCCAAGCTGGATGTGGACCGGGGCCTTGGAGCGCACCAGCGCCTGGGCGTCCGTGTTGGCGACGACGAATTCGACGCCCTGGAGGTTGGCGTCGATCATGTTGTTGACCGCGTTTCCGCCCGCGCCGCCGACGCCGACCACCACGATCCGGGGTTTCAGTTCAACAGCCATAGACGCCTAAACTCCGAAACGCCCCCAGCGACCCAGGAGATCGCGTTATCACGCAGGAGCCTCGCGGCTTTTGCCTAAGCGCGTCTTAAGAGCCGGGCATTTCAGGGGGATTGTTCAGAAATTTTCCTGAAGCCAGCTGGCGACACGCCGGAACACCCCGACGCCCGCCTCTCCGTGTGCCGGGCGCTCGAGACCGCCGCGACTTGCATCCGGCGCACCCATCAGCTCCCACCTTAACAGCCCTGCCGCAGCGGCGAAAGCCGGCGAACTGTAGGTCTCGCCTAGTCCGCGGACATTGGCGGGCTTGGCCAGACGCACGGGCGCACGAAAGACGTCCTCAGCCAGTTCGCGCAATCCGGCGAGCTGCGAGCCGCCGCCTGTCAGCACGATACGTCTCGGCAAAGGCCGGCCGGCCGCCGAGGCCTTGGAGATGCGCATGTCCAGCAGTTCAAAGATTTCCTCGATCCGTGGGCGTAGAATCTGGGCGATGGCGGCCCGCGAGCACTGGGCGGCCTCCAGCCGTCCGTCCGCGCCGAGACGCGGCGCATCAACCATTTCGAGCGCGTCGATCTCGGTGAGGCCGACGGCGCCATGCGCCGATTTCATTCGCTCGGCGGCGGCAAACGTGGTGCCGAGGCCCTGGGCGAGGTCGGCCGTGGCGCGGCTGCCGCCCATTGGCATGGCTTCAACATGGATCAGCCCGCCATCGCTGAAGGCGGCGGCCGTCGTCACGCCCGCGCCAAAATCGATAACCATGGCGCCATGTTCGGCCTCGTCCTCGACCAGCACGGCGAGGCCGGCAGCGTAAGGCGCGGCCAGAATCGCGGTGGGCTTGAGATGGGCGCGGGTCACGCACTGGAGAATGTTGCGCAGGCCCGATGTCGGGGCCGAGACCACCAGGAAGCTGGCGGTCAGCGTGTCGGCGAACATGCCGCGCGGATCGCGGATGCCTGAAGCGCCGTCAACCGCAAAGCCCAAGGGCGCCGAGTGAAGGATTTCACGACCGCCAGAATCAAAGCTGTCAAGCGCGGCGGCGCGGGCGGAGGCGACATGTTGATGCGTCACTTCCCGGCCATTGAGCGGCAGCTTTGCGCGCACGACGTCGCTGCGAATGTCCGGCCCCGATACGCCAAGCACGACTTCGGTGATGCGCACATCGGCGGCGCGTTCGGCTTGTTCCACCGCCAGCCGGATCGAGCGCTCGAGCGCATCAAGGTCGACAACCGCGCCTGAGCGCACGCCCTTGGTGGTTTGCATACCGGCCCCGGCGACGCGCGGCTCGCTCTCGGATGCGTCGGCGCGACGCGAAATCAGGCAGGTGATTTTCGACGAGCCGATATCCAGCGCAGCCATCACCGGGCTACGGCCGCTCGAGCGGTCGCGGACATGGGTGCGGTGGGCGAGGCTCGACATCAGCTCAGGCGCCTCCGCTCGCCGGCGCGCCGGGTGTCGGACGAAGCGCGAAACGCTCCGGGTGGCGCGCATCGATGCGCGTCAGCGGCATTTCAAGCAGACGGTTCTGGTCTTCGAGAAGGTTGAGAGAACGCAGCGCCCGCTTGAGTTGGCCATCTTCCGGCAGAGCGACTTCCACCCCGCCCCGGAATTTCACGTCCCAGCGCCGGCCGCCGATCCGATGTGCGGTATCGATGCGGCCCTTGAGGTCTGGATAATCGGCCATCGTCGACAGCAAGCCAGCGGCGGCTTCGGCGCCGTTGCGGCCGACAATCCGCGGCAGGTGCATGTAGTCGTCCGGGTTGACCTGCGCGAAGGTCTTGCCGTGCTGATCGATGACGCGCCAATCGCCCTGGTCCTGCCAGAGGGCCACGGGCTGCCGGGTTTCGGCGATGATGGTGATCTGGTTCGGCCAGAACCGATGTACGGAGACGCCGCCGACGGCGTCGACCTTCTCGATCCGACGCTTGATCTCGTAAGGGTCAGCCGCGAGCATGCTGGTTCCGACATCGATGCCCGCCGCCTCGCGGGCGCGCTGCTCGACCAAGGGTTCGAGCCCGACGATCTTCACTTTGTCGACGCTGAGCCCGGCGGAATGCATGATCACGCTCATGCCGGAATCCATGCGCTTGCCGAATGCGCCCAGCGATCCGCCCATCCAAGCAGCAGCCGCAACCATCGCAGCGCCGCAGACAATTGTGCCGAAAGCGTAGGTTGCGATCTTGTCGCGGAACCAGGCGGCCGAGTACGGCATCAGCCGCGGATGGCCGGACCGCGTGGCTGGCGCGTGCGCGTCATCCTCCTCATCGCGCTCGAGCGCGGCTTTAATCCGGGGCTTCACCTTGGGCATGATGCGTCCTCGATCATCCAGCGGACGAGGGACGGATAATCGATGCCCAGATGCGCAGCCTGCTCAGGAATGAGCGAGGTGGGGGTCATGCCCGGCTGCGTGTTGGTTTCAAGGATCACCAGTCGGCCCGTCTTGTCGTCGTAACGAAAATCCGATCGCGACACGCCCCGGCACCCCAACGCCTGATGCGCCTTGAGCGCCGCTGCAAGCGCCGCTTTTGTCACCTCAGCCGGCAGGTCTGCTGGGATCACGTGGCGCGATCCTCCAGCCTCGTATTTTGCCTCAAAGTCGTAATACTCCCTTAACGGCACAATCTCGGTGACCGCCATCGGCCGATCGCCCATGACGCCGACGGTCAGCTCCCTGCCTGGAATGAATTTTTCGGCCAGGGCCTGCTTGCCGTAAGTCCAGCTTCCGTCGGTCAGCTCCTTGGGCGGGCGGTTGGCCCCTTCCCGCACGATGAAGACGCCGAAAGAAGAGCCTTCTGCGATCGGCTTGATGACATAGGGCGGCGCCATGATGTGCTCGCGAGCCAGCACCTCGACGTCATAGGTTCCGCCTTCGGCGATATCGATGCCGTGCTGGGCGTAGATGCCGCGCGACTTGTCCTTGTCCATGGCAAGAGCCGAAGCGAGGACGCCTGAATGGGTATAGGGGATGGCCAGGATCTCGAGCAGGCCCTGGACACAGCCATCCTCGCCCCATGGTCCATGAAGCGCGTTGAGCGCCACATCCGGGCGAGCCTCGAGAAGCTGCTGGGCCAATGCCCGCGTGGCGTCGATCTCGACTACATCGAAACCGGCCTGCCGGGCGGCCTCAGCCATGCCCTTGCCGGACGAGAGCGAGACCGGACGCTCGGAGGACCAACCTCCCATGATGACGGCGACGCGGGTCATGTGCTGCTCCTTGCCTCTCGTATGCACGCCGGAGAGTTACCGGAGCGCTACGAAAACCGACCTAGCGGAGTTCGTTTTGGACGGCAAAACCGGCGGATCGGGGGCGGCCAAGCCCAATTCTCTCCTGCGCCGGGTGAGCTGCCTTGCCCGTCCCGCCGTGTGGGCAATTTGTCTTGTCTCGCTGGCTGCCTGTGTCGGCCTGGCGGTCGCCTTCGATCCGGTTGAACGGGTCACCAAGGTATTTGGCAATCGCCTCGTCCGTCTCGTGATCAAGGATAAGCCCACCACGATCACCGCAAACTGATGAAACGCCTCGATTTTGGTCGCGACAATCCGAGCCCCGGCGCGCCCAGAGACCCTCTTGGCGCGTGACCTGACCAGCGCTGCCCGCCCTGGATAGACCC
>JANMWT010000536.1:0-1839 GCA_031394145.1 Alphaproteobacteria bacterium | reverse complement strand
GTCAACGAATGGCTGGCGAGCTATCTCGAGGAGCATCCGCGTACGGCCAACATCGTGATCGACAAGGCGATGTCGGCGGCCCGTGCGCGCGAGGCGGCACGCAAGGCGCGCGACCTCACGCGCCGCAAGAGTGCGCTCGATGTGGGCAACCTGCCGGGCAAGCTCGCCGATTGTTCGCTCACGGACCCCGCGCTGTGCGAGATCTACCTGGTGGAGGGTGACTCGGCCGGAGGAAGCGCCAAGCAGGGCCGCAAGCGCGAGTTTCAGGCGATCCTGCCGCTGCGCGGCAAGATCATCAACGTCGAGAAGGCACGCATCGACAAGGTGCTGTCGAACGAGGAAATCCGGACGATCATCACCGCACTCGGCACGGGGATCAAGGACGAATTCGACGTCACCAGGGCGCGCTATCACAAGGTCATCATCATGACCGACGCGGACGTGGACGGCGCGCACATCCGGACGCTGCTGCTTACCTTCTTCTACCGGCAGATGCCCGAGCTGATCGACGCGGGCTACGTCTACATCGCGCAGCCGCCGCTCTTCCGCGTCGCAAAGGGAAAGGAAGCGTACTACGCGTACGACCTGAAAGAGCGCGACGAGATCGCACGGCGCATGGTGCCCGATGGCAAGACGGGACTCAACATCCAGCGGTACAAGGGGCTCGGCGAAATGAACGCCGATCAACTGTTCGACACCACGATGGATCCCAATACGCGCACGCTGCTCAAGGTGAACGTGGAGGACGCCGTGATGGCGGACGAGATGTTCCGCAAGCTGATGGGGGATGAAGTGGAGCCGCGGCGGCAGTTCATCGAGGACAACGCGAAGTTCGCGTCGAATCTGGACATTTGAGTCCCTCGGAAATGTCGGGGCACTCATGTCTCTGGAAGCTCGTGTGCAGTTCCTCTGGAAATGCGATTCGTGGTGGCTGACAGAATGGCGGGGCGACTTGCTCGAGTCGCCTCGCCATTCGGCTTTTGGATCAGCGCGGGCCGCTCCCAGCCACTCAAGACGCGCGAGGGGCAGAGTACTGCTGGAAGACCGGAAAACAGGAAAATGGCGGAACGACTGTGTCGCTCCGCCATTTTCGTCGTACAGGTCCTGCACTTCGTCAGCTCAGCCTGAAGCGACCATCGAGATTCGCGGTGAGGTCGACCGCCGTCTCGCGGCTGCGACAACGGCCAGGAGACCGGACCCGAGCAGCACGAACGTCGAAGGTTCAGGCGTCGGCGTCACCGGAACGGGTGTGGTGTCGGCGATGCAATTGGTGGAGATGACGTTGGTGTCCATCGTCACGGCACCATTGAGCGCGATGGCTCTCCCGCACACGATGCTCGCGCCGGTGTTCAGAGTGATGCTCTGGTCCGCAATGATGCTGCCCTGGAACGCCGTGGTGGTGCCGAGCGTGGCGGAACTCCCGACGAGCCAGAAGACATTGTCGGATTGGCCGCCATTGAGCTCCGAAACCGTCGATGCACTCGCCGTCGTGAGCGTACTCCCGATCTGAAAGACGAATCGAGACGCCGAGTTGCCAAGGAAGTTGAGAAAGAGATTTCCTGTCAGCTGCGCAAATGACGAAAAGAAGTAGACGCCCGGCGTGAGAACCATCCCGCCGAGATCCTGCCCGCTCAGGTCAGTGGTGAACGGCAGCGCGCGCAGGGCGTTATAGGCCGACAGGGCATCGATTTGCGCCTGTTTTGCCACCGCGTCAGCCTGATGGACCGTTCCGGTAAGCGTAATGGTCCCGAGGCCGGTGATCGCAGTCCCTGGGTAGACGCCCAGATCCCCCTTGATGGTGGTCGGTCCGGTATTGGTGACGGTCGAGGCGCCGAGCAC
>JANMWT010000535.1:0-1644 GCA_031394145.1 Alphaproteobacteria bacterium | reverse complement strand
CCTGCGGACCCTCCAGGATCAGGGCGCAGTCTGCCTTGCAGCCGGGCAGATAGATCCGCGCCACCGCGGAGATCATCCAGCGCAAGCCGACGGCGCGATTGTAGGGGGTGTCGTCGGCGCCGATGTAGGTGAGCAGCCAGGTCTCGAGGCGGGGGACGCCATCCCAGGTCAAGCGATCGAGGTACTCGCGCACCGGATGGAAGGTCTGATCGCGGGAGACGACCTCAATGGCCTGGCCGGCGATCGACATCGGCACCATGATCTCCTGGTGCTGCAGCCAGTCGGCCACAAGCGCGTCGTCGCGGTCGGACCATGGCGTGTCTATCCACGGCGTCAGGCTGCGTGGGATCCATGGTGGCGGTTTGCGCGCGACGGTGTTGGTGGCGAATTCATTGTGCCACAGCACGCCCTGCCACTCCGGCGCGCCGCGCAGCGCGGTGATGGCGTTGGCGACGACGGGACGCGGCTCGCCCTCCAGATTGTGCAGCAGGTCCTTGCGCCAGTCGCTGGAAAACACCGCCGCGGGCTGCGTGACCGCAAGCAGGGTGCAGATCGCCTCCTCGCCGTCGTTTTGCAGCACGTCATTGAAGTCAAAGCCGATGGGTGGTTCGGCGACGGTGACCTCGTGCCCCCGCTTCCGCAAGATGTTGACGGCCCTTCGGATCTGCAGATCGGCCTTGCTGTTGGGTGGATCGCCATCGCGTGCGATGATGACACGGGCGCCCTCGGGGATCGGCGCCTTGGCGATGTTGCTGATGCCGAGGCAGGCCCAGGTCTCCCGCCCGGTTGCTTGCCAGACGGATAGAGCGGTCTCGACGCCCTCGCACAGAACCAGGGGCGGGGTTCCGGGCATGCGAACGGCGGAGACGTCCGACCAGGAATCGTGAGCCTTGTTGGTCCGCTTCTGGATATGCAGCGGTGCCTTGTGACCGTCATCGGTCAGATAGATCAGTTGGAGCCCATGGACGGTGCCTTCGGCGTCGGTTGCCAGGGCGAGCAGGGCGCCATAGTGATTATAGGCGTTGGGGACGAAACGGATCGAGGCGGGCAACGCAGAGGCGGTGATGCTGCGGTTCTGGAGGTAGGTCTCGACGCAGGTTCCGCAGGGATCCTGGCCATCCCGGACGAAGGCTGCGACCTTCTCGGCCCGTTGCGCGTCCTCTGCGGTCTTTTTAGCGGTCTTCTTGCCAGATGCCTTGCTGACCCAGGGTAGGCGTCCCTCGATCTGCGCAGCGTCGTTATCATTGGGCGATGATGACGGCGTTTCAGTTAACGGTCCGTCCTGATCGCCGACGGCTTCGATCTCATCGCCCTGCGCGGCGGGCGGGTCTTCGAGAACCCAATCAGGGATCGACGGGGGCGGTTCTTCGTGGGTCGGCGGCGGTGGCAGAACCCGTGGTGCATGCCCGCCGTAGGCCGGCACCCCAAGCCACTTCCGGGCCCAGGCATACGCCTCGCCGTTGACGACGCCGAGCTTGGTCTTGATGAGTTCGAGCCCATCGCCGCCGACACCGAGTTCATGATCGAACCAGCAGCTCGCCTGGTCGCCCTGAAGTTCAACGGCGATGCTGCCGTGTGTACCGAAGCGAAGCTGGGTGGGACTCGATAGTTGGCGGTTATGTTCGCCCAGCAGATCATGCGCGA
>JANMWT010000482.1:0-2793 GCA_031394145.1 Alphaproteobacteria bacterium | reverse complement strand
GTCAGCACTTCGCGCGTGTGCTGGCCGAGGGTGGGCGGCGGGACTTCGTAGCGCAGGGGCGACTCGCGAAAGTGGATCGGGTTGGCCGTCAGCGGTACCGGGCCGGCGGTCGGGTGCTGCATCTGGAACACCATCTCGCGCGCCTGCACTTGCGGATGTCGGTAAACCTGTTCCAGCGTGTTGATCGGCCCGCACGGCACGCCCGCCTCGCCGAATACTGAGAGCCAATAGGCACGGGGCCTTGCAGCCAAGATCGCCTTGACCTGGGTCGACAGCGCATGGCGGTTGACGAGGCGATCAGGGTTGGTCAGGAAACGCGGATCGGTTGCGAGGTCCTCGCGATCAACCGCCTTACAGAATTTGCGAAACTGGTAGTCGGTGCCGACGGTCAGCACCAGATGCCCGTCCTGCGTGGGAAACGCTTCGTAGGGCGCCACGTTGGGATGCGAATTGCCCATCCGCGGCGTTAATCCGCCGTCGCCTGAAAGATAGTTCTGGCCCTGGTTGGCGAGCATGGCGACCTGGCAATCCAGCAAGGCCAGGTCGATCCATTCGCCCCCGCCGCCATTGCGCGTGCGCCGTGTGAGGGCGGCCTGAATCGCAACTGAGGCGTACATGCCGGTCATGAGGTCTGCGACCGGAACCCCGACTTTCATCGGCCCGCCGCCAGGCTCATCGTCGGCGTGGCCCGTCAAGCTCATCAAGCCGCCGGTCGCCTGGATCATGAAGTCGTAGCCAGCGAGCGCGCTTGAAGGGCCGGTCTGGCCGAAGCCGGTCACCGAGCAGTAGATCAGGTCGGGATTGAGTGGCTTCAAGTCTTCGTAGGAAAGGCCGTAGCGCGCCAGATCGCCGACCTTGTAGTTCTCGATCAGCACGTCGCACTTGGCGGCGAGCGCCTTGATCAAGGCCTGCCCGTCCGGTTGGCTGATGTCCACGGTGACCGACTTCTTGCCACGGTTGGCGCACATGAAGTAAGCCGCTTCAGTTGTTTCACGGCCAGCCTTGTCCTTGAGAAAGGGCGGGCCCCAATGGCGTGAATCGTCGCCGGTCACCGGCCGCTCGATCTTGATGACCTCGGCGCCGAGGTCGGCCATCATCTGGCCGGCCCAGGGTCCCGCCAGAACCCGCGACATGTCCAGGATGCGGATGTTGTCATACGGTTTCAGTTGATTTGCTTGATTTGCCAATGCCGCGCTTTCGGAAATAGAACTTGGTGCGCGGAGGAATTTTTGGCCGCCGCAGGATGTTCCCGACTCTAGGCGCGAATGACTATCTAAAAAAGCGAATTTTTTTCCGTAGCATTCATCGTCAAAAGAGATGTGTATCCCGCCTGAACTCATTGCTCCCAAAGAGGCGTGGTCAGGTTGAAGTCCACTTCCTTCGTCACCAGGCCCTTGATCGAGGAAATCAAGGGGCGCGTGTCGTCCCGGCGCCAGATGAGCGTGTATTCGAGCGCAGGAACTGCAGGCTCGCTCTTGAGCCTGACCAGGAGCTTGCGCCGCAGCAGGGGCTGCACGTGCTTTTGCGGCAGCACGCTGATGCCCGCCCCGGATACCGTCAGCTCCACAATAGCGTTCAGGCTATTGCAGCGAATCAACCGGCCCACAGACGCGCCCGGGATCGACACCAGGTCGTCGAAGGCCTGTGCTTGCCCCGACAAGGCGTTAGGCGCGATGACGGGGTAGCGGCGCAGGGCCTCGGGCGTCAGCAGGACGTTGCGCAGCTTCAGCCGCGGCGATGCCATCCACGAGAACGCGACGCTGCACAGAACCTGCGCCCCCAGCTGAAGGCGCGATGCGTGTCCCGCGATCACCGCGCAATCCAGCGTGCCCTTCTCGACCTCGAGTTCCATCAGGCGCGCCTGGCTGACCATCGGCTCGACCACCAGGTGCGGATGGGCCGCGGAGACACTGCTGACGAAACGCGGAAACCAGGTCGCCGCGGAAAGCTCGCCGATGCCGAAACGCAGCACGCCCCGCATCCCGTCCAGGGTGGTGGTCTTCTGCCGCAAGTCGGTCTCCAGCGCCAGCATCCTGTGGGCGTCTTCCAGGATCGCCTCTCCGAGCATCGTCAAGGCGGCCCGGCGCGCCGAGCGGTCGAACAACGCGGCGCCCAGCACCGATTCGAGTTCGGCGATCCTCTTGGACAGCGACGATTGCGAGATGAAAAGCCGGTCCGCCGCGATGGCGAAACTGCCGAGTTTGGCGGCCCAATAAAAGGCCTGCAGTTGTTTGAGAGTCATCGCTTTTGGCTATTAATGATCAAGAAAAAAATTCGCTTTATGTAATGTTACATCGGCCCTACAGTTATTTGATAAATTTTGCGCGGCGCAAAGACACGACCTACAGCCCGCGCGGATCAGGAGACAAACGATGAATGCTGATCAGGGGCGCGCGCGATGGCATGAATCGCCTGAGCCGCTCGACGCCGAACTCTTCAGCGCCCTCCCGGCTGAGTACAACAAGCCCCGGCCCAGCCGGTGGGCGGACTTCAACGCGGGCGGGCAATTGCTCGGGTCTTTTCTGGAGGGGCCCTGCTTCGACGCGAACGGGCTGCTCTATGTCACCGACATCCCGCATGGTCGCGTGTTCACCGTGGACCCGCAGGGCAACTGGCGGCTGGTCGTCGAGTACGACGGCTGGCCCAACGGCCTGAAAATCGACAGCGCGGGGCGCATCTTCATCGCCGACTACCGGCGCGGCATCCTGCTGCTGGAGCCTAACTCCGGCGCCCTTGAACCCGTCGTCGATACGTGGCGCTCGGAGAGCTTCAAGGGCGTCAACGATCTTTGCC
>JANMWT010000477.1:0-9736 GCA_031394145.1 Alphaproteobacteria bacterium | reverse complement strand
AAGGCGTGCTGGTCAGTTACCTGCCCGTCGCCAGCTCCATGGTGCTGCACGGCTTCATCCAGATCATCTCGAACGGCTCGCGGGCGATGTTTCTCCTGCGCCACATCTCGTGGAAAATCGTCGGTCGTTATGCGATCGGCGTGGTCGCCGGGGTGGCGACGCTGGCGATCTTGAACTGGCGGCCGGCGCAGACTTCGGTGTTCTTCCTGCTCGGCCTAACGGCCATGATGGCGCAGGTGCCAAGGAGCTGGATCGAGGTCAATATCGAACGGCGCTTCCAGGCGGAGATCTGCGGTTATGTCGTCCAGGTCGTGAACACTCTGGCGGGCGTCGCCGGGCCGCTGCTTGATATCTTTTTCATCAAGACGAAGCTCACCCGCCAGAGCGTGGTGGCGACCAAATCGACGACCCAGGTGCTGGCCCATGCCGTGAAGATCGGTTTCTGGGGCGGCCCCTTGCTGGCGGCGATCGGTCGAACCGGAAACTCAGAGGCGGTGACTTTCCCCCCGGCCTGGATGTTTGCCGCGGTGATCCCGCTCTCGCTGCTGGGGACCTGGCTTGGCGGACTTGTCCTCGACAAGCTGTCGGACGCGGGCTTCCGGTCGTGGACCAAATGGATCGTCACCGCGACCGGCGCCGTCTATCTCGCGCGCGGGTTGGCCGCCGTCCTGGGCTGGGCCTAGTCAAGCGACCGACCCGTCACTATGCCGGCTCGTCAATCGACCGAACACTCGTCACTCGACCGAACAGAAGAGTTCATCGCCCGATGCTTTCCTACCGGCGGCGCAGCCGATGGCGGTAAAGCGATCCATGGTTTCGCCCAGCCAGGCGCTGCGCTTGTCGAGCACGTCGAGGGGCGTGTTTGGCGAGGGGGGCTCAATCGTCCATGCCGGCCAGGGTGCGAGGGCGCACTCCGCGGCCGGCAGCAGGCCGCGCCGGCAGACGTCGTTGCGCAGGAGGATCAACTTTGCTGCGCCCGACTTGAGCGCTGCGTCGGCGCGCAGGGCATCGCTCTCCTCACGAGACGCACTCGCGTAAGGCGCTTCAATGACGCCTTCGAGCGCCTTGTCGAGGATCACGCCCCAACGCTGCGCATCGATGCTGACTGCGAAAGAATCGAGCGCCTCGCCACTCTCCGTTTTGGCTGGCGTTTGACATGCGCCGAGCACAAGGGCCACCGCACAAGCCAGACCTGGACGCAACATCACCGACCTCCCCGAACTGAGACGCCAAGGCTAGCCGGCTTCGCGGCGGAAATCAGGCGCAAGATGAGAAAAGGTCGCCTCAGAGCTGCGTTTCACGCGACCGGCTAGGCCGGTTCGGGCGCCGCTTGGGCGCTCGCCACACGCCGCTCCGGCCCGTCATAATTCGGATCGACGCGGCGGCGGCGTTCGGGGCCGACATAGTCCGGTGTGTCGATGAAGGGCCGGCTGCTCTGGACGGCGCTGAGCACCTTCTTCATCAGCTGGTCAGCCGAAGCGGGAATGACGACGAACTCGTTGCCGCCGCTGTTGATGACGGCGTTGACCACCGCCAACTCGGCGCGCTGGGAGGCGGCGACAATCGGAATGCGCGGATTGGGGCTCTTTTCCCAACGCCGGATGAACCGGATCATGTCGAGACCCTCATCGTTTTCGGCCTGCTCGACGACCGCGACCATGACGTCGGGATGCGACATCTGGAACACTTCGGTTGCCTGCTTAGTGTTCAGCACGATGTGAAGCGAGCGTATGCCCATGCCGCGCAGCGACATGCGGATCAGCTGAGCCATGCCATAGGTTTTGGCCGCGATGACGATGGTAAGGTCTTCAGCCTTCTTCATTCGTGAATTCCCCAGCGACCCGACGGTTAGCACGCCAGCGTTAACGTAACGCTTCCGGACGTGAACACTTGAGGCATCAAGAGAGCTGAAGCGTCGCCAAACGGGCGTAAGCCCCTGAATTTATCATCAACTCGTCGTGAGTCCCCGCCTCCACGACGGTTCCAGTCTCGATGACAAAGATGCGGTCGGCGCGCCGGACGGTGGCGAGCCGATGGGCGATCACCAGCACCGTCTTGCGTCCGCCGAGCCTGGCCAGAGCCGCCTGGACGCGCGCCTCGCTTTCGGAATCGAGCGCGCTGGTGGCCTCGTCGAGCAGCAGCACCGGAGCATTCGAGAGCAATGCCCGGGCCAGCGCGATCCGCTGACGCTGGCCGCCGGAAAGATTGCGCCCGCCCTCCCCCGCCGGCGTGTCGAAGCCCTGCGGCAGCAGATCGATGAAGTCGCAGGCGGCAGCCTCGGCTGCGTCGCGAAGCTCGGCCTCGGTCGCGCTCGGACGACCGAGCGCGATGTTCTCGCGGACGGATGCATCGAACAGGAAGGCGTCCTGCGACACCAGGGCGATCCCGCGGCGCAACGAGGCGAGCGTGATCGACCGCACGTCGTGGTCATCGAGCTTCACCGCGCCGCTGGCGACATCGTAAAGCCGGAGCAGAACATTGAAGACCGTCGACTTGCCCGAGCCCGACGGGCCGACCAGGGCAATCGTCTGTCCCGGCAGCGCCTGCAGACTGAGCCGGTTGAGCGCTGCGCTGGCGCCCGGATAGGCAAAGGAGACGTCCTCAAGTTCGATGCGCCCTTCGACCTGGTCGAGCGATATCGCATCGCGTGCATCGACAATCGTCCGTTTCGCATCGATGGCCGCGTAAACCCGATCAGCGGCGGCCATGCCCTCACCGAGCACCGCGTTCAACGTGCCCAACGCACGCACTTCTGGCGAGGCCACCGCCAGCATAGTGACGAAGCCCAGAAGATCGCCGACACTCGCGGCGCCGTTGATCGCGCGCCAACCGGCGAACCCAAACAGCCCGGCCAATGCAGCCCCGCCCATGGCCTCAAGGAAGGGATCAACCGCCGCCTTGGCGCGCAGGATCTTCATATAAAGCCGCGAGCGCTCCTCAAAGCCCGCACGCGCGCGGCCACGCTGGTAGGCCTCCAGCCCGAACGCCTTGACCGTGCGGGCGCCCTGGAACGCCTCGCCGAGCTGGCTGGTCAGTGCGCCGGCCTGCTCTTGCGAGCGACGGGAGGTCTTGCGAATGCGCTCACCGAGACGCACCACCGGCCAGAACGCCAGAGGGTAGACGCCCAGCAGGAGCAACGTGATCGCCCAGTCGGTCACCAGCATGAAGGCGACACATGCGATGATCGTGAACGTCGATTTGGCGAGGTTGGTGGCGACGCGCAGCGCCGCCTCGCGGATCAGCACCATGTCGTTGGCAAATTGCGAGACGTATTCGCCGGAAGCCGAAGCCTGCAATCGCGCAAAGTCGCCCTCGATCAGACCGGCGAACAGGGCGTCTTGAAGATGCACCACGGCGCGCTGGACGCCGGTGTTGTTGGCTTGCGTCTGCCAGTAGGCGGCGGCCGCCCGCACGATCACCAGGCCGATGATGACTGCCGGGGCAATCGTCAGAATTCGCGGATCGGCGAGCTTGAGCCAGTCGGTCGCCTGCTTGATGATCACGCCATAGCCAAAGGCGGCGATAGCGGTCACCGCGGAGAACAGCGCGCCAAGCGCGAACCAGCGCCATTGCGGAAGCAGCCAGTCACGTGCGAAACGACGCGAGAGTTTGGGTTGCGCCTTCAAGGGCGAAGCAGCCTGCAGCACGGCTAGGACCTGCCCCTGGCGTCACACATCGTGTGTGTGGCCGGTCTCGGGATCGAGCAGGCGGTGCGCGTGCAGGATAAAATAGCGCATGTGCGCATTGTCCACCGTGCGCTGGGCTGCACCTTTCCAGGCGTCATAGGCCGCCTTGTAGTTGGGATAGGCGCCGACGAGGTGGACCTTCGACAAGTCGCGGAATTCGATGCCGGTGACATCCTTGAGTTCACCGCCGATCACGAGGTGAAGCAATTGCCGGGTCGCTGCGGAGGCGGCTGATGTCTTCGAGGGTGCAGCGGACGCCATGGGCCGAGCTCCTGTTTCTGATGCGTAGCGCTGGATCAGACGAATGATCTTGTCCAATAACAGCGGGTGAAGCCGGACGCCAGCGGCGACCACGCCGGCCTGGGTTACGGATGCTCCGTTGAACCTGAACGGCCGACCGCTCCGGTCGGTGGCGACGCCGCCGGCTTCAGCAAGGATGAGCACCGCTGCTGCGAGATCCCAGTCATTCTTGTTGTTGAGCGCCACGGCTGCATCCCAACGGCCCATGGCGACGAGCGCCACCCGGTAAGCGACGGCATTGGGCATCGGATCGATGAGTTCGATCCCTGGCCATTCGTCCTTGTAGCGCCCCTTGAACACGTCCGGCTGGCCAACCATTCTGCACGCAGCGTCAGCGATGCTGGTGACATGAATCTGCTGGCCGTTGAGCCGGGCGCCGCCACCCAAGCGAGCCGTCAGCATCTCGTCGGTGAGCGGGTTGAACAAGGCTCCGACGACGGGCTTGTCTCGGTCAAGGCGCGCGATCGAGACACAAAATCCCGGCTCGCCTTTGACGAATGCCTTGGTGCCATCGATCGGATCGACAACGAAGGTTCGGGCTTGCGTGCGGTTGGCGGGATTGTCCTTGGTCTCCTCCGAGAGCCAGCCATAATCCGGCCGTTCGGCGCAGAGGCGTTTGCGGATAAGGTCGTTGACCGCGATGTCGGCTTCGGTGACGAGGTTGTTGGGTGATTTCTCCCAGACCTTCGCGCCCTGTTTCAGCCAGCGCAGCGACAGGTGGCCCGCTTCAAGCGCAACGGCGGTGACGAGAGCAAGGTCGGCCTCAAGGCTGAGTTCGGTTTCGGGCTCAGCGTCCAGCAAGGGCGAGGCCATCGATCAACAGGCTGGGCGCATTCATCGAGCCACGAATTTCGAGGTCTGACCCGGGGACGGCGCGCAGCAGCATCGATGGCAGATCGCCTGCCACGGTGATCTCGGAAACGGGAAATGCACGCGTCCCGTTCTCGAACCAGAAGCCGGAAACGCCGACCGAATAGTCACCCGTGTTGGGATTGAGCGAGGGCCCGAACATGTCGGTGACCAGAAGCCCCGCGCCGGCATCCTTCATCAGCCCGTCAAGATCGCGCATGCCCGGCTGGAGATCGAGGTTCGAGGTGGTGACGCCCGGCGGGTCGCCAAAACCCATGCTGGCAAATCCGTTCGGCGTCAGACCAAGCTGGCGCGCCGAGGGGCCGTTGAGCAGCCATTCGGTCAGAACGCCATTCTCGACCAGCGCTTTGCGTGCGACCGGCCGACCCTCGCCGTCATAGCCGCGCGAGCCGAAACCGCCGCGCTTCAAGGGATCGTCGATGATGTTGACGCCGGGCGCCCACACCGGCTTGCCAAGCCGGTCTTTGAGGAACGAGACGCCGCGCGCCACCGCCGGCCCGGAGATCGCGCCGATGAATGCCGAGAGCAGCCGGTTGGCGAGGCGGTTCTCGAAGATGACCGCGGCAGTCTGGCTGTCGAGCTTCTGTGGGCCAAGACGGGCCGCCGCCCGCTCGCCGGCGACGCGGCCGATCTCGGCTGGCGTCGGCATCATCGCCTTGCGGCGCTCCGAGCGGCTGTCATAGTCGCGCTCCATCGCCCCGTCGCGTTCAGCGATCGCCATAACCGCCATCGACGACATGCCGCCGCTGCGCGCCGCCGCAAATCCATTGGAAGCGGCGACCCAGCTTTGCGAGGTGCTCCACGACGCCCCCGAATGACCGGTCTGCTTGATCCCGGCCACTTCCAGCGCCGCCGCCTCGCCTTCGCGGGCGCGCGCTTCCAGCACCTCTGCCGCCGGCGTGTCGTCGCAATCGAGGTCAAGATCAGGACGCGCTGAGGAGATCTCCGAGGCGTCGGGGATGCCGCAATACTTGTCCTCAGGCGCCATGCGGGCCATCGCCACCACCCGCTCGCTCAAGGCCTTGAGCGCCGCCGGGGACAGGTCGGCGCCGGAGACATGCGCTTGGCGCCGGCCGACCAGCGCACGTAGCGCCAGCCCGCGCGACTCCTCGCGCTCAACCTGCTCTAACTCGCCATTGCGCACCTCGACCGAGAGGCTGGCGCTCTCCGACAGGCGGACGTCGCAGGCGTCGGCGCCCGCCTTCAGCGTCCGGGCGATCAATGCCTGCAGAAGGTCCTGATTGGCTTGGGTATTCGTGGAGGAGGTCATGGCGCCTTATCTAGGATGAAGCTCAGCCAAAACGAATAGGGCGCCGGCAGATCGCCAGCGCCCGGTCGGTCGCCTGAATCCGGCTGGCAGCCTATTTGCCGCCGCCGTTGGGAAGGCGATCGTTGATGTCGTCGCGAATGTCGAGCAGCGTCACCAGCAAGCCGCAGACGATCGTGGCGATGAACCAGCCAGAGATCAGACCAGAGACGATCGACAGGGCCGCCTCGCCGGAGGGATTGAGCCGGCTGCCGCTGAGCTGGGCGAAGACGTCGTTGACCTCGATACGCTTCAGATAGAAGCCAAACGCCTGAACCGCAATGATCGCGAAATAGGCGATGTAAACGATCATGCGGAAACTGTTGATGATAAAGAATTTCACTGACCGGCCCTCCACTGTAACTTCACTTTGTAGCTGCACGTCGAACCCAGCGCGACCTGATTTTTCCACTGAACCGAAAAAACCGGGTCGTCGGGCTTATTCGCGTCGCAGCAACTGGTCCAGATTGAGTTTCTGCTTCCAGGTGCGAAGGAACTCAACCTTGACGGCGGCCCGGTCATAATCGCGGGCGACCCAGTCGGAGAAGCTGAGGCCTCTGGGTTTGCCATCGCGCAGATAGGTCTCGAAGAAATAGTCCAGCATGCCGGTCTTTCCCTCGCGAATATGGAGGTATTTGAACGACAATTGCTCTTTGGCCTGCTCGATTGGCTGACCCTGCCGGAAATGCATGTAGAGCACCGCCATCAGGCCCGCCCGGTCCGCGCCTGACTTGCAGTGCATCAGGGCAGGATAGGCGATGGTCTCGAACAGGCCACGCGCCGCCAGAACGCTTTCCCGGGTCGGTGCGTCTCGGGAAAACACCTGGAAGTCGACCAGCTCGACGCTGCTGCGTTCGCAGGCCTCTTTTTCCAGCAGGTAATAGCCCTTCGGGCTTCTCCCGCGCAGGTTGATAATCGTCCTCAGTCCCAGTTCGCGGGCATAGCGGCCAATGTGCTCAGGCGATGGCTGGTTTGCCCGGTACATTTCCGGTGAAATCCGGTGAAGATTGCGAAACCGCAATCTCAGAAAGCCATGGTCGCCCCAATGCAGCTCGTGACGCGCCCGACGGCGTCCGGCGGGGGTCGAAAGGTCGATCGGCTCGGCTGGACGCGTTCCCGTAGGCATCGGCCGTTAAATGCCGGTTCGCCGCCAGAATGCAAGACGCCCGGGCGCCACACCTTCTCCCCTGGGCGCGCCCTGGCCGCCCCCTGGCCGCCCCCTGGCCGCCCCCTGGTCGCCCCCTGGTCGCCTGACGTCTGGCGGCGCGCGATGCAGGGAGTATATAGCCCATCATGTTCAAGCGTCTCGCCCGCTCACCTGTGATTCCCTGGATCGGCGGCACCCTCATCTGGGCCTACCAGTCGCTCGCAGCGCATACCCTGCGCTGGCAGATCGAGGGCATCGACAACATCCGGACCGCCTGGAACGGCAATGACGGCTGGATGTTCGCGACGTGGCACTCGCGCATCATCCTGATGCCGATGGTGAAGATCATCTACGGACCCAAATGGGGCAACCAGTCGCGACCGCCAGCGCTGATGGTCTCCAACTCCCGCGACGGCGAGTTCACCAAGCGCGCAGCGGGCTTGCTTGGGCTGGCGATCATCCGCGGATCAGCCGCAAACAAGACCAAGACCAAGGACAAGCGCGGCTTCCTGGGGGCCAAGGAAGCCATGCAGGCGATGAAGAATGGCGGTGGCGTGGTGGTGACGATCGATGGCCCCAACGGCCCGCCCGAGGTGGTCGGGATGGGCGCGATCAAGCTCGCCCAGCAGGTTGGCGCGCCGATCATCGTTTACGGCCTGGCGGCCCCAGGCCGGCGGATGCGGACCTGGGATCAGCTCCTCTTCCCGCGCCTGTTCTCGCGCGCCGCCATGGTGGTGGCCGAACCGATCCCGACCTCGAAGACCATGGACAGCGAAGATCTGCGCCGGCGCGTCGAGCAGGCGCTCAAGGCGGCAAGCGCGCGGGCCGAGGAGATCGTCGGACTTCCGGCGGCGCCCGAACCTGCCCTGCACGCCCCGCCAATGTCGGTCAGCATGCCAGAAGCTTCGCCGCGAGCGATGGAACAGAGCCGATCGTGACAGCATCGCTGGCGCTCTACACGCTGGGCACGCGCCTCGCCGAACCCGCCGCTCTGTTCGTGCTGGAGCAGCGCTTGAAGCGACAAGGAGCGCGCCGAGCGCATGGGCGAGCGTATCGGCAACATCACCGCGTTACGGCCGCATGGTCCGTTGCTCTGGATGCACGGGGCCAGCGTCGGGGAATCCCGTCTACTGATCGATATGTTCGCTGCGCTACGCGCCCGGCGCCCTGAGCTTTCCGCCGTGATGACCACGCAGACGCTGACGTCCGCAGACATGATCGCCGCCTGGGCGCCATCCGGGGTCGTGCACCAGATGGCCCCGGTCGATGCACCCAATGCAGTGAAACGTTTTCTCGATCACTGGCGCCCGGATGCTGCGGTGTTCGCCGAAGGCGAGATCTGGCCCAACATGCTGGCCGGACTGCGCGCACGGGGAATTGGCGCGGCGCTGGTCAACGCGCGGATGACCGATCGGACGCTCCGCAACTGGAACGCGACGCGCGCCTCGGCGCGCGAGATCTTTTCCGCCTTCCGCTTTCTCGGAGCCGCCGATGCTGCGACGGCTAACGGGCTTGGCGAGGTGCTGGGTCGGTGCATCGAAGTGGTCGGCAACCTCAAACGCGCTTCGGCGATCGAACCGCCGCCGGCCGAACAGGTGGCCGCCTGGCGATCCTTCATCGGCAACCGGCGGGTGTTGCTCGCAGCCTCGACCCACCCCGGCGAGGATGAGCTGGCGCTGGCGGCGTTCGCAGAGGTGCGCACTCACGACCCTGGGGCGCTCCTGATCGTCGTACCGCGCCACCCGGAGCGAGGCGCAGCGCTTGTCCCTCTGGCGCGCAGCTGTGCGCTCAAAGGGCAGCTGCGCTCATCTGATCCATCCCCGCCTGCGCCAGACATCGATGTGCTGGTGGCCGACACGATCGGCGAACTCCTGTTCTGGTATGCGGCAGCCGATGCAATCTATCTTGGCGGCGCCAATGCCGAGGATGTCGGCGGCCATAATGCGATCGAGCCGGCGCAACTCGGCAAGCGGGTGTTCACCGGCCCGCACGGCTACAATTTCCGCGACACCTTCGAGGCGTTGAAACAGGCCGGCGTGCTCGCGATCGGCGAAAGCGCGCACGAACTTGCCGACTATTGGCTCGCGGCCTTGGCCGATCGTGGCCCGATCCCATCGCTGGCGGGTTTCTTCTTGGAGGCGCGCGCTCCGTTCGAGGCCAGCCTTGAGGCGGTTCTCGCCATGCTGGGCCCAGCCAAGGGCGCGACGCCATGAACGAGCCCTATTTCTGGCGTGTCACCGACCGCAAGTCGCGCTATTCGGCGCCGATGTTGCGTGTCCTGCTGACGCCCCTGGCGCTTGGCTACTCGCTGGCCGGCAAAAGGCGGCTGCAGCGCGCGATCCCGCAGGATGCAGGCCTGCCGGTCATCTGCGTCGGCAATCTGACGCTCGGCGGCACCGGCAAGACGCCGGTCTCGGCCGACCTGCG
>JANMWT010000476.1:0-7808 GCA_031394145.1 Alphaproteobacteria bacterium | reverse complement strand
GACCCTGCACGATGCCGAAAGGGGCCCCAAAGGGGCCTGCGGGGACCGGAGAGACGTGTGAGCAAACTCAGAACCGCCGAGCCGCCGCTGGTCAGTTTTGCGAGGCCTGAAAAGCCGCTCTCGCTTTTCGAGACGATCAGAATTGCGCGCGAGAATGGCATGGCGACGATCCCGCGCGGGGCTTATGACGACCTGATCTACGACGTCAAAGGCGGCGCCGGCCGTATGATGGTGGTCAGCGACCCCGTCGGCGTCAAGCGCATCCTCCTCGACAACGTCGCCAATTATCCCAAGACGCCTGAGGACACGCCCTTTCTGTCTGCCGCTTTCGGTGATGGCCTGCTCACCCTCGATGGCGACAAGTGGCGTGCGCACCGCCGTCTGATGTCGCCGCCCTTCGATCATCGCAGCATCGTTTCATACGCGCAGGGCATGGTGGAGGCGACGACCGGGTTTCTGGCCGAGTGGGACGGCCAGCCGCCCGGAGCTGAGCTGGATATCGCCGAGGCGATGACCGCGCTCACCCTGAAGATCATCTCCCGCGCCATGTTCTCCACCGACAGCGGGGAGATCAGCGAGCTGCTCGGCTCGACTTTCGAGCGCGGACTTGGTGCGATGAATTTCGACTTGATGGATATTCTGCCGGTGATCGGCCCGATCCGGATGCGCGGCAAGATCGCGAACATCCGCAAGATATTCAGCCAGCTCGATGCCGCCATGTACAAGCTGATCAACGAGCGCGTGAAGGTCGGAAGCGATGGCGCCAACGATCTTCTCGGCCGGCTTGTCGCGGCTCGCGACGCCGACACCGGCCTGGCGCTCAACGATCAGGAAGTGCGCGACGAGATGGTGATCATCTTCTTCGCTGGCCATGAGACAACCGCAGTGGCGATGACCTTCGCCTTCTACCTCCTGGCTCAGCGGCCGGAGCAGGAAGAAAAATTGCACGAAGAGCTGGACCGCGTGCTCGCCGGGCGCGTGCCGGGATATCAGGATCTCGAGGCCCTTCCGTACACGCGCATGGTGATCGAAGAGACGATGCGCCTCTATCCTCCCGCTCCGGGTCTCAGCGGCCGGCAGGCTCTCGCCGACGATGTCGTCTGCGGTCACAAGGTCGCAAAGGGGACCCAGGTCTTCCTCGCGCCCTGGATCATCCACCACCACACCAAATTATGGGATGCGCCAGAAGCGTTCGATCCTGAACGATTTTCGCCCGAGCGGAGCAAGGGGCGACCGCGCTTTGCCTATCTGCCGTTCGGCGGCGGTCCGCGGCTATGCATTGGCGCGAGCCTGGCGATGACCGAGGCTTGCCTGATCCTCGCAATGGTGGCCCAGCGTTACCGTCTGCAGCTGACGCCAGGCCAGGAGATCGCGCTTCGGTCAAAGATCACCTTGCGCCCACGCGACGGCATCCGGATGACGCTGCAGCGGCGAAGCGGCGCGATCTTGCCTCCCTCCGAGCTCACGGCTCAGGGCGCAGCGCACTGACGATCTTGCGACCGTCCGCCAGTTGAGCGCCAGTTGGTGGCGGCTGGTTGGTCGGCGCTGGTTGGTGGGCGCTAGTTGGGCGCAGCGGCCCTGGCGGCGGCGATCTGCACCTTGCCCAGCGCGTCGAGCAGGTCGATTTTTGCCGTTGCGGCCAGGGTTGCGTACTTTGCGGCGGACTTGCGATCCGCGGTTGCGACCGAGCCGGCGACGACATCGACCTCAGCCATGCGGCTGCGCGCCCAGACATCGGTTGCGGCCACGTACTTGTAAGCTTCCTTGCGCTCGGTGCTGGCGAACACGTTGGGCTTCTTGACGGTTGCGAGCTGCGCAATCTGGCCTGCGATGCTGCGCGCGGTGGCGCTGTTGGCGGTGTAAGCCAGGCGTTTCGTCTTCACGAACGCATCGCTCGCCACCGGTTGAAGGGTGACAAGGGTGGCAAAGGACTGCTGAGCGCTCTTGGCCGCCTCGAGCGCAATGGCGGCGTCAGTTCCGGCAGCAGCGTCGCTCGCCGCCTTGATCGTCACCTGAGCCGTGTCGGCGTCTCCGAAGGCCTTGGCGATCGCCGGGTCCATCTTGACGCCTGCGGACCTCTGGTCGGATGCGATCGCCTTGAAGTCGCTCTTCACGGCCAGTACGACAGGATCGGCGGCGAGCCCTGCGATCTGGGTGCGTGTGGCGGTCAGCGCGACGTCGTTCATGTCGGCGTTCAGCTGGGTCAGCGCAGCGGGGTCGCCGCCGGCTGCGATCTTCTCGGCGATTGCCGTCAGCTTGGCGCCAGCGTCGGTCAGAGCGGCAACTTCCGCGTCGCTTCGGCCTGACGCCTTTGCAGCGGCCGCCAGCTCATTCATCGACGTGGGCAGGCTGGGCGCGGGTTTAGGTACGACAGCCGCGGCCGCCGGAGCGGCGATCGGGGTTGTCGTCGCAGCGGCAGCGGTCGTCGCGTTGCTCCAGGCCTTGGGCGGTTCGTCCAGCGAAGACTTGGTGAAGAACCAGATGCCGCTGCCTGCCGTCGCGACCAGCGCAACCGCACCTGCCGTGATCAGGGCGACGCTGCCGCCCTTCTGCATCAGACGCGGGAAGGCCCCCTTGCCGCCGGCGCCTTTGGCGGCGGCGATTTCCGCTACGTTGATGTCGAGCTGTGCCGCCGCCTCCGGGCTCATGCCCGCCTTGACCAGGGCGGCGAGCTTGTCCGCCAATTCGCCCAGGCGCTGCTCGGTGTTGTGGAAGGCGTCGATCCAGTTGCGTGAGGCAAGCTCGTAAAGGAACATGCCTTCGAGCTGCATGTCGTCGAGCCGCACCGGCACAACCAGTTTGCGTTTGTGGGTTGCGGCGGCGAGCTCCTTGGCGATGTCGCCGGACTCCGAGGCGGTTTTCGACATCAGCAGAACGAAGATAGGCGCGGCATCAAGCGCGTTCGCTGTGGTGGTGCGCCAATCCTCACCCGCCTCGATCTTGGCGTCGTACCAGGCTTCGACGCCGCGATCCTTCAGCAGATTGTAGAACATGCGCGCGCGCGGTTCGTCCGACCGGCGATAACTGATGAAAATTTCGTTGGCCACGACCGTCGACCCCTTGGACCCGAGCCCCGAAGATTCGTTGACAGTTTTGCGGCTCCGCGGCAACTCGCCAACGCACTGAACCTACACTTTATTTCAGTTTTCGCCTTAACATTCGCCCCGGTCGGTACGCAACCCTCCAGTTAACCCGCTGGGCGAGAGCCGCAGACGCCTGCGGCGTCGTTAACGTTGATCGGATCTGGGGCGCGCGGTCGAGATCTTCGCGCCAGGCCCGCGCCATCCCTGCAACGGGAATGCGCCTCGCTTGACCTGCTTCATCAGGTGGATCGGCCTGACCCGCCGAGCCAGCGAAGATCACCGACCGCCTTGCGTCGTCACCGAGGCGCGGGCTGGCTTGGGTCTCGCGCCCGAATGCAAAGCGCCGGCTGGGCTGACCGGCTGGCGCTGGCAGTCGTGAGAGAATACCAAGAAGACCGTTCCGGTCTGCTGGACCCGCCCCGATGGGAGATCGTCGATGAACCGCCGCGCCATGGCTTATTCTGCGCTTGCACTCGCCGCCTGCGTTTTTCTCGCCGCCGATGGTCCGGGCGTCGACCTGGCCGGGATGGATAAATCCGTGAAGCCGGGCGAGGACTTCTTCGCTTACGCCAATGGCGCCTGGTCGAAGAGCGCGGAGATCCCGCCGGACCGTTCAAGCTGGGGCGGCAACGCCATGCTCGCCGACACGGTCGAAAAGGAAGTGGCGACGCTGATCAAGGGCGCTGGCGAGAGCCATCCCAAAGCCGGCGGCGAAGCTGCCAAGATCGCCGAGTATTATGCCGCTTACATGGATGAGGCCGGCATCGAGGCCAAGGGCCTTGCGCCGCTGAAGCCTGAGCTCGCGAAGATCGGTGCGATCACCGACCTCAAGAGCCTGTCGGCCTATCTCGGTTCGACGCTGCGCGCCGATGTCGACGTGATGAACAACACCAAGTATGCGACCGACAACCTGTTCGGCCTGTGGGTTGCAGCGGACTTCGACAAGCCAACCATCTATTCACCCTTCCTGCTTCAGGGCGGCCTCAGTCTCCCGAACCGGGAATTCTATCTCGCCGACAACCCGCGGATGGCGGCGATCCGCGACGGGTTTGAGGCGCATATCGCCAATGTGCTGACGCTTGCGGGCATAGTCGAGCCCAAGGCGAAGTCCGAGCGCATCTTCGATCTCGAAAACAAGATCGCCCATGTGCATGCCTCCGTGGTCGACACCTCGGACCCCGAGAAAGGCAACAATCACTATTCCCGCGCCGATCTCGACGCCAAGGCGGGCGGCATCGACTGGGCCGCCTTCCTCGCAGCGGCGGGCCTGTCGAAGCAGACGTCCTTTGTCGTCTGGCAGCCTTCGGCGGTCAGTGGCGAATCGCGACTGGTGGCCGAAACACCGGTCGCGGCGTGGAAGGAGTACCTCGCCTATCACTATATCGACCGGAATTCCGGCGTGCTGCCCAAGTCATTCGTCGAGGAGCGGTTCAATTTCTATGGCAAGACCCTGTCAGGGACGCCGGCGATGGCGGACCGCTGGAAGCGCGGCGTCGCGGCGGTCAACGGCTCGCTCGGCGAAGCGGTCGGCAAGCTCTACGCTGCGAAATATTTCCCCGCCTCGTCCAAGGCGGAAGTCTCGGCGATGGTCAAGGACATCACCGCAGCCTTCGACAGGCGGATCGATTCGCTCGAGTGGATGGCGCCTGCGACCAAGAAGGAAGCGAAAGCCAAGCTCAAGTCGCTCAAGGTCGGCGTCGGCTATCCCGACAAATGGCGCAGCTATGCCGGTCTTATCGTCAAGCATGACGATGCCTTCGGCAACGCCCAGCGCGCCGCCGTGTTCGACAGCAATCAGAAGATTGCGCGCCTCGGGCAACCGGTCGATCGTGGCGAGTGGGTGATGAACCCGCAACTGGTGAACGCGGTAAACCTGCCGATCCTCAACGCCTTGAACTTCCCGGCCGCCGAACTGCAGCCGCCGCATTTTGATCCAAGGGCGCCTGCAGCCGTCAACTACGCCTCGATCGGCGCGATCATCGGTCACGAGATCAGTCACAGCTTTGACAATGACGGGGCCCAGTTCGACGCGATGGGCCGAATGCGCAACTGGTGGACGCCAGATGACTTCGCTCACTTCAAGGCTTCAGGCGTTGCCCTGGCGAAGCAGTTCGACGGCTATAAACCCTTCTCCGATCTTGCGGTGAAGGGCGAGCAGACATTGAGCGAGAACATCGCCGATGTTGCGGGCCTTTCGGCGACCTACGACGCCTACCGGGCCTCGCTTGGCGGCAAGGAGGGACCCACCATGAATGGCTTGAGCGGCGACCAGCAGTTCTTCCTCGCTTTCGCCCAGACCTGGCGCCTGAAGACGCGGGAGGCGCAGCTGCGCCAGCAGATCCTCACCGATGGCCATGCCCCGGCGCAGTATCGCGCGCTCACCGTGCGCAATCTCGATGCCTGGTATCCGGCGTTCGACGTCAAGCCAGGTGAAGCGCTCTATCTGGCGCCGAAGGATCGCGTGAAGGTCTGGTAGCAGGTCTGGTAGCAGGTCTGGTCGCAGGGGCGCACGCCGCGGCGAGTGCTCGCGGGTTCGTGTGAAGTGCTAAAGGTTAAGCGTGAGTTTTTAACCTCTGGCCGATATCTCTGCTGGAGCTCACATCCCATGCTGAGATGAAGATGCCGATGCGGTCCGGAAGGTTCACCCTCTCCGGACCGCATGGGGTATTGCCACTCGGCGTGCGCTCCAGGGTGCAGTGCTCCAGGGTGCAGCGTGGGGGGGGCGTGAAGCGGATCCCGCAATTAGGGCAGCTTCACCTTCCAGCCCTTAGCGACGACGCAGTCGCCTGGTTTTCCCATCCATTGGGTCTCGCCATGGATACGGATGAACCGGCCGCTCGACGGGAAGATGTTCACGAGGTCGAGGGTGTTGTGCTCGTCCATGCGGTCGAGCCGCAGCATGCCGCCGCTCTCCGCTGCGCCGGTGAACATGACGCCGCAACTCTCTTTCGCCGCAGGTTTAAGCAGGCAACCGCGATTGCTAGCGGTTTCGGCGACGAAGATCAGGCGCTCGGCGGGGCTGGCGCGCATCTTGTCATCATACATCGTGGTCCTGCCGTTCTCGATGCGGCGCTCAACCTTGCAATCCCAGACGGTGGGCGAAGATCTGGGCGGATCGGCGAGCCCCGGCGCCCCAATCAGGGCGCCGGCGCCCAATAGGGCGAACCTTGCTGCAATGTTCATAATCAAGGGCCCACTGGCTGGATGGCCCGGAGATAGAGCCGATCTGGGCGGCCACGGCAAGTTGCAGCCCCATTTCGCCACAGAGCATTCAGTCGCGGTTCAAGTGTAGACGTGCATGGCTGTTGTATTGGACCTTCAGCAGAAAGCGCCATGCCCCTCTTCACATCCAGACACGCCAAGCTCCTCGAACTTTTCGCCTACTTCCTGGCGACGATGGCGGTCGGCTTCGCGTCTGGCGTCATCCTTTCGGTCTTGCAGCACTGGCTCGAGTGGGGCGAGCTCGGCGTCGGCGTCCTGATGCCGGTCGCTGTCGCCCTCCTGGCTGGCGTCTGTTTCATCACCTGGGCGGTGCTCGTCGCAACCGCCCGAAAACGGACGACTCACTGGCGGCCCTAGGTGCGTCTGCCTCCCAGCGAGCGCCTGCCGAGCGCCTGCCGAGCGCCTGCCGAGCGGCTGCCGAGCGGCTTCGCCCACTGGGCGGGTCACTGGGCGGATCACCGGGCGGATCACCGGGCGGATCACTGGGTTGTTCGGTGGTGGTTTACCCGTTGGTTCCCCGTTGCTTCGGAGGCGGCTTGGAATAACCAGCGCCGAACGGCAAGGGTGGGCGCGCGCACTGTCTCGCCGCCATCAGCCGTCGAGGCGGTCCGTCGAACGGCCAGAGGCCCGGACGAGCCTTTTCGCCCTGTCTTCCCCCCCCTCGCCAATTGCGATAAGCCCCGCGCTTCAGGCACGGACGACTTTCCCCAATGGCCCTCACTCCCGAAGCGGAAGCGGCGCGCCGGCGCACTTTTGCGATCATCGCTCACCCGGACGCGGGCAAGACGACGCTGACCGAAAACCTGCTGCTGGCGGGCGGCGCGATCCGCATGGCGGGCGCCGTCAAGGCGCGCGGCGAGCGTCGCAGGACGATGTCGGACTGGATGAAGATCGAGCGCGACCGAGGCATCTCGGTCTCCGCCTCGGTGATGACCTTCGAGTACCAGAATTGCGTCTTCAACCTGTTGGATACGCCAGGCCACGAGGATTTCTCCGAAGACACCTACCGGACGCTCACGGCAGCTGATTCTGCGATCATGGTGCTGGATGCGGCCAAGGGCATCGAGCCGCAGACGCTGAAGCTGTTCGAGGTCTGCCGCTTGCGCGACATTCCGATCATTACCTTCATCAACAAGATCGATCGGGAGGCGCAGGAGCCATTCCAGCTGCTCGACGAGATCGAACAGAAGCTGGCGATGACGACCGCGCCGCTCTACTGGCCGCAGGGATCGGGCGATCGACTGCGCGGCATGAAGGACCTGCGCACCGGGGAATTCGTCACTTACCGGCGAACGGTCGGCGGCGACGGGGCCGTGACATTCTCGACTGAGCGCGTCGGCGCCAACCGGTTTGCCGAGATGATGGATGGCGCCGAACTCGCCGAACTCGAGAGCCAGGCGGAGATGGCGGCGGGGGTGTGTGCGCCGTATCAGCGCCAATCCTATCGCGAGGGTCACATGACGCCCGTCGTGTTCGGATCGGCGCTGCGCCATTTCGGCGTCA
>JANMWT010000409.1:0-2133 GCA_031394145.1 Alphaproteobacteria bacterium | reverse complement strand
CTTCAAGCGGCCGTAGCTTCAATGCACGAATGGCCTGAACTGCGGCCCGCATGCCCGATATTGTCGTGTAATAGGGCACGCCCAGCGACAGGGCGCCGCGTCGGATCGACGCCGAATCGAGCAGCGATTGGGCCCCCTCGGTGGTGTTGAACACCAGCTGGACGCCGCCATTGGTCAGCTCGTCGACGACGTGCGGCCGGCCCTCCAGCACCTTGTTGACCGTCCGCACCGGGATGGCCTGACCGGACAGGAATTCAGCCGTCCCGCGTGTAGCGATCAGCGAGAAGCCGAGGTCGATCATGTCGCGCGCTGGCTGAAGGATCGCGTCCTTGTCGGAATTGCGCACCGAGATGAAGCAGACGCCCTTATCGGGCAGGGCCATGCCAGCGGCGATCTGGCTTTTCAAGAAGGCCGCGCCGAACGATACATCGAGGCCCATGACTTCGCCGGTCGAGCGCATCTCGGGTCCGAGAATTGGATCGACGCCGGGAAAGCGTGCGAACGGGAAGACCGCTTCTTTGACTGCGATGCGCGGGCCCTTGATCGGCCCGTCGCCGAGCTTGAAATCCTCCAGGGAGGCGCCGGCCATCACTTTTGCCGCGATGCGCGCGAATGGCTGGCCAACCGCCTTGGCGACGAAGGGCACGGTCCGAGATGCGCGCGGGTTGGCCTCCAGCACAAAAACGTCACCGTCCTTGACCGCGAACTGCACGTTCATCAGGCCGGTGACGTTGAGCGCTTTGGCCAGAACCCGAGCCTGCTTGCCAAGTTCGGCCACCACCTCGTCGCTGAGCGTATAGGGCGGGATCGAGCAGGCGCTGTCGCCTGAATGAATGCCGGCTTCCTCGATATGCTCCATGACGCCGGCGATATGCGTGGTCTTGCCGTCCGAGAGGGCGTCGACGTCGACTTCAATGGCGTCGGAGAGATAGCGATCGACCAGCAGCGGCGTATCACCTGACACCTGCACCGCTTCGCGAACATAACGCCGGAGGTCGGTCTCGTCGTGGACGATCTCCATCGCCCGCCCGCCAAGCACGAAGCTCGGGCGCAGCATCACCGGATAGCCGATGCGGGTCGCGGCGGCGACGGCTTCCTCGTCCGTTCGCGCAATCGCGGAGGGCGCCTGCTTGAGACCGATCCGTGTCAGAAGATTCGAAAACAGCTCGCGGTCTTCGGCCAGGTCGATCGAATCCGGGGTGGTGCCCAGGATCGGCGCGCCAGAGGCCTTAAGGCCCTGCGCCAATTTCAGAGGCGTCTGTCCGCCGAACTGGACGATGACGCCCATGAAATTGCCGCGTGTCTGTTCGACATGGATGATCTCGGTGACGTCCTCGAGCGTCAGCGGTTCGAAGTAGAGCCGGTCGGAGGTGTCGTAGTCGGTCGACACCGTCTCGGGGTTGCAGTTCACCATGATGGATTCGATGCCCATCTCGGCCATGGCGAAAGCGGCGTGGCAGCAGCAATAGTCGAACTCGATGCCCGGGCCGATGCGGTTGGGGCCGCCGCCGAGGATCATCACCTTGTTCTTGTCGGAGACTTCCGCTTCGTCTTGCGGCGGCAGGGTGGCCCCGTCCGGCCCGATATAGCCGGTTTCGTAGGTGGAATAGAGATAGGGTGTGCGCGCGGCGAACTCGGCCGCGCAGGTGTCGATGCGCTTGTAGACCGGTCGGACATTAAGCTGGTGGCGCTGCTCGCGGACATGTCGCTCGCTTAAGCCGACCAGCTGGGCGAGGCGCGCATCGGAAAAGCCCATCGACTTGACGAGCCGCAGATTGTCCGCGTCCTTGGGGCAGCCGTGCGCGGCGATGCGCTGTTCGACCTCGACGATGCCCTTGATGCGCTCCAGGAACCATGGATCGATGCGGCAGCTCGCATGCACCTCCTCGACGGAAAAGCCGAGCCGCAGCGCCTGCGCCACCTTGAGCAGCCGGTCCGGTGTCGGCCGCCCCAGCGCCGCCCGGATCGCAGTCCTGTCATTGCCCTGACCGAGCCCCTCGATCGTGATCTCGTCGAGGCCGGTGAGCCCGGTCTCCATCGAGCGCAGCGCCTTCTGCAGGCTCTCCTCGAAGGTGCGTCCGATCGCCATCGCCTCGCCGACCGACTTCATCGAGGTGGTCAGCGTGTTGTCGG
>JANMWT010000406.1:0-15185 GCA_031394145.1 Alphaproteobacteria bacterium | reverse complement strand
GTCGCCCTGGTCATCTCTCTATTCTGACGCCGTTTGCAGTGGCTGGCGCGCACAGCTGACCGCTTCCGGCGACATCCTGCCGGCCCCGCCCTGTAGATACGAATGGCCGCTGAGCAGCGGGTCTGCCACTGGTAAGAATGTGGTGGGTTGGTCGATGACGGCAATACTTGACGCCATTGAGTGTGGAGACCCACATCTACCTAAGTTTGGCAACGTTTTGAGAGGCGAGGCATGACGAAATTTTTGTTGTCGTCCATCGCATTCGCCGCGTTGCTGATGGGGCGGGCTCAAGCGCAGGAAGCCACGCCGAAGCCACCCGCGAAAGGAACTTGTGTCGTCAAATCCCTCGTCAGTTTGACCATATCTTCGAAGCGCGCGCCGCTTTGGCGAGCCCGTCGCCCTTAGCGGGCCTGTGCCTTGATCAGGCCAGCCGCAACAACGCCGTCGAGGGCGGCGACATCTCCTCAGCCAGTGAAGGCCGATCAGGCCGCACCGTCCGATCGGGAACGCCCGCATGACCGTTAATATCAATTCGGGAAACGGGCAGCGCCTCATTTCTAATAAGCGGGTTTGCACAACCTTGGATGTGAGCCGCACAAGCCTCTGGCGTCTGACCCAAAAATACCCGCGCACCGCGGCCGGTGATGATCGGTTCGATCAAACGCTTTGTCGAAGCGGACGTCCTGCGGTGGCTAAAGGCCCTGCAAAATCCGTCGACATCCGCTCCAGAGGCTTAACCTGCAGCGAATTTTTGCTGAGTTGACCAAAATCCAAAGGCCAATCAAGCTTCTTCTCCTATGTCGGAAAGAGGCAGCAACTCATGGCCAATTTTACCTCAACGCGCCACAGATCAGCCCAGCCAGGGACTGGGAGTTGGGCACTGGTATACGGCCTCATGCTTGTCGGCATTTGCCTGATTTGCGCTCCGTCGGCGCTGGCCCAGACAATCCATGCGGACGATCTGCCCGCTGCCCAACGACCCACGCTCAAGGGCATCGTTGATGCCCCGACATATCCAGCCGACGCTTTGGCGAAAGGCGAGAAAGGCTATGTGCGGGTTGCCCTATGCGTAAGCGCTGAAGGCGCGCCCGAAGAGGTCAAACTCAACAGGTCGTCGGGCTCTGCGACTCTGGATAACGCTACGCTGGCCTGGATCGCCGCTACGCTGCGCTTCGTCCCGGCGACCAAGGACGGTAAACCCGTTAGGGTCTGCGATCACCTCGTCGGCTTCGAATGGAAACCCGAAATGGCCGCTGCAGCCGCGCCTCCTCCTTCTCCCGCTCCTCCGCCACCACTGCCTGAGCCCAAGAGCCCGGCTGCTCGGGCGATCGCCTTCATGGATCACGACAAGGACGGCAAGGTCTCCCTCAACGAATATCTCAACTTCCAGCTGCCCAAGTTTACCCAGTTCGACGCGAATAAGAATGGCCGGTTATCCCGGGAGGAATTCAAAGCAAGCTTGGATCCAGCAAGCCAGAAAAACGTCGATCGGAGTTTCCTTGCTTTTGACCTCAACAAGGACCACGCGCTGATCCAAGATGAATTCCTTGGCTACCATGCCTTCGTCTTTAAGAACTATGTCGACAAGAACAGGGACGGCTTTCTCACCGAGGACGAACTCGCGGCCCTATCAAGATGAATTTAGAAAGTAGCTGGGCGATGCAGCGCTCGAATTCGAAGTTCTGCGACCGTCCACAGATGAATTAAACCGATGCAGCAGGACATGTGGGTGACCAAGCGCAAACCGGCGACGGTTAGCGAAGTTCTGACTGAAGAATTTCTGTCGCCACTCGAACTGACGCAAGATCAGCTAGCGCGAGCGACCGGCCTACCGCGCAAGCACATCAACGAGCTGTGCAACAACCGCAGGGCGGTAACTGCAGCGACTGCGATCATCTTGTCGCGGGCGTTCGGGAACACGCCGGACTTCTGGCTCAACACTCAGCGCCGCACTGATCTTTGGGAAGCGATGAACGATCCAGAAGAGCGGGCTCGCATTGATCGTGCGCAACGCGTAGCGGCTTAAACTGCCTTCTTTTCAGCTCGACTAGGGCCAGGGGACGGCCGCTTCCTGGACCGGCGATCTTGACCGCGCCGCCGTGGAGCTGGCCTCTTTCCACGTTCGCAAGACTAGATTGGAGCGACGTTGGCGCTTATTCTCTCAGCGTCAGGACCCTCAGCGCAACTTCAAGGCGAGGCGATGGATGGATCGCTCGCCTTGGTCAGGCGGGCCTGTTCGCTGGCGCCTTGCCGGCTTTTCGAAGCCTTGATCAGCGTATCGACCGTCGGCCCAAAATCACCCGGCAGCAGCTTCCTCAACTCTGCTTCGTCGAACCAGTCATAACTGAACTGGCTGAGGGTGACGCGCGCAATATCAGCCGCCTCGGCGAGTTCAGCCTTCTCCCTGCCTGTCGCAGTTTTCGCCTGCTGGGTCGCGCAGATGTTGAGCACGACAAGGTTCCAAGGGCTCGCAACAACGGTGTCGATCTGCTTGGTGTGCTCCATGCAGCCCTTCCAGTTCTTGTCGAGGACGTAGGTGAACCCGATATTCTCCGTCGAGTAAGCCCGCCCGACATCGCCGCCGCCATGCGCAGCGCGTATCTTCGCAGCATAAGCAAGCAACGTCCTCGCCGCATCGAGCGGTGCCTTGATGTTGACGCCCTCGGGGTCAGCCAGATCGAGGTTGCGGAGCGAGGGCCGGAGCGATGCGATGACCTTTGTCCCTGCTTCGCCCTCCATCTGACCGGCGGCGTATTGCGAGATCAGAGTTGTGCCAAGGCCGTTGGCGACGACACGGACATTGTCCGGGGTTGCCGCCGGATCGTCCCGCAACGCCAGAGCCTGGGTAAAGTTCTCGAACGCCTTTGCGCCTTCGCCACGCTTGCGCCAGCACTCGCCAGCCCAGAGATAGGGGCCGATGCCTTCAACCCCCTTGCCGTGGGCCAGCGCGACATCCTTCACCACTTCGCTGCAGTTCGGATCGCTTGCCCGATCAACCTCGTTGGTCAGCGAATAATAGTGCCGCGCCAGGATGGCATAGCCGAAGCCCTTCATCTGATCGGCCTGCGCCTTCTCGATCAGCGTCTGGATCACCGGCGCCGCCTTCTCTGGCGAGCGGTAGTCGGCGAGCACGGCGCTTAACAGCAGGCGATCGTCGGTCGACAGCTTGGCGCCGTTGGCGTTGAGAATGCCAGAGACCAGATCGTCGGTTGCGAGGCCCGCGCCGAGGCCGTAATTTCTGGCGTCCTTGATTGCTCGGGCCGCCAAGGCTGTCAGGCTCAGAGGCTGCTCGTGGAGGCTGCTGGTCGCCAGCGCGCGACCCATCGCCTGCATCAGCTCAGCCTGCTGGCGCTGAGCGCCCTGCTCTTCTTCGATCGCATCGAGGCGCTCGGCCTGGGTCAGGTTCTCGTATTTCCACTCGGCGACAACGACCCGCGTATTGGCGCGCGCCTCGCGGATTTCCTGTTCGAAACGCGCCTGAAAACTTTTCACGTCGGAATACGAGACCAGCGTAAAAGCGACAGCAACGCCGCCAGCGAGGATCACCAGCCCGACCAGGATGCGGATGATCTGGCTGAAGCGCTTCTGCTCGCGCTGCACTTCGAGCCAGATGTCGGTGACGGTCTTGCTGGCCTTTGCGTCCTCGCTCATGCTCTTCCCCGCGGCCGCGATCGGCCCTTCATGCGCCGGCGCTCACTCAACTCCAGAGCCGCCTCTCCGGCGCGCCTTTCGGTCGCCATCGGGCGGCTTCGGGCGGCTTCGGGCGGCTTCGGGCGCAAAGCCGCGCCCTAGCGCTCCATTTCCTTGTGCAGCAACACCCTGATCGCCGTCTCGTGCTCGCTCTCGAGCACCAGGGCGTGGGTCAACAGCGCGGTCAGCTTTTCGTGCCGCGTGTACCAGATGCGCAAGGCGGCGGCGACGGAGATGTTCGCGCACACCGCCGAGAGGTGGAGCGCGTCAAGATTGTCGGCCTGGAACAGGCGGCTGAGGATCGGGGTCTGACGAACCTCATCCGGCAACAGGGTCTGCAGGGAACCCACCCCAGGGACGTGGTAGAAAATCGAGACGACATAGATCACGCAGAGGACTGCCGCAGCGATCATGCCGCCGATCAGCACGCCGATCGCAACACTGTTCCGTCGCGACAAGTGCGCTACGTAAGCGTCGAAGTCCTGGCTGAGCGTCGACATCGCGGACGGGACCCTTCCTAGGCGAGCATCGCGCCGCGCCCGCCCAAGTCAAGGCGTCGGGTCAGCCTGCCCGCCGCAGCGGGCAGACAGGCAGCGGGCAGACGGGCAGCGGACAGACGGGCAGCGGACAGACGGGCAGCAGACAGACGGGCAGCAGGCAGACGGGCAGCAGGCAGCCGGGCAGCAGGGCTGGCAGGCCGGTTGGTTGGTTGGCGGCGCGGGTGTCTGCCAAGCGTCTGTCATCAAATCAGAGGCGCCGGGCGATAGGCTGGGTGCGGCCCGGGAGTCGCATCGTCCGGCGCCGCTGCGTGATCTGACGTCTTTCGGCCTTTTGGCACTTCTGCGCCGGTCGGAATTCGTTCATAACGCTTGGAGCGGGTGATAAAAACCGGGGTAGACGTGATGCAAAACAGAGCTGCTTTTTTCGGGCATTGGTCGAGGCTTGTCGCGGTTTCCGCCCTGGCCCTGTTGACGGCAACGGCAATCGCCCAGAAAGGCCCGGCCGCCTTCCGGAAGGCCCCGGACGACTGCTTCAAATACCCGGTCACGCTCCCCAATGACCAGCTAAGACAGATCGCCGACGCTTGCGAAGTGCAGTTTCGCAAAGCCTCGAAATTGCCGGCGGAGCTTGCAAACGCGGGGCTCAATTCCGGCGCCGCACACAATTCCCTGGGTGAATTTGCCCTCGCCTCGCCGATTCTCGAAACCGTGACATCGGACCTGAGAGCCCGCGCCGACACCCGCAGCGACGCCAAGTATCAACTGGCTCGCGCCTATACCGGACAGGCCCAGCAGGCCGCCGCAAACGACAAGTCTGCCCTCTATGGCAAGGCGATCGGCGCGCTCGATGACCTGTTGGGGCCGTCCGGCGTCCAACGAGGCACGCCGCTTTACAGCGCCGTCGTCTATCAGCGCGCTGCAGCCTATCAGGCCCGCGGCGGCGGCACGCTCGATTATAACAACGCCATCGACGGCTTTTCCGCGCTGGCCGATGGCGGCCCCGGCGTCGATCCGTCAGTGGTCAAGGACGCCCGCCAGAATCTGATCACCGTCGCCTTGAAAGCTGGCGCCAGCGAACTGGCGCCGGGCACCGGCGATTCGCCCGCCGCCCAACGCGCCGCCGGCTTTTACGTGAAGGCCCTGAAATACGATCCCAAGAATGTCGACCTCAATATCGGCCTCGGCGATGCGCGGCTGGTGATCGCGGCGGCGGCGCCCGACAGCGACAAGCCCGGCTGGTTCTCCCAGGCGCGCGACGCCTATACGCAGGCGGGCGTCAGCGGCCCGAAAGCCGGCGCAGCGAATGCCGGATTGGCGCGGGCCTCGCATGGCCTTGGGCAGCTGCCCGAAGCGATCGCTTATTACAAAGCGGCCGTGTCGAGCGACGGAACCAATGGCAAGATCGCCTCCGAGCTTGCCGACACCCAGGTCGAGTACGCCCGCGGCCTCAAGGATCCCACCGCCCGGCCGGCGGCCTACAAGGACGCCGAACAGACCTATCTGGCGCTGCTGCAACAGCCCGGCCAGCCGGCGTCGGTCAAGGCGGCGACCTTGATGAGCCTTGCCAACGTCCAGAGCCAGCAGCCGGGCCGGGCCGATGACGTCCGCAAGACCCTGCTCGCCGCCATCGCGGCCGACCCGACCTCGACCAGCGCACCGCTCCAGGTCGGCATGAGCCTCTACAGCCAGCAGAATTTCGTCGACGCCGGAAGATACCTCCAGCAGGTGATCAACATGACGGGCGGGGCCACCGCCGCACCTGCGCCAAACGACACCGGCATCAAGGCGGACGCCTATTACTATCTCAGCCTGATCGCCGACAGATCGGGCGCAGCCGGCGGCGTCGCGACGCTGACCGATGGCGTCAATAACGCCAACGAAGCGATCAAGCTGGGGACCAGCCGGACGCCCTACCGGGAACAGGTCTGCATCTCCCGCATCCTCCGCGGCGGGCCGAGCGTGGTCGGCCCCGACAGTTCGACGGCATGCGGCAGCAGCGACCAGGCGCCGGGCATGCTGCTCCTGGGCATGTTCAACCTGCGCAAGGCGCGGTTCACCTCAGCCGCCCTGCGGCCTGCAGCGCTTGAAGTGGCGCAGGTCTGGTTCGATCAGGGCCTGAGGGAAGCCGAACGGAACGCCGCGCCAGCCGCTGACCAGCGCGCCTTCAAATGGCCCGGCACGGCGGCTGCGCCGAAGATGTCGACGATGATGAAGTATGGCAAAGCCAAGGTCGTGTCCTGTTCCGGTCTGAGCATCGATTCTGGACTTACCGCCGAGGAACTTGGTCTGGCGCAGAAATTCTTCGAGTTCTATGGCGTCGACAGTTGCGAACATCTGTAGTGATGCGATGGTGACTACGTGTTCGATAAGGCAAAGGGGAAGTTGAGATGACAGGTTCATCTTCAGGCGACTACGCACCGGCCCACGTGCCGATGGTGTTCATGGAGCCAACACAGCAGACGCCGCCGCCGCCAAAAGCGCCGCCGGAAGAGGAGCGTGGAGGCCTGGTGATCTCCAAGGGCTTCCTCGGCGCCATGGTCGTCCTCCTGCTTGGCGCGGCGATCGCCGGTACGGGCGGCTTCTACTGGCTCTGGCAGGGCGCCAAGACCGATGGGGCCAATTCGGTGGCCGCGATCCAGAAGACGCTGACGGAAGCCACCAAGGTCAACACCCAGCTGACCAAGGACAAGGCGGACCTCGCGCTCGAGCGCGACAAATATCAGCAGGCGCTGATCCCGTATGGCGAGATCTCACGCCTGCAGGCCGCGACAGCCGGCGAGCGCCAGAAAATTGAGGGCCTGCTGAAGGTTCCGAGCAAAACTGACTACTGGAAGTTCCACAAGCCGGTCGATCTCCAGGATCCGCCGATCCGGGAGCCGGCTGAACGGGCGCTGCAGGCCAAGCTCGACGTGCTGCAGAAGATTACGAATGACATCGGCCTCTGGGCCCCGACGAGCGGGCCAACGGCGCCGGCAGCCGGTGTGATCCGGCCGAGCCCGTCGGCGACCCCGGGGGCGGCAAACCGGAACTAGGGCGGGCCGGGCAAGGTCGGTCCAGTCGCAGGCTCGACTGAACCGACCGCCAGGCCTGCGGGCGAGCGAAGCGGGTGGGCGGGGCGCACTTGCGCCGCCCACGAAAAGACGTTTCGATGTCGCTCCGCCACTTCGATGCGCAATGGTTTGAGACGAGTGAGGGTTTGGACATGTCGGACGTGTTGAACATCTTCCAGGCGGCGCCTGAACCGCCAGCGCAGTCGACCTTTGACCTGAACAAGCTGACCGAGCAGTTCAAGACCACCCGCGCCACCGACTGGAGCATCCCGGAGGCCTTCTTGTGCCTGCTGCTTTCGGCGGCCGCATCCGATGGCAACGTCGCCCCTGAGGAACAAGCGGAAATCCAGGCGCTCGCCCGTCGCTCGCGAGCGCTGAAGACGGTCAACCCAAGTCAGCTCGCCTCGGCCAACGCCACCGTCATGCAACGCCTCAAGGAACGTCCGAATGGCTTGCAGGAAGCCTGCGAATCCCTGCCGACGGATATGCGCCTGCCGGTCTTTGCGCATTGCGTCGACATCGTTCTGGCGGACGGCGCTCTCCTCGCGATCGAGGCGGAATTCCTGAACAAGATCACCGGCTACATGGCGCTCGACTCTGCGGATGCCAAACGCATCCTCGAAGTCCTGCTGGTCAAGAACCGCTTCTAGATCCGCGCACGCGTTAGGCGCTCCCGCCGGCGCGCGGCGGACGCCTGCGCTCGGCGCCAAGGCTGCGGGATTTCTTCAGTCGGGAATGCCTCTCCCCCCGCGCTCAGCTTGCCTTTCGAGTATAATGCCCTCATCGTCTGGTGAGGACGAAGCAAGGCGCGCGAGGAACATCAATGGCCAACGAAGCCAGTCCAATTATCAACATTTTCCAGGCGCCGGCCGCAGCGCTTCCGCCGCCGAGCAACTTTGATCTCGGCAAACTGGCGGCCGACTTCGGCAAGTCGCGCAACACGGACTGGACCGTAGGCGAAGCTTTCCTCTGCCTCCTGTTATGCGCGGTTTCGGCCGACGGCATCTTCAGCCGCGAAGAGCAGGAAGAAGTGAAGGCGCTGCTGCTTCGCTCGCGCGTGCTGAGCGCGATGAACCAGAACCAGCTCGCCCAGGCCAATGCGACGATCCAGAAGCGCCTTGCCGAGCGCAAGAACGGCCTTGATGAAGCGTGCACCGCTCTGCCGTCCGACATGCGTCTTTCCGTCTTCGGACACTGCGTCGATCTCATCCTGGCGGACGGAAACCTGGTTCCGCTTGAAGCCGAGTTCCTCAATCGGATCACCGGCCTGCTTGAGCTGAAACCCGACGAGGCCAAGCAGATCATGGAAGTGCTGCTGATCAAGAACCGGTACTAGGCGCCGCGCTGATCGGCCTTTGACGGGGCCACAAAGGCCGCCGCAAGCCGATGCGGTCGCAGGGGCGCTTGATCGAACGAGACCGCAATCCAATCTTTTCCTCTGAGCCCGCGCGGCCGCGGGCAGCGCCAATCTTGATGATCTTCCCTTGAGCCTTGCCCTTCCCCATCCGCTCGACAATCCCATCTGGAGCGCGCTCACCACCCGGCAGGCGCATCTGGCGATCGGCGATTCCCGGGCGCGCCGGTTTCCCTTCGATATCAGCCCGCTCGCCGCAGCTCACGATGGCTCGCCTGAATCCTCCCTCGCGCTGGCGCGCCTGCTGCCGCCTGGCGGCGGGTTTGTCCAGATGCAGCCGGCGCCGGTCTTGCCGCCCGACGGCGTCGCAGTGACGATGTCGGCTGCGCAGCGTGCAGATGATCGCCTCGCGCCTGGCGCCGGGCGGCAAAGATCCATCCCTCCTCGATCTCGGGGAGGTAGATGCGCCAGAGATGCGGGCGCTGACAGCGCTGACCCGGCCCGGACCATTTCTGGCGCGCACCCATACGCTTGGACGGTTTATCGGTGTCCGCGAGGACGGCCGGCTGGTCGCCATGGCCGGAGAACGTCTGCAGCCGGCAGGCTTTACCGAGATCAGCGCGGTGTGCACGCATGCGCGATCATGTCGGACGTGGACATGGCGCAGCGCTGATGCGGGCGGCGGCGGCGCGGATCTTTGCGCGCGGAGAGATCGCCTTTCTCCACGCGTTCGCCAGCAACACCGGGGCAATCGGCCTCTACCGGAAACTCGGCTTTCAGATTCGTTGCGAGGTGACGATCAGCGTCTGGGGAGAACCCCAACTCTAGCTGGCGAGACGCACTCGATCGAGGCGCGACTTGAGGCCGGACAGATCGGCCAGCAGGGCTTCGAGACGCTGGCGTGCGAGGCTGTTGTCGGCGGCTGCAACCGCCATCTGGAAATCGCCGCGATCGACCGCCTCGCGCACGGCGTCCTGAAGCTCGCGCACCGAAGCGCCGGTTTCAGGTTCAAGCGGACCCGTGTCCTCCGCGCCATCGCTTAGATCGATCGGCTCGCCTGCATCCTCACCCTTGAGCACTTTGACGGCGCCGCGGATGGTGAGGCCCTGAACATGCAGCAGGCGCTGCAATGTGCGCAGCACCTCCATGTCCTCAGGCCGGTAATAGCGGCGGCCATCGGCGCGCTTCATTGGCTTGAGGTCGTCGAATTTGGTCTCCCAGAAACGCAGCACATGAGTCTTGAGCCCAAGTTCGCTTGCCGCCTCGCCGATCGTGCGGAAAGCGTCGGAGGACTTTTCCGCGCGCGCTTCGCCAGCCTCGGATGCATCGAGCGCGGCGTCGCGCCCGTCTTCAAGGCTCTCGCGCTTGCCTGGAAGCGTCATCAAGGTCTCCGCGCTGTCAGCGCCGCCTCCACCCGCTGGCGAAGTAACGGCGACGGTTTGAACGACACCACTCTACGCGCCGTGATCGGAGCCTCTTCGCCGGTCTTGGGATTGCGACCAACACGGGCCTTCTTGCGGCGGACCACGAAATTCCCGAAGCGTGCGAACTTGACGTCTTCGTCCCGCTCAAGCTCCGAGCAGACCATTTCGAGTACGCGCTCAAGAAAGTTGCTGGAGTCTTGCTTTGTCAGCCCGACCTTGACCACCAGGGTGTCGACAATGTCGGCGCGGGTGAGGGTTTTTTCCTGCACGCTTGAGCTCCAGCCTTGATCGGTGAAGCCTACCGGCGTGGCGCCGTCATGCAAGGGGCGGCGAATCAAATTCTGAACAATTTCCGCCGTTTACCAGTTGTTATCACATCCGGATCAGCGCTGCGCCCCAGGCAAAACCACCCCCGATCGCCTCCATCAGCACGAGGTCGCCGGGCTTGACCCGGCCATCCTCGATGGCGACAGACAGCGCTAGGGGCACCGAGGCAGCCGAAGTATTTCCGTGATCGGCGACGGTCGAGACCACCTTGCGATGATCAAGACCCAGCTTTTCGGCGACCGCCGTCAGGATGCGCTGATTGGCCTGGTGCGGCACAAACCAGTCGACTTCGGCGATGGTGACGCCGGCCGCCTCCGTCGCTGCGCGCACGCTTTCCGAGATTTTTGAGACGGCGTGTCTGAACACCTGGTTTCCGGTCATCCGCAGGTGACCGACCGTCTGGGTGCTTGAAGGGCCGCCATCGACCCAGAGCAGATCCTTGTAGCGACCATCCGAGCGCAGGTGGACCGACTTCACGCCGCGATCCTTCGCCGTCGCTTTTTCCTGCCGCTCCAGCACGATTGCGCCAGCGCCATCGCCAAACAGCACGCAGGTGCCACGGTCCGACCAGTCGATGATGCGTGAAAAGGTCTCGGCGCCGATCACCAGCGCGCGTTCGAACTGGCCGCGCACCAGGAAGTTGTCGGCCGTCGCCACGGCATAGACGAAGCCCGAGCACACCGCCTGAATGTCAAACGCGGCGCCGCGGATGATGCCGAGTTTCTTCTGCACCACGGTGGCGGTGGCGGGAAAGGTGAAGTCTGGGGTTGCGGTCGCAACCACGATGAGGTCGATGTCGTCGGTCGTCAGTCCGGCGGCCGCCAGCGCCTTGGTCGCAGCATGGGTTGCAAGGTCTGACGTGGTCTCGCCGTCAGCGGCGATGTGGCGCCGCTTGATGCCGGTACGCTCGGTGATCCAAGCGTCGCTGGTCTCGACCATGCGGCCGAGATCGTCATTGGTGAGGACTTTGGCCGGCAGGTAACCGCCGACGCCGCGAACGACCGACACATACTCAATCACCTGGCGGTTTCCTCGCTCGCCCCGACCGGAGGCGTCGCCTTTGCGTCCGCCATCAGTCGCCTGAGATTCTCGTCGATCTCAGCCTTGAAGCGGCTTGCCCCCATGTCGGCCGCCACCGAAATCGCCTGCGCGAAGCCAACCCCGTCAGTGCCGCCATGGCTTTTCACCACAATGCCGTTGAGCCCGACGAAGACGGCGCCGTTGACATAACGGGGATCAAGCCGCGCCTGAAAGCGCCGAAGCGCCGGCCGCGCCAGCAGGGCCCCGGCTCGCGACATCGCCCCGGACGTCAGCGCATCCTTGAGCAGCGTCGAGATCATGCGTGCAGCGCCCTCGGCGGTCTTAAGCGCGATATTGCCGGTGTAGCCGTCGGTCACCACGACATCGGCGGTGCCCTTGGACAGATCATCGCCCTCGACAAACCCGTGGAAATTCAGATTGAGCGTCGATGAGCGGATCAGCCGCGCCGCTTCGCGCACCGTCTCGCGGCCCTTCTGGTCTTCCGAACCGATGTTGAGAAGGGCGACGCTTGGGTTGGGCTTGTGATGCACGGCCCGGGCGAAGGCTGCGCCCATGATGGCGAAGTCGACCAGCTGTTCGGCGTCTGCGTCGATATCGGCGCCAAGGTCGAGGACGGCGGAAACGCCGTTCAGCGTTGGCCATGATGCAATCAAAGCCGGACGGTGGATGCCTTCAACCGTACGCAGGATCAACTTGGACATTCCCATCAGCGCGCCGGTATTGCCTGCCGACAGCGCAGCGATCGCTTCGCCCGATTTCACCGTCTCGATGGCGTTCCACATCGAGGAGCCCTTGCCTTGCTTCACCGCCTGGGCCGGCTTGGCGTCCATGGCGATGGTCTTCTCGGCATGGCGAATGATCGTGCGCGCCGACGCGCTGGCGCATTGGGCCAGCATCGGCTTCAGGGTCGGCTCGTCGCCATGCAGGAGGAAATGGAAATCGGTTCGCGCTTTTGCAAATCGCTCGAGTCCGTCGACGACGCTGGCGGGCGCATGGTCGCCGCCCATCCCGTCGATGGAGATTACCGAGCGTTCTCCCATGTCCGCCGAAGGCGCTCCACCCGCTCGCGCGACCCGGCAGCAGAAGCGCCAGGGACGCGACTGCCGAAATCCGGGCCTGAAAAACACGCCATCACCGACCGGAGATGAATCACCCCGGCGATTTCATGGTTTAGGCGTGTATATCGGCCTCCGCCACCCTGGCATAGGGCCCGACCTGCGACCGCTTGGCGCCCTATTCCGCAGGGGGTTTGGGCCAGTTGAGTTCGCCGGTCAGCATCTGTTCGTCGGAGTGGCGGCGCAGCGTATCTTCGACGGCGCGGACATAGTTTGCAAATTTCGGCGCATAAACATCGTCCACGCCGACATTTCGCTGCAACGCCACCGCCATCGCGATCGTCGGGCCAACCGAATCCAGCGCCTCGTCATAAGCCTTGGCCCGGCCATAGAAGGCCTCGCCCATCTTGCGAATTTTCTTGCCGACACTGAGGTCGCCCGTGCCGATGTCCCGCAGCGCCTCGTCAAAACCCGAGAACAGAGCGTCAAAACACGCCTGCGCCAGCGCCTTTCCGGACCCGCCCATGGCGCGCAGGCGGCGAAACACCAGTGTGGCGTGAAGCGACGTCATCTCGAACCGGCCGGAGAAATTGTCGCGGACAGCGCCGTCCCGGTAGAAATCGGGGCGCAGCGACTGGGTGAGAATCGACTGGTGCAGCTTGTCGACGGCCCACTTGTTTCGCTTGCCGCCTGAAAAAAGCCCGAAAACCATCCTGCCCTCGACGCTTGCCAAACCAGCGACCCAACCGCTACCTAGCCCACCTAGCAGGAGTCCTCATATGGCGATGCGCCGCCTAGCGATAGCCTTGGTCGTCGCCCTCGCCGCGACAGCTGGCTGCCGCGCGTCGCGCGAATTCCATGGCTATGTGCCCGACCAGGCCCTGCCGACCGATGTCCAGCCCAATGTCGACACCCGCACCACTGTGCTGGCCCGTCTGGGCAGCCCGTCGACGACCTCGATCTTCGACGACAAGCTGTGGGTCTATATGTCCTCGACCCGCGAGAACCTGGCTTTCTATTATCCCAAGGTCGTCCAGCGCGAGATCGTGGCGATCCAGTTCGACACCCAGGACGTCGTCTCCGATGTGCTGGTCTATGACGTTAAGGCGGGCCGCACGATTTCCTACAACTCCCGCGTCACCCCGACGCGCGGCCGCGAGCTTGGGATCATCGAGCAGCTGTTCGGCACCATCGGCCGCTTGCCCCAGCAGCTGCCCGGCCAGCAGCAGCCCGGCCAACGCCAGCCCGGCGATTCGCCCACCCGTCGCAACTGATCTCGCTGATCATCCCAACCGGTCGGCCTGACCCATCGGCCTGACCCATTGGCCTGACCCATTGGCCCGACCCATCGGCCTGACCCATTGGCCCGACCCATTGGCCCGACAACACGGCCTGACCAGCCTATCGGCCGGTCTGGCTGGCAATCTGGGTGAACGTCATGCTGACCAGCGCGTTGCTTTCGCCGACGGTCTGGTTGGCGGCCTTGAGACATTCGCGCTCGGCGAGTTGCTCGTCGAGCTTGTTGAAGTCGCCAGCCGCATTGAAGCTGGTGCGATGGGCCGAGCGGATCACGGCGTCGCGGATGAAATGCGCCTGCTCACGGTATTTCCACGGGTCCTTGCCGGGCCCGACCAGCATGCGGGCATTGGCGAAGAGATAGCCTTTCAACTTTCCGTCCTTGGTGAAGACCGGGAACACCAGTCCGCCAAGCTCCACTGAACGGGCGACGTCCTTCTCGTTGGGGGTTTCGTCCTTGGTGGTGACTTCGCCCTCCTTGTGAGGCGGCTCAGCCAGCGCTGCGGGCCCAACCAGACCGGCGCCGAAGCTGGCGCCAAAGCTGGCGGCGAGGCCGACGCCAAGGATCGCAAGCAAGGAAGACCGGCGGGTGGGACGCATGTCTCTCAACCTGCCCTCGATTGGTTGAGGCGGGGTTTACGACACTTGGGTCGCGTCCGGGTCCGGGTCGAAATGTCGCCAGCCGGCTCGGTCGATGGCGAGCACGGCGCCTGAAGCGTCGATCAGCGACACCCCCTCGCCTTCTTCGACTCGGCCGATGCGCGTGATCCGGACCCCGATTGCAGCGCTTGCATCGCGGATCTGAGCCCGCCCGTGCGGCGCCGAAGTGAACAGGGTCTGGTAATCATCCCCGCCCGTGAGGAGCGCGCGGATGTCGGCGCCGGGCGCCTTCGCGAGCCAGCGCCGGGCCGCCTCGCTGAGCGGGGCGTCCATCCAGTCGATGATCAGCCAGACGCTGGACGCCGCTGCGACATGGCCTGCGTCCGCGACCAGACCATCTGAGATGTCGATGGCGGCGCTGGCGTGAGCGGCAATGATCCCCGCGAAGGCGAGCGGTGGCGGTTGCGGGATGCGGTAGGCGTCGATCAGGGCGGCGGTGTCGATCGCGTCAAGCTCCGCGACCTCGCCCTGCGCCGCCTTCAATCCGAGCCAGCCGTCGCCGACCACGCCCGTAACCCATAGATCATCGCCCGGTCTTGCCCCCGAGCGCCGCACCGGGCCGCGCGGCGAGCATTGGCCGAGCAGCGTCATCGACAGGATCATCGGCCCTGGCGTCGATGTGGTGTCCCCGCCAATCAGATGTGCGCCCCATTGGCGAAGCTCCTCGCCCAATCGCCGGGCGAAAATCTCGGCCTCGGCAAGCGGGCGGCGCTTTGGCCAGGTCAGCATCAGGAGGGCGCCGGCGGGGCGCCCGCCCTTGGCGATGATGTCGGACACATTGACGCGCA
>JANMWT010000394.1:0-1599 GCA_031394145.1 Alphaproteobacteria bacterium | reverse complement strand
GGGCGCCCCGGCGCCGGGCTGCGCAGGTGATTATCATTCGTGTTCTCAATTGTCGGGGCCACGATGATGGTGACGCAACCGACCTTCAATTTCCGCGGTTTCGACGCCGGCACAACGACTTTCAGCACCGCCCTGAACGGTTTCAACGGGGTGCCCGAGACGCTCGAGTTCACCTTCTTCGCGGTCGCGCGCGCCGATCGCTTCGCTGCCAAGCAACGGGGTTTCAGCACCGATCCGGGTTACTACAACAGCGAGGGGCGTTCGGACTTCGCGCATACCGTACTGCTTGCCGGCATCAGCGGGACCGACGGCCAGGGCCAGGCGTTGATGGACTTCAGGCTGTTGTCTTCCAATGGCACGGCCTACGCCGCGGCGGTGCCGGAGCCCGAACCGTGGACTCTGACGCTCGGCGGGCTGGCCGTGATGTTCGGCATCATCCGAAGGCGAACAGGTCAACCGCCGCGTTCTGCGCCGGCGCGGCACTGGCATGGCATCGCGTCTATTTTGACGGCGCTGTGCGCGCTGCTGGCCGCCGTCGCAGTGCATGCGGATATCAACACCGCTGCCGGTCTGGTCCAGGCGATCGCCACCGATCCGCCCGTGGCCGCGAAGAGCCAGCCGCCAAGTCCGCAATACAGTGTGTTCGACTCTCTCGTTGTGGGGCCGTTGTCCGTGGCGTCGAAGGGGCCCGTGTCGTTTTATCCGCCCAGCAGCAGCGGCTCGGAGGCGAGTCTGAGCTTTCTGCGTTCGGCGACCGGGGACGCCAGCTACCACTCGTTCGCGGGTAGCTGGGCAGTGCCGTTCCGGCCACATTCCGATGCGCGTTCCGCCAGCACCGAATTCCAGCTAAGCGGACAACTGCTTGTGCTGCCAAGTGATGTGCAACGCCTGTTCCTCGGTGTGTTGCCAAGCCAGCTCAACCTCAGGCTGGCGCTTGAGTCGCAGCTCGACGGGCACCTGCTGGCGACAACTACAAACGACTCCAGCGTGCCGACGCATGCCGAGGCCGGCATCCGTCGAACCTGGTCGATCGGCACTGCAATCGGGCCAAGCGTAGAGGAAAGCGAACTGGTGCTGCACTCGGGCGACGGCAAGTTGCCCACCGTTGTCGGCAGCGGATTGCTTGGCGATGCGACGGACACCGCCAGGCGCCGATTCAGCTTCGCGGACTTGGCCACACTGCTGCCGCAAATCGACTTCTCACCGGGCGTTCCACATGCCGACGGGGTCGACCTGCATTCAACCGACGTGCGGATCGAGAACGTTCAATTCCGTGCGAGTTTCGACACCACTCTCGCGCAGACGTTGTTTTACCAAGCGCAGTTCGACTTCTCGATGCGCACGTGGACCGACATTGGCGCCAGCGAAGCCTCACTCGCCATCGTGGACCTGCGCGACACAATGCATTTCAATTTCGTCATTCTCGACAGCCAAGGCAATCGGACCGATATTCCGATGTATCTCGATGTGAGCGCGGTGCCCGAGCCCAGCAGCTGGGCGCTGCTGCTCACGGGGCTGCTCGCATTGTCCGGTTGGCGCTTCAAGTCGATCCGGCTGACCAAGGCGTCGAGCAGCGCTCGCATCGGTACGGTTTTCTGC
>JANMWT010000391.1:0-2966 GCA_031394145.1 Alphaproteobacteria bacterium | reverse complement strand
GCGCCGCGCAGCGCATCAGGTCGACCGGGCGGCTATCGTTGAAAGTAACGCGCATTTCGCGCGAGTTTGGCTTCATTCGGAAGAACACAAACTCTTTCGAAGCACGCCCGTCAGCCAGGCAATCGGCAGCGGCCGTCCAGACGGCGTCGTCCGAGCCTTGCGGTTGGTTCATCGAGATCGACTTGAAATAGCAGAAGCGGACTTGCCGGATGCCCATGCGATGCGGCTCGATCGTCCAGATCTTCTTTTGGTCGTCGCAACTGCTCGCCGCCGCCGCCCATTGCCCGGTGTAAGGGCTGTTGACGTTGACCTCGGCGCGAAGCCGTTTAGCGTCGTTGGGAGACGCACTGGCCTTTACGGCGCTCGGCTTGTCGCATCCGGAAAGCAGGGCGGCGCTTGCCAAAGCTATCGCCAGCAACCCACGCACGCTGATCTCCTTGGCCATCCCCGACCGTCTCAGGCTGTCATGACATGTTCAGCCTCAGTCCAACAGGTTGCGTCAACAGGCGAGACCACGTCATGATGAAATTTCGCGGTGGAGTTGAGACGATGCCAAGGCTGCGCGTCTGGATCGCAGGGGGGCTTGCAGCGCTGGGCGTTTGCCTGGGCGCTGCGGCCGAGCCCTCTCCGCCCGAACTGGGCGCAATGTTCGCCAGCGGGGAATACCTTGCGGCGGCTCAGCAGGCGGAAGCCGCCTCCAGCGCCGATAATCTCGCCTTCGCCGCGCGCTCGCTGCTGGCCCAGTGCATGACTGGGGACCGCGAGCCCGACAGCGGCATGGTGGAGCGGGCGGCGGCCGACGCGCGGCGGGCGCTCGCGTTGGATCCGATGCACGAGGAAGGCCGGTTGCAGCTCGCCATCGCCATTTCTCTCAAGAGCCGCTCGATGTCGCTGATGGACGCATGGTATGCGGGCTATGGCGAGGAGGGCCGAAAGCTGGCCGAGGAGGTCCTCGTCCAGGATCCGGGCAATTTCTACGCTCATGGCTTTCTGGCGGTCTGGAATATCGAGGTCCGGCGTCGTGGCGGCGTCCTGGGCGCCAGCCTGCTCAACGCCAGCATCGAGGCCGGCCGCAAGCACTACGCGATCGCCGCGCATCTCGCGCCGGATGACGCCGGTGTTCATTGGCAGTTCGCCCGTGCGCTCGCGGCGCTGGATGCAGTTCGCTATGGCGACGAGGCGGCGGCGATCCTCGACCGAGCAGTCGCAGCCTCGAGCCCTGACCATGTCCAGATGGTGATGAAGACCCGGGCCGGACATCTGGCCGAGGCTCTCAAGCAGAATCGCAAGGCAGCGCAGGTTCTGGCGCGAACGCTGCTGTGACCGGGATCAGCGGCCGCGAACTTTTTGAAGCCGTGGCAGGGATCCTCTGGGAAGACTGGGACCCGATCGGGGCCGCCGTGCCAGCAGATGAATATGACAGCTACGTCCCAGAGGTCGTGCGCCTCCTGCAAGCCTCCGCCAGCCGCGAAAGTCTCGTCGATCATCTCGACCGCACAGCACGAGAGGCGATGGGGTGCATTGTTCCTCAACAACACTTGATGCGAGCCGCAGACAGGCTCCTGGCGCTTGTCGCCTAGCGATCTGCGATGGCTGTCAGTTGCGCCTGGCGCGGCTATCGGGCGGCGCTTGCTCGCGGTGAACGGCGCTATAATCGCGAACGACCTGAGCGATGCGCAATCGATAGGATGCAAACAGGCCGTCGCGGCGCTGCATCCTGCGCAGCGCGATGGCGTTCACGATTACGCCAGTCAGCCACGGCCGCCTCGTCGCGCCAGAAGGACAAGGAGAGCAGTGTGCCGGGTGTCAGAAGGCTCTCGAAGCGCTCGATCGATAAAAAACCGTCGATGCCATGAAGCTCATCGACGACCGAAGCGGCGATCCAAAGATAATCCTCGCGAGCCTCGCCCGGCGCTGGCGTCACCTCGAAGAGCACGGCGATCATGCCTTGCCCGTCAGATAGGTTGACGGCACGGGGCGCAGGAACGTCCGTCGTTCCTTCAGGATGAAATGGTTGTCACGGGCGAAGTCAAAGTTCGCCTTGCCTGCCGCCGTGGCTTTCAGGCGCGTGCGATAGACCTCGTAGGCGGCAAGGCTGTCGAAGCCGATGAGCGCCATGCCGACATAGTTGGCGCCTTCATGCGGCATGAAATAGCCAATCAGGTCGCCGCCGGCCCCTGGGATTGCTTCGGCCCATTGTTCCGCATAGCGCTCGAAATCAGCAAGGCGAAACGGATCCAGCCGGTAGTCGATGCAGCAGACAATCGCCATGAAGCGCTCCTAATTCCCAGCATGGGTCTAGCGCTAGCCATGCCGGAGATGCTTCGATCGCGGCCGAAGCATGATTGCGAAGCCAAAGGCAGGATGAGGCCATGAGAGAGGGTCCGGACATTTCACGATTGGCCTCGCTGATCGGCGATCCGGCGCGCGCGGTCATGCTCCAGTGGCTGAGCGATGGCCGGGCGTTAACCCCAAGCGAACTGGCCCATGCAGCCGGCGTCACCCAGCAGACGGTCAGCTCCCACCTGGGCCGGTTGAAAGCAGGCGGATTGATCGAGATGCGGGCACAGGGCCGGCATCGCTATGTCTCCCTTGCCGGGCCGGAGGTGGCGCGGGCGCTGGAGACACTGAGCGGTCTCGCGGCGCAGATCGACGGACCCAAGGTGCGCACCGGCCCACGCGATCCAGACCTGCGCCGGGCGCGGGTCTGTTACGATCATCTGGCCGGCGGGCTGGCGGTGAGGGTGTTCGACAGTCTTAGTAAACGCAGACTGATCGCTGGGCCCGGCGAGGAGCTGGCGCTCACGCGCGCGGGCGAAGCGTTCTTCGCTTCGTTGATGATTGCGCCTGAGGCGTGGAACAGCGGTCGCCGACGGCCCTGCCGCGCTTGCCTCGACTGGAGCGAGCGGCGCAGACTTTTCCAACCTTGTGCGCACCGCCCAGCGTGAAAGCAATTTAGACCAGAC
>JANMWT010000377.1:0-5182 GCA_031394145.1 Alphaproteobacteria bacterium | reverse complement strand
CGGGAAGCCGCCGCAAGGTCAAGCGGCGAGGCCTCGTCGCGGCGCGCCCCGGACGCAAAAAAGGGCGGACCTGGGAGGCAGGTCCGCCCAATATGCGGCGGCGAGGGTACGCCGCCTTCGTCCACCTTAGTGGCTCCGCCGGCGATAAGCCGGCGGAGCAAAGGCCTTAGTACTTGAACTGCAACTCAAGCCCGTAGGTCCGCGGCGGCCGGTAGGTGGTGCCGTAGGCCAGGCAGGACTGGGCAAGATCGCCATACGGGTTGACCGCGTGGCTGACGGTGTTCGCGGCGGTTGTGCCGCAAACGCCCGGGCTGATGTCGCGTTTGTCGCCATCGCGCAACCCCGCACCGCGGCTTTCATACTGCGCTTCGTTGAGGATGTTCCTCATGAAGCCGATCACCGTGAAGTGCTCGTCGCTGCTGATCCAGCTGACGCGGCCATCCCACTGATCCCACGACGGAACCTTCGAGAAGCTCCGGTTGAAGATCGATGTGTAGGAGATGTCCTGCCAGAAGTAGCTGAGCGAGGTGTCGATGTGCGCCCCGTCCTCGAGGTGCCAGGTATAAAGCCCGTTCACCGCGATCTTGTTCTTCGGGCTCGACGGCAGGATGTTGCCGTCGATCGACTGGCCGCGTGGGCAGACCGTCTCACCCGCCGAGACCCGTCTGGTGCAGGTCAAGAGGTTGGCCGCGTCAAACGGACCGACCGGTTTTGCGCCGGCATTGAGCGCGTAGGGGTCAGTCGAGTTGATCAGGATCGGCCCGCCTTTGATCTTCGGGTTGATGTAGCCATAGTTGAACAAGAACCGCAGATCGTCGGTCGGCCGCCACGTGGTCTCGATCTCGATGCCCGTGGTTTCGACCTTGGGCAAGTTGAGGTAGGACGTATAGGGCCGGGGCGTCGGCGTGCCAGGAGGAGCGCCGGGGATCGGATCCGGCACGACCTGGTTCGAGACCTGGTAGCCCGCGTAGTCGTAATAGAACGCCGCGACGTTGGTGGTCAGATTCAAGCTCCGCCATTCCCGCTTGAAGCCGCCCTCGAAGGCGTCGAGGATTTCCTTGTCGGTATAGGGCGTGTTGAGCATGAGGCCGAAGGTGGCCGCCGCGCCAATGCCGCCTGGCTTGTAGCCGCGGTTGTATTTTCCGTAGATCAACGTGTCATTGTCCGGCGTCCAGTCAACGCCGAGCACGCCGGTGACTTCATGCCATTCGCCGCTGAGATCGCGATAGGCGTTGCCGGTGGTCGGGTCGAAATAGATGCCATAGCGGCTACGGTCTGAACCTCCGCATCCCGCCCCGCCATTGGCGGCCGTCGGCTTGGCGTTGAGGATGCCCCTGCCGGCGAGACCACATGGATTGGTCGAGGTCACGGTCAGCGGATCAGCCCCGCCAAGCGTCGAGGTCACGTCGATCAGCGGCGGGATCAGCGCCTTGATCAGAGCGCTGTTGCCGAACGCGCGCTCGAGCACCTCTTCGGTGTTGTTGACCGTAGAGAGACGCGCATATTCCCGGCCGTTGAGGATGTCCTTCGACCAACGCACGCCGGCCGTCACTTTCCATTGGTCGTTGAACTTGTAATCGCCCTGAGCGAACAGGCCGTAAGCGTGGTTCACCGCCTGGTTGCTGGTGAAGAAGTAGGGGTTGCCGCCCGGTAGCTGCGAACCGGAAGCGGGGTTGCGACCGCTCAGGTTCGGAAGGACCGGCACTTTGGCCGTAAAGTTGAAGGCCAGAATGTCGTTCAGGCGGGAGGCCGCGCCAAGAGGGGGGCCGTAGTCCGACACATAGATCGGCTGGGTGTAATTCTCCTGGTACTGGTAGGCGCCGGTGATCCAGGTCAGGGGCGAATCGCCCGTCGAGACCAAGTTGATCTCGTTCGAGAACCAGGCGCGGTTCTCGTTGTAGTCGGAGACCCGGTTGGTGCTGTAGTTCTTGCCGGCGAAGGTGTACCCTTGGACTGGCGAGCCGTCGTTATCCTGCTGCAGGTTATAGTGATACCAGACATAGCCGCCGAGATATTTCACGTCGAAACCGGGCGCGTGGTAGATCGCCTCCGCGGCATATTCCTGCGTCGGCGACAGATGAGCAAAGTTCGAGAAGTCGGTGTTGAAGCCGCGCTTGTCGGTGAGACCCGGATTGGTCGTCTGCGTGCCGGTCATCGCAATGTTTGTCGCCATGCCCGAGAAGGCAAAGAAGCCGTTCGGCACGATATCCGTGCCAAAGGCGCCCACCCCGGAGGTATTGGCGCCGCCACCGAAGAGACGCGTGTCATAAGGCGCTTCGCCGTCGGCGCCCGTCCGGGCGCCGGGCGCGCCATAGCGCACATCCCAGCTCAAGGTGCCTGCACGGACCCACCAGTCGAATTTTTCACCGATATTGCCGGCGAGCTGGGCCTCGAAATAGCTGTCGTTCTTGCGATCGCCTTCGGATTGAAGACCAGAATAGTTATGCAGATCGCCCTTGTTCTGCACGTTTAGCGAGCCGCCGACGCGATAGCGCAGCCAGTCGGTGATCGGTCCTGCAACCGTGGCTTCGATCTTGTGGCTGTTGAAGGTGCTGACGCCGAGATCAACCTGGGCCTCGAATTTCTGGGTCGGGCGCTTGGTGATGACGTTGAGCGCGCCGCCGATCGAATCGCGGCCGTAAAGTGTACCCTGCGGGCCGCGCACGATCTCGACGCGGTCGATGAAGATCGGCTCGCGGCTGGCCGGGATGGCGGACGAGAAATAGACGCCGTCGACATAGTTCGAAATGCCCGAACGGATGCCGAAGTTGTTTGAGTTCCGCGTCACGCCGCGCAGGCTCAATCGGTCGCTGGCGGTCGAGTAGCTGAGGCCCGGAGCAAAGTTTGTGTAGTCCTGCACGGTCGTCAGGCCGATCTGGTCGCGCAACGCGGACGAGATGGCCGTAACGGCGACAGCGATGTCCTGAACCGATTCTTCCCGCTTGTTGGCCGTAACGACGATGACGTCGGCGGCGTTGCGGTCTTTAGGCTCGGCCGCTTGCGGGCCGTTGGCCGCAGGCGTAGCTGGTGGCTGCTGAGCCAACGCAGGCATGGCCATCCCCAAGGCCATCATGCTGATCAGCGGAAAACTCTTAAAACGCGTCATTCGACGCTCCCTCCCTGTTGACGTCTACATCGGCAGTGCTTCGCGTCCGAACTGTGTTCTGTACGCGTGCGTATCGGGAAGGTGATTAAAGTTGAAGGCAGTTCTAATCATCGTCAATGGTAATTCCGGCCCCGAACTCACGGAGTGGTGGAATATTGTATAAAAACACCACTCGGCGCATGACGTCGCGGGTCTCAGCGGAACTCTGTCCAAGTGGGTGTTTGCAAAGGGTTTTTTAAACGCCGCGCTCGGGCTTTTGAATGACCTTACGGAAGTGTAGAGCATCTCGGAAATACGCATTGGCATTTTAACTTTACCCTGCGGCGCCGCTTAAATTGATCCCGATTTTTGAGGGCGCATGCCGTAGCGGTAGATTGAAGAAAATTGGACTGTCCGGCCGTGGACGTTGCGGCAATAGTCGTAGCGTAAGGTGGCGTGGCGGTTTGAGCGAACAAGAGGCAGGCGGAGGCAACATGCGGTCGGCGGCGCTGGCGATCATTGCAATCACCCTCTCGGCGTGCGCCAGCGCTCCGGCGGCGCCGGTTAACCAGCCGCTCCGCGTTTCTGCGCCTGCCGCCGCGGACGACTACGGCATCGAAGGGGATGCGCTGATTCTTGCCTTGTCCGGCGGCGGCGCGCGGGCGGCGTCCTTTTCCTATGGCGCGCTGCTTGCCCTGCGCGGCATGCCGGCGGCGCAGGGCGGACGACTGATCGACCGGGTGCGGCTGGTGACGTCTGTCTCGGGCGGATCGATCACTGCAGCCTATTTCGGCCAGCATGGGCCGGACGACCTCGATGGTTTCCGCGCCGCAGCCCTCGACAAAGACTGGGCAGGCGATCTCAACGCCCTCTGGGCGCCGACGAGTTGGGCGAATGCGCTGAATGGCGGGATCAATGGCCCGGGCAAGTTGGCCGCCTGGCTCGACCGTGAGATTTTCACGGGCGCCCAGCTGCGCGATCTGCGCGCCGGTCCGCACATCATCATCAACGCCACCGAGATCTACCACGCCGTTCCGTTCGCCTTCGCCGCGCCCTGGTTCAATGCGATTTGCAGCGATCTTGGTTCGGTGCGTATCGCCGATGCGGTCGCAGCGTCGATGGCGGTGCCGCTCGCCTTCCGTCCGATCGTGGCCGGAACTCACGCCGAGCGCTGCCCAACCGAACTGCCTGCCTGGGTCCATGCTGCTGCACGCGATCACACCGGCTCGCTGGTGCTGCGCGAGACCGCCGCGGCGTTCGAAAGTTATCGCGCCCCGGACGGGATGAAGCTGCTCAGCCTTGCCGATGGCGGCGTCTACGACAATTTCGGCCTCTCCTCGTTCGTCACGCTGCGCCAGGCCTCGGGGACCGCCTATGGTCCGTTCTCGGCGCGCGACGCGGTCAAGGTGCGGCGATTGACCGTCCTCGTCGTCAACGCCGAGATGGCGCCCTCGGGCAGTTATCCCAACGGGCCGAAGGGACCGAGCGGCGCCGACGTGCTTGGCGCCTGGATCGACGATTCGATCGATGCGGCCAAGCGCAACGCCTACGACGCCTTCGCAGCGCAGCTGCACGAATGGGAACGGGGCGTCATCGCCTGGCGCTGCGCTCTCCCAGCTGAGGAAGCCGCGCGTCTGGGCGCCGGCCCCAGCTGGACCTGCAGCGATGTCCACGTCGCGATCGACATGGTCGAGTTCGCCGACCTGCCCAAGGATCAGTATGCGCTTCTCGGCGCCGCCCCGACGCAGGTCAGCCTGCCGCCAAAACTGATCGATGCGCTAATTGCGGGCGGCCAGCAGGCGGTGCGTGAGAACGCTTCGGTGCGGGCCCTCTCGGTGAACTAGACGCGCAAGTCTCCCTGGCGCCGGGCTCTGAGGCGCCGAGCGCTGGGGAGCCGGGCGCCGGGATCAATCCTAGAGGCCGTTTCCGCCCGCGCCCTGGCGACCTTCGACCGAGGCAAAGGCGCTGCTGAGGCGACGGTAGAAGTTGAGGCGGTCCTGATCTGCGTCGGTGAGGAATTCTTCTGGGGCCTTGGCGCCAGGCAGCGGTTCCGGGTTGAGGCCCTTTAGCGCGCTCGTCATCATCACCGACCAGATG
>JANMWT010000366.1:0-2549 GCA_031394145.1 Alphaproteobacteria bacterium | reverse complement strand
CGCTCGAGGGCGCCGCGACACAGTCGGCTTGATCGACGCAGCGCGGAGCGGCGGACCACGTAGCTATCCGCGCCGGCCGCCGGCACAGATAAGGGGGCGAGTTGCGAAACCGATGTCTTCAGCATCTCCTTCTCGGTCCATTAGTGTGAATTCGTGGTCTGATGAATTCGAATCACCGTTTGGTGTATCTATTCCGGACATCCACGTCCGGTTGCCCCACTCTTGACTTGAAACGGGCGCACCTTATTCTGACCTTCTTTTGGACGACTGTGCGTTTGGCTGCCCAAAGATTGCACGCATTGTACCTGCGGGGGCGCTTGCTGCACGGAACTCTGATAAAATCTTTGGCGCCGGGGCCAGTTTCCCGACTATCAAGAGCCTAGTACAAACAAATCGAACAGATCGAGGGGCCATGTCTGACCGCACGTCGCGCTTCAAGCGCAGTCTAGTGATCTCCACTTGCGTCCTGGCGCTTGGTGTCTGCGCCAGTTCCCTGGCCCGGGCCGACACGGCGCCGACAACGGGCGCTGCGCCAATCGGACTGGAACCGGTGATCGTGACGGCGGAACGCCGGGGCGTCGACGTCCAGCATACGCCCGTGGCGGTGACTGCGGTCTCGGCAGAGCAACTCGACCAGAGCTTCAGCACCACGATCGCCGACCTGAACGCCATCGTGCCGAGCCTGGAAGTGACCAAGGCCTCCGGCTTCGAGAACCTTGTGACCATTCGTGGAGTGGGCTCGGAGACACCGGAGAACGGCCTGACCACCGTCCCAGGGGTCGCCCAGTTCATCGACGGCGTCTATATCGCCAACACTATCTCCCTAGACCAGACACTGTTCGACGTGCAGTCGATCGAGGTTCTGAGGGGTCCGCAGGGAGCCCTTTACGGTCAAAGCTCAATCGGTGGCGCGATCAACATCATCTCGCGGCAGCCGCGCCTCGGCGTGTTCGACGGCTCCGGCGATTTCAGCTTCGGGACCTACAACCTCCTGCGCGAGCGCCTAGAGCTGAACATTCCGCTGAACGATCAGTTCGCGCTGCGAATTTCCGGCCAGAAATACGACCATCGCGGCTTCACCCGCGACCTGGCCATTCCCGGCTTCCGGCTGGATGACGCCCACGACGGCAGCGTGCGAGCGGCGCTGCTCTGGCAGCCGACCGACAACTTCCGCGCGACCCTGAGCGGCCAGTACTACAAGTCTGACCAGAACGGCGACGCACAGCGCAACATCCTCGACCCGTCGACCGACCCAAGGGAACTGTACCAGGACTACCCGGCCCACTTCGCGCTCTCCAACCAGCTCTACCACCTCAACCTGCAGTGGGATTTGCCGTCGGTGTCGATCCGCTCGGTCACCGCCTACCAGGGCCTCAATCACGTGCAGCAGGAAAACTCCTCGCGCAGCACCTTCGCTTTGCTTGGCCTGTACGACGACGTGGCCGCCTGGGACACGCGCGTGAACAACTACACCGAAGAGTTCGATCTGCTCTCGCCACCGGGCTCTAGATTCGAGTGGATTGTCGGCGTGTTCGGGCTCTACCAGCGTAGCCGGCAGTTCGTCGTGGAGTTCGGCGGGTCCACGGCCCCGACGCCGGCTCAACTGACCATTGGGCCCAACATCACCACCAGTCCGCCCAGTAATCTGAACTACGGAAACCTGTCACACGTTCAGCGGGAATCGGCATCGATCTTCGCCCAGGCAACCTACCACTTCACCGACCGGTTCCGGTTGACCGCCGGCGCTCGCGTCAACTACGACCATTTCAAAGACAACAGCTATAATTTCAACGCCTTCGGCATCGGTACCGTCAACAATGAGGAGACGACACGGGTGCCGACCTGGCGGGCGGAGGCCGACTACGACCTCACCCCTCACACCCTGCTCTATGCAAGCATAGCGCGTGGCTATAAGCCCGGCGGCGTCAACGGAAGCAGCGGCCAGGCGGTGATCCTGCCGACCTTCCGGGCGGAAACCAATGACGCGCTCGAAGTTGGGTTGAAGAACGCCTTCTTCGACAACTCGCTTCACCTGAACATCGCGGCCTTCTACTATCGCCACAGGAATTTCCAGTACATTCAAACAGATCCGGTGCCTTTCGCTGGCGGCATTTCGAACATTCCAGATGTTCGCGACTACGGCCTTGAGATCGAGGCTCAGTATGTCGGCCTCGACAGCCACTTGCGGATGGGCGGCTCCCTGGCTCTTGAGCGCGGCCGTGTGCAGGGCGACTACTTCACCATCGATTCCACCGTCGCCAATGCTATCGAGAACAATCCGCCGTTCACCAGCCCCTGCGCGTTCGGCGGAGCCTTCTACAATCCCGCCTGCTGGGCCGCTGTCATCGCTGCGGCGCGCAATATCAACGGCCGATCGCCGCCTGCCATGCCCGAGGTCTCCGGCTCCGCCTATGCAGCTTATCGTTGGGACGTTCCAGGCGGCATCCTCACCACCAGGGCGGAAGTGACCTATCGCGGATCAAACTGGGCGCGCATCTTCAACGAGCCGAGTCTGGACAGGGTGAAGTCGTATACGGTTACGGACCTGT
>JANMWT010000343.1:0-8715 GCA_031394145.1 Alphaproteobacteria bacterium | reverse complement strand
CGGGCGCGGCCTCGGCGGCGATCAGGTGCGGCAGCGGCAGGTCGGCCGGCACGCCCGCGGCGCCCAACCAGGGTTTGAGCAGACCCTCAGCCTCGGCGCGCGTCAGTGCGTGGGCCTCGGTCAGGCCCGGAAACGTCGCCGCGATCGCGACGGCGCGCGCAGCAGCTGCATCCTCGCCTCTGACGCGGATGGTGATCTGACCGGTGACGCGGTCGGTCCAAGCATCGGCGGCAGCGTAGGCCGACCGCGCGCAGAGCCCGGACAGCGCCGCAAGAAAACACAGCGCGCTGACGACGAAGAACAGCGCCGCCTCGCGCATGTCCTGACGTGGCAGGAGCGGCGAAGGGGCGCTCATGGCGCTCCGACCTCAGCCGGCTCGACGGGCGCCGGCTGGCGCACCACCATGCCGTCGGCCAGGCGCAGCACATCGGCTTTCGCTTCGCGGACCATGGCAAGATCATGCGTGGCGATCAGCAGCGTGGTGTTGAGCCGCTTGTTGAGCTCACGGAACAGACGCATCAGACGGCCGCCCATTTCATCGTCGACGCTGCCGGTCGGTTCGTCGGCGATGATCAAGTCGGGCTTGACGACGACAGCGCGCGCAATCGCCACACGCTGCTTCTCCCCGCCCGACAGGGTGGCCGGCTTGGCGTCCATCCGGTCGCCGAGGCCGACCCAGCGCAGCAGGTCCTCGACATCCTTGCGATAGCGTTTCTCGTTCTCTCCGGACACCCGGAGCGGCAAGGCGGCGTTTTCATAGGCGGTCAGGTGGTCGAGCAGGCGGAACTCCTGAAACACCACCCCGACCCGGCGGCGCAGGCTGGCGAGTTCCGGCCGCTTCAGCCGGCTGGTGTCGACCCCAAACAGGGAAACCCGTCCGCTTGTCGGGCGGAGCGCCAGATAGGCCAGTTTGAGCAGGCTCGATTTGCCGGCCCCGGACGGGCCGGTCAGAAAGGTCATGGATCCGGGCTTCAAGCTGATCGAGACGTCTGAAAGTACGTCATTTTCTGGCCCGTAAGACAGGTTCACCCGTTCGAATCGGACGGCAGGTTGATCCAGGCTGTCGTCGCGCTCTCGCATCGGATCCTGGTGCTGGGTTGACGCTTAGGAAATGGTCCCCGCTTGGACTATATTAACCCGGCTCGTGATTCCCATAGCCAGATGATTTTAGTCTGCCCGTCCTGCGACACGCGATACTTTGCTGACGATTCAGCCGTCGGCAAGGAAGGCCGACGTGTGCGCTGCGCCTCGTGCGGCCACTCCTGGTTCGCCAAGGTCCAGGATGACGGGGATGTCACCGGGGCGGATGACACCGGCCTGACCCGCGAACAGGTCGAACGCCTGCGCCAGACAGCGGCGGTCAACTCGGCCTCGCGCACCGGTCCACATTCAGAATACCGGGCCCGCGAGCACGCCAAGCGCAAGCGCAACCGCGTGATGGCGAGCGTCATGGGCTGGGGGGTTGGTTTTCTGCTGTTCGCCTCGGTCGCCGGAACCGCGGTGGCGCTGCGCAATCATGTCGTCGAAGCCTGGCCACGCACCGCCTCGATCTATCGCAGCGTCGGACTGGACGTGAACCGCTTCGGCGTCGAACTCGTGAACGTCGGCGCCAAGCGCTCCTTCGATGGCACGACGCCGGTGCTGACGGTCACAGGATCGGCGATCAACAAGAGCAAGGCGCGGCGCACCTCCCCACAGGTGCGCGTCAGCCTGCGGGACGAGAAGGGCAAGGAAATCCACTCCTGGAACGACAGCCTCGGCGTGCCCTTCATCGCTCCGGGCGAGACGGTGCCTTTCACCTCGCGGATCGTGGCGCCGCCGCTGGAGACCTGGCGACTGGCGGTCAGCTTTGCCGATGCATCGGGCGCCGGACCGGAACAGGCGACGGCTGTCGGCCACGACCAGATCCAGCCGCCGGAGAAGAAGCCAGAGGGCGCGCAGCCTGCAGCGCCAGCGGCGGGTGATCCGACGGCGCCGGCGGCGCCCCGAGCCGCCGCAGTCGAGAGCCCGCCTTGGAGATTGGGCGACGGCGCAGAGGAGAAGCCGGCGCTTGCTCCCGGGGTCAAGCCTGCAACGTCGCTGGCGCCACAAGCGGCCGCCCAGGAGGCGGGTCATCACTGATCCGGCTTTCGATACTGTGCTCACCGCCGCAGAGATTGGCGAACGCATCGAGCGTCTGGCTGATCGCCTCGCGCCGCGATTGTCTTCGGGAACCTGGACGGCGGTGGTCATCCTGCTCGGCGCCACGCCGTTTGCCGCTGATCTTCTGCGCGCCCTGTCGACGCGCGGCGTCGATATCGGCTTCGATGCGCTGTGGCTCGAAAGCTATCGCGATGAGCGCGAGAGTTCGGGCCGCATCGTTGTCCGCGCCGACATCTCGCGGCCAGTCACCGATCGCGGCGTGCTGATCCTCGACGATGTCTTTGATAGTGGCCGCACCATCGCGTTTGCGCGCACCCATCTCCTCGCCAAGGGCGCCAGCGACGTTCTCAGCTGCGTATTCGCTCGCAAGCCCGACGCGGTCGGAGAGGGTCTCGACGACTGGGCCTTCGATGCGCCGTCGCGCTATCTCGTCGGCTACGGCATGGATGACGCCGGCCAATGGCGCTCGCTGCCCTATCTTGGTGCGGTGAGGGGGTAGATACTCAGAACCGGTCGAGCAGGCGGCGCAGGTATTCCTGCTCCTCGGCCGGCGACAGCCGGTTGCCGGCGCGGCGGCGAAGCTCGTTGAGGATGTCGCGGGCGCGCTGACGCTCCATCTCATCGGGCACTTTGACATTGTCGCCATAGCCACTCTGGCCATCGCTGAGCCGGCCAAGAATGTCGCGCTTGTCGCGATCCTTCTGGGCGTCGGGATCAGAGTTGTCGGCGAGACGTGAAAGTTCGGCCGAGCGATCCTGCAGCGAGCCCATGGCTTCCTGCTGGGCGCGGCGCGCCCCCTCGATGTCGCCGCGGCGCAGGGCGGCTTCGGCGCGTTTCATGGCGTCGAGCGAGCGCGCGAGCAGGCGGCGGCTTTCGCCGTTTTCCTGGCCGAGCCGGCCGTCCGCCTGAACCCCAGGTGGTCCGCCTGCGCCATTGCCTGGAGCATTGCGCTGGCCGTTCGGCCCCTGTTGCTGACCGGGGCCGGCCTGCTGTCCGGGCTGCTGACCGCCTGGCTGCCCCTGACCTTGTCCCGGCCGCTGGCCCTGACCCGGTTGACCCTGCTGGCCAGGTTGGCCTTGTCCCGGTTGCTGGCCCGGTTGACCCTGTCCTGGCCGCTGGCCTTGCTGACCTTGGCCTGGCTGCTGGCCCTGCTGGCCGCCGCCCGGCTGGTCTTGTTGCGGTTGTCCGCCGCCCGAGCGCTGCTGTTGTTCGAGCCGCTCGCGCAGCGATTTCTGCTGATCGGCCAACTGCTGGTTGCGCTGTGGGTTGCTGCCCTGTTTTTGCGCCTGGTCGGTCTGGTCGTTGAGGTCGCGCTGGTCGTTGAGCGAGCGGTTGGTCTCCTGCAGCGCCTTGTTGAGCGCCCGGCTCATCGGTCCGTTCTGCTGCTGACCGGCGCCGCCCTTGCCGACTTGCAGCTGCATGTTCTGCATCTTGTCGAGCATTTTCGACATGTCGTTCAGCAGCTGGCGAGCCTGTTCGCGCGCCCCGGTCTCGGACAGGTCCGTCAGCGCATCGAGCATGCGCTGCAGCTCATCATCGCCCAGCGGCTTGCCGCCGCCCTGCGCCTGTTGCTGGCCATCGCCCTGGGTGACGCGGCCATTTTTCAGCGCGTCGGCCATCTCGGCCGCGAGATAGTTTTCGACTGCCTGCTTGTACATGTCGAGCAGCCGTTTGATGTCTTCCTCGGATGCGCCGTTGCGCAGCGCTTCTTCAAGCGCGCGCCGCGCGGCATCCAGCGCGGACTTGGCGTCGGCGAGGCTGCCATATTCGGCGCGCAGGGCGATGTCCCACAGGAGGTCGCCGGATTCCTCCGCCTCGTCCCTGCCGCGCGCCGCCTCGATGATCGCCCGGGCGTTGCGCAGTCCCATGAACAACACGGGATCCTCGAAATAGCCCTCCGGCTTGTAGGTGAGCGCATCCAGCATCAGCGCCGCCATCTTGACGCCCTCGGGCGCATAGCGCATCCGCGAGGCTTCGGCGTCGGCGAAGGCGTCGAGGCCGGGGCCGTGCTGGCGCGAGAACCGGTCGTTCTTGTCCGGCGGCGAGTAGGGCCGCCATTCGCGCAGCAGCGTGGCGCGAATTTCCTGCGCCGAACGGGCGATCGGCTGCAAGAAAATCTTCTCGGGAATCTTGTAGGCGACTTCTTTGCTCTCCCCGGTATTCCCTGCCGCATCGGTGGCGCGCAGCTTCACCATCACGTCGAGCCCGGCCCAGCGATGGCGCACCAGATCCTGGCTGTAAGAGCCGGTTTCTTCCTTGGGGTCGAGCGAGGTGGTCTCGACGGGCACCAGTTCTTCGACCTTTTCGGCGCCCTTGGGCGGGTTGGCCATGCGAGCGACAAGCTCAAGCTTGGTCACGCCATAGTCGTCGCCGACCTTCCACTGGAATTCGGTGTGGTCGCCTTGACCGAGTTTCGGCGGCGCGACGAACGCGACAGTGGGCGCCTTGTCGGGTTTGACGGTGAAGGGGAAGGAAGCCCGCTCGCCCCAGAAGCGGACCGAGACGCGCATCGCGCGATCGACTTTGATCTTCGTTTCATAGGCGCCGTCGATGCCCGGACCGGGTCGAAGGGTGGCGCTGGCGCCGTTCAGCGGAATGATCCTGACGCTCGGCTTGCCGGGCGAGATGACGCGTAAGGTGACTTCCGAACCCTGGGCGACATTCGCGGTCTCGCCTGGCGTCATCACGAACGGCGCATCACCGGTATAGGCAGGCGGGGTGAGCCAGGCTTCGACCTTCAGCTTGTTGGCGCCGAAGAGGGTGCCGACGTCTGGCGCCAGACCCTTGCCCAGACGCTCGGGCAGCTGCGGACCGGCGAACAGGGCGAGCGCGATGACCGCCACCGGCACGATCATTCGCAGATAGAGCGGGTCGGCGTCTTTCCAGCGGTTGGCGACGCTGACCTTTTGCGAGCCTGCCACGAGGGCGGCCATGCGATCGCGGTGGGCTTCCCAGAGTTTCCAGGTGAGATGGTCGGCGCGGGCCGGGCGGTCCGTCCAAACGCTGAGCGGGCGACCTTCGATGCCTTCATCGATCAGGTCCCGGGCGTCCTGGTCGGCCGGCGGCCGCCAAAGGTGGAAGCCGGCCCAGATGCAGAGCGCGAGGCCAAGATAGAACAGAATGCCGATCGCGGCCTGCAGCTCGGCCGGGAGCCGCTGGTTGAGGCCGCTGAGCCAGAAGATCACGAAGGCGGCGGCCCACAGGGCGGCCGGACCGACAGCCGTGACCACGGCCGGATAGACGAGAGATCGGCGCGTCGTCGCGATGCGAGCGTCGAGCTGTTCCCTCAGACCAAAACCGTCAGCCACCAGAGATCCAATCCGGCGCCCTTTCCAGGGCGATCATGTCCTCAAACGTCGGCCTGCGCCGGACGACCGCATAATCATTGCCTCGAACCAGCGCCTCGGCAACCAGCGGTCTGGTATTATACTGGGACGAGAGTGTGGCGCCGTAGGCCCCGGCGGTCATGAAAGCGACCAGTTCGCCCTCGGCCAGCGGGGGCATCGGCCGGTCTTTGGCGAAGCGGTCCGTGCTCTCACAGACCGGACCCACCAGGTCCACAGGCGCTCGGGATGCGCCGCTTGCAGGCTCCAGCACGGGGATAACCTCATGATGAGCCGAATACAGGGCCGGGCGGATCAGGTCGTTCATGCCTGCATCGAGGATGACGAAGGTCCGGCCATCCCGCTCTTTGACGTACTCGATCCGGGTGATCAAAACTCCGGCATTGCCGGCGATTAACCGTCCCGGTTCCAGGATCAGCTCAACATCGAGGTCGCCCAGAACTTCGCGGGCCTGGGCCGCGTAGAGGGCCGGGCTGTCGGGGTCGTCGCTAGGCTTGTAAGGCACGCCGAGGCCGCCGCCAAAATCGACACGCAAAATGCCGACGCCGCGCTCGCGCAACTGGCGCACCAGCGCCACTACCTTGGTCCAAGCCTCGCGCAGGGGCGCCAGGCGGAAGATCTGGCTGCCAATGTGAACGCCGACGCCGACCGGATCGACGCCGGGCAGTTGGCGCGCCACCTCGTAGAAGGCCGGCGCCTCGTGCCAGGCGATGCCGAACTTGTCGCCGGCGCCGCCGGTTGAAATATGGGCGTGGCCGCCGGCAGCCTCGACATGCGGGTTGACGCGGAAGGCCATCGGCGCGGTTTTGTCCATGCGCCGGGCCACCCGGGCCAGACGGTGCAGTTCGGGCAGGCTTTCGACGTTGAACTGGTGGATGCCCTGTTCGAGGCCCAGCTCGATCTCGGCTTCGGTCTTGGCGACGCCAGAGAAGACGATGCGGTTCGCCGGCACGCCGGCCGCCAGCGCTCGCTTGAGCTCACCGCCGGAAACGACATCGGCCCCGGCGCCAAGTGCGGCGAGCGTCGCGACAACCCCAAGATTGGAGTTGGCCTTCACGGCGTAGGCAATGAGGCAGTGGACGTCGGCGAAGGCGTCGGCCAGCACGGTATAGTGACGACGCAGGGTTGCGTCAGAATAGACATAGGTCGGCGTGCCGACCTCGCGCGCCAGGGTCTCGAGCGAGACGCCTTCGCAATGGAGGACGCCGTTGCGGTAGTCAAAATGGTGCATGGACGTGAGGGCCTGGCTGGGCGGCTATTGTGGCGCGGGTGTCGCGGTTGAGGGCGCCGGCGTCGCCGCGGCGTCGGCGGCGCGCTTGGCGCGTTCGGCGTCCTGCTCGGCCTTCTTCCTTGCTTTCTCGGCGTTGGACCTGTCTTGCTCGGCTTTCAGCACACGCGGATCTTTCGGACCTTCATTGGGCGGATTGCCCCACAACGGAACCGGCCGCTCGGGCCGGCCCTGCAGGCCGCAGCCGCAAAGTACGCCAGCGGCGCCGAGCGCCGCGCAAACCAGCAGAAGGGCGCGCGTCATGTCAGTTTCTCCTTCCACGCCGCAACCTGTTCGCGGACGCGCACCGGCGCGGTGCCGCCGTAACTCTGGCGGCTGGCGACCGAGGCTTCAACCGTCAGCACTGCAAAGACCTTGTCGGTAATCCGCGGCTCGATCGCCTGAAACGTGGCCAGCGGCAGATCGGTCAGGGCAAGCCCCCCCTGTTCGGCCGCCTTCACCGCTGCGCCAGTGATGTGGTGGGCTTCGCGAAACGGGATGTTGAGTTCGCGCACCAGCCAGTCGGCGAGGTCGGTGGCTGTCGAGAAGTCGGACGCGGCGGCGGCGCGCATGCGCTCGACGTTCGGCGTCATCGTCGCGACCATGCCGGCCATCGCCTGCAGCGAGAGGTCGAGAGCATCGAACGCCTCGAAGGTCGGCGCCTTGTCCTCCTGCATGTCCTTCGAATAGGCGAGGGGCAGGCCCTTCATGATGGTGAACAATCCGACCAGCGCGCCGAGCGCCTTGCCGGTCTTGGCGCGCACCAGTTCGGCAGCGTCGGGGTTGCGTTTCTGCGGCATGATCGAAGAGCCAGTCGACCACGCGTCGGAGAGACGCACGAAGCCGAATTGCGCCGAGGACCAGAACACCATCTCCTCGGCCAGACGCGAGAGATGCCCCGCACAGATCGCAACCGCGGCGAGCGCTTCAAGCGCGAAATCGCGCGCCGACACCGCATCAAGCGAGTTGGCCATCGGCTTCTGGAAGCCAAGTTCGCTGGCCGTCATGTCGCGGTCGATCGGGAAGCCGGTGCCGGCAAGCGCTGCTGCGCCCAGCGGGCTTTCATCCATCCGCGCGATGGCGTCGCGGAAGCGGCCATGGTCGCGCGACAGCATTTCGACATAGGCCAGCAAGTGATGGCCGAAGGTCACCGGCTGGGCGCTCTGGAGGTGGGTGAAGCCCGGCATGACGCTGGCGGCGTGCGCCTCAGCCTGCACCAGGAGGGCCTGCATCAGCGCCTCGATCTGGCGGATGCGCATGGCGCACGCAGATTTGACCCAGAGCCGGAAATCGGTCGCCACCTGATCATTGCGCGAGCGGGCAGTGTGCAGCCGGCCGGCGGGTTCGCCGATGATTTCCTTGAGGCGCGATTCCACATTCATGTGGATGTCCTCGAGGGCCTTGGAATAGCTCAGTTTTCCCGAGCGGATTTCCTCGAGCACCTGGTCGAGGCCCTGGTCGATCGCTGCGGCGTCGACCTTCGACAAGACGCCGGTTTTGGCAAGCATGGCGGCATGCGCCTTCGAGCCCGCGATGTCCTCCTCGGCTAGGCGCTTGTCCACGTCGATCGAGGCGTTTATCGCCTCCATGACCTGATGGGGCTTCGCCGAGAAGCGTCCGCCCCACATTTGTTGACCATCGGGCCGTTTGGTCATTGTCTTCCGAGCGCCCTTGTTCCCTTAAGCCGCAGGATGGATCGCGACATGACTGGCCAGCCGAAAAACCGCTTTCCGTCCGCCGCCGTGGGCCTTCTCGCACTCTTCGCCGCGGGATGCCAGCCGGACAGCCATACCGCTGCAAAACCTGCCGACGCTGCGGCCGTCAAGCCGATCGCCATCGCCAGCCTCAACAGCTTCGCGACCGGCGACCTCAAGGAACTCGATCTGACCAAGAAGGTTGACCTGCCAGCCTCCTCCTTCGTCGATGCGGACGGCAAGGACCACACCATGGCCGAATTCAAGG
>JANMWT010000340.1:0-4244 GCA_031394145.1 Alphaproteobacteria bacterium | reverse complement strand
CCCCGCCCGTAACCTTCACCATCGGCTTGTCGTTGTCATTGCCGACCCAGACGCCGCCGACATACTTGGTCGTGTAGCCAATGAACCAGGCGTCGCGCCAATCCTGTGACGTGCCGGTTTTGCCGGCGACGTCCCAGCCAGGCACCTGCGCGGCGCGACCGGTGCCCTGGACAACAACGCGGTTTAACATCCCGGTCAGGTCCTCGCCGAGCTTCTCGTCATAGATGCGCGGGCTTACTTTCACCGGCTGCTGATAGAGCATATCACCGCGCGAATTGGAGATGGTCTGGACCAGGAAGGGGGCCATCTGCAGCCCGCCCTTGGCCAGCACGCCATACCCGGTGGTGATGTCGAGCAGCGTCACTTCATCTGAGCCGAGCGCGACGGAGGGATAGTTGTGCAGCTGGGTTCGGATGCCGAACCGTTTGGCCAGCGCCGTCACCTTGTCCATGCCGATCTCGTCGCCGACTTCGGCGGCGACGGTGTTCAGCGATTCGGCCAGCGCCTCCGAGAGTGTGACCGCGCCGCGATAGCCGCTGCCATAGTTGCGTGGACGCCAGTTTCCGATCGAGATGGGCTCATCATAACGCACCGAATTCGGCCGCAGGCCGGCTTCCAGCGCGGCGGCGTATACAAACATCTTGAACGAAGACCCCGGCTGCCGGCGCGCCTGGACGGCGCGATTGAACCGCGAGGTGTTGTAGTCCTTGCCGCCGACCATGGCGCGGATTGCCCCGCTCGTATCGATCAGGATGGCGGCGGCCTCCGATGCATGCTTGGCCTCACCCATCTCCTTGAGTCCGCTCTCGACCGCCATCTGCGCCTGCTTCTGGGTGTCGAGATCGAGGGTGAGTTGCACCACCAGGTCGGCTGGAGGATTGGCGAGCAGGGTGTGGACCTGCTCGAACGCGTAATCGAGGGCGTGGCCGCCAAAGGCGTCGGGCGCGTCGGTCGCGAAGTGAAGCGTCTGCTTCTTCGCGGCAGCGCCTTGCTCGGTTGTGATGAAGCGAGCGTCGACCATCTGGTCGATCACATAGGTCTGGCGCTGCTTGGCCGCCGGGGTCTCTGCGGTGTTGGCAAAGCGCGACGGCGCCTTGGGGAAGGCAGCGAGCATCGACGCCTCGGCGATGGTGAGGTCTTGCGGTGTGGTGTTGAAATAGGTGTGGGCGGCGGCATCCAGGCCGTAAGCGCCGGCGCCGAGGTAGATGCGGTTGAGATAGAGCTGAAGGATCTCATCCTTGGTGAGCAAGGTTTCGAGATCGTAGGCGAGGCGCGCTTCCTGCGCCTTGCGCTTCAAGGTTTGATCGGGCGTCAGGAAGAGGTTTTTCACCAGCTGCTGCGTGATCGTGGACGCGCCCTGAACCGTGTGGCCAGCGCGGGCGTTGGACAGCGTCGCGCGCAGGATGGCGACGGCGTCGACGCCTTGGTGGGTCAAGAAGCGCTTGTCCTCGGCTGCAATGAAGGCGTTGACCACGTGCGGCGGCAGGTCCGCCAGCTTCACCGCGCGGCCATAGCGCGGTCCGCGGGTGGCGATGGTCGCACCCTTCATATCGACGAACTCGATCGCCGGTTCGCGGTTCATTTCCCACAGCGAATCTTTCGAAGGCAGCGTCGGCATCTGCGAAAAAAGGGTGTTCCACAGCATCCCCACCGTCACGATCCCCATCACCCCGAGGGTGAGTGTGGAGCGCAGGAGGATGGGCCACCAGAAAGCCCACGTCGCGATCGGGCTGTAGGCCGGCTCAGAAGCCGGACGGTTGTCAGTCATCTCGTCTTCCCGTCGCGCAGCGAGTGCAGGCGTTGAAACACACTCTCACCCTGGGGATACCAACGCGCAGCCAGCCCACCTGATTGCCCAGTCGTCTTGATACTAGAGCCCATGCACCCCGTCGCCGCATGAATTTGCAGCAAGAACATAGACCGATCAGCGAGAGTTTCACGAGGTTCGGCGCTCCAGGCACGTCGGCGCGCCGCAGCCGATCGGGTTGCGGCCATCGGTCCGCCCGAGGGCGCTTCCAGGCGGGCTAGTTGACCTCGGTGTTGCCGCGGACGTCGTTCTGGCGGTCGCGCGGCGGCGGGGGTGGAGGCGGCTGGGCGGGCTGGCCCGGTCGATTGACCGGCCGGTCAACCGGCGGTGGGGCGCCTCCTGCTGAACCGGGCCCGACGCCAGCGTGGGTGTTGGGCGGGCGCGGCGGCGGCGACCCGCCCGGAGCTCCGCCCTGGCCGCCGCCCTGGCCGCCGCCCTGGCCGCCGCCGGATCCGTTGCCGGAACCGTTGCCAGATGCGTTGCCAGGCCAGGCGTCAGATCCGGGTCCGTGATTGGCGCCCCCGCCGCCGCTTCCACTATTGGAAGGGCGATCTGAGCGATGATCCCGCCCGTCACGATCCCGCCCGTCACGATCCCGTCCGTCATGATCATGATCATGATCACGATCATGGTCGCGGAACCGGCCCATGTGGGTCCAGGCTTCATTGTAGTAGACGCCCCAGGGGTAGCGCAGGCGGTAATCGTAGAAGGCGTCGTAATTGTCGAGGCTCAGGGCGAAGGCCCACGCGGCATAATCCTGGCGATGTAGGTCAGAGATGGCGCGCTCGGCCTCGCTCCGGTGATCCCCCCACGGGAAATCCTGCAGATAGTCGTCATAGCCATCGAGCGAGTTGACCCGGATCGCCTGCCGCCAGCGATCATCGTCGGCCCGCTGCATGTCCGCCTGCGCCTGCCGCGCCTCGGCGACATAGACCGAGCGCGGATACTCGCGGATGAAATTCTCGATTTCGATCGGCGATCCCGATCGCTCAGCGCGTACGAAAGCGCCCTGGTCGGTCTTCCACAGAACATCGAGGCGTCGGCCCGCATCCGAGGCATGTGCGCCTGCCGGCCAGGCCTTGAGAAAGGCTTCGTAGCTGTCAATGAAATCACGCCGGCGGGCGTCCTCCCACTGGGCGCGCTCCTCGGCGGCGAGGCGCGGCGCCGCCTTAAGGTCGCGAAGCTTCACCGCCTCGTTGGCGTGCGCTCCCCAGGCGAACTGGCGGACGAATCCAGCATAACTCTGTTCGGTGTCGACGCGCTGGGCCTCGCCCCAGGCCGAACCTTCGGCTGCGATGCGCTGGTCGATGCGCTGATGGGCGAAGGTTGCATTGGGGCCGTCGGGCCAGGTCCGGAGGTAGGCCTCATAGGCGGTGGGGTTGTCCACCTGGGAGGCGGCGCGCCAGTCGCTCGCCTCCATCTGCTCAGGCGTGGCGATGGTCTCGCAAGCGCTGAGCGCCAGCAGCGAGACGGCGGCCAAAACCGCCAGTTTCAAGCGTAAGGGGCGCAAGTCGCGCATGAGCCAGTCCTCCCGAGACTGGACTAGCCAGCCAAAGATGAACGGAGGCGGAACGGCGCCGCATCGGCGGCGACCGGCGCGCCAACCCGAGCCGATCACCCAGGGCGTGCAGTCAAGTCTCAAGACTTCGCGTAGATCATTGCCGCAACCGGAGATTGCCCTATCTCAAATGCGGGATTTGAGTGTTGGGAGTTGCCGGCCATGACGCGGCTGCGGGATCGATTTTTCAGATGGACGGTCGGGTGGACGGTCGGGTGGACGAACGGGTGGACGAACGGGTAGACGAACGGGTAGACGAACGGGTAGACGGGCGTGGGGAGGGACATACCTTGCCCCCAAGGCTGCCGATCGGCGATGACCGCTATCGGTTGCTGATCGATTCAGTGACCGACTACGCCATCTACACACTCGATCCAGGCGGATATGTGCGGAATTGGAACGCGGGCGCTGAACGGATCAAGCTCTATGCTGCCGCCGAGATCATCGGTCAGCACTTCTCGAAATTCTATTCCGACGAGGATCGGCGCGCCGGCGAACCCGAGCGCGCGCTCCGCACGGCGCGCGAGGAGGGCAGGTTCGAGAAGGAAGGTTGGCGCGTCCGCAAGGATGGCGCCCAGTTCTGGGCGAGCGTCATCATCGATCCCATCCGGAACGACGCCGGCGAGATCATTGGCTACGCAAAAGTGACGCGAGACATCACCGAGCGCATGCAAGCCCAGCGACAGCTCGACGCCGCCCGCGAGGCCTTCTTCCAGTCGCAGAAGATGGAGGCGATCGGCCAGCTCACCGGCGGCGTTGCGCACGACTTCAGCAACCTGCTCGCAGCGGTGCTGGGCAGTCTCGAGCTGCTGCGCAAACGTCTCCTAGAGGGCGATCCCAAGACTTTTCAGCTGCTCGATAACGCCGTCCAGGGCGCCC
>JANMWT010000576.1:0-4555 GCA_031394145.1 Alphaproteobacteria bacterium | reverse complement strand
TGCGGCATCCGCACCGAATTCCGCGGGCTCGAGAATGTGCCGCATGGCCCTTCGGTTATCGCGATGAAGCATCAGAGCACCTACGACACCATCGCGCCCTTCTTGTTCCTGCAGGACCCGGCATTTGTGTTGAAGCGCGAGCTGTTACGCATGCCGGTGTTCGGCCTCTATGCCGAACGCGCCGGCATGGTCGCGATCGATCGCGGCGGCGGCCTCAAGACGATGAAGCTGATGCTCGCGGCGGCCAAGCGTCAGGCCGACATGGGCCGGCCGATGGTGATCTTCCCGGAAGGAACGCGTCAGGACGTCGATGCGCCGACCGACCTCAAGGCCGGAGCTTTTGCGATGTATCGTGAGCTTGCAGCGCCTTGCGTTCCGGTCGCCCTCAACACCGGCTTGTGCTGGCGCGGGTCTGACTTCCTTCGCCGTCCGGGGGTGATGGTGTTTGAATGCCTGCCGCCGATCGAACCCGGACTGGAGCGCGCCGAATTCACAAAACGCCTGCGCGATGCGCTTGCGCCGGCGACGGCGCGGCTGGTTGCCGAGGGCCGAACCCGCCAGAGCAAAAGAGATGTCGCGGCAAACACTGCCGCTGCAAACGCCGCCACCGCAAACGCCGGCACTGCAAACGCTGCCGCCGCTAACACCGGCAAGGCGTCGACGGTGACAAAGGGAGCCGAAGGCGCAGGCTGAGCCGCTTGCGCTAGCTTGCCCGCATCCGATTGTTGCGGGGATTGTGTTCGACTTCGGCGAGGCCGAGCGCTTCGAGCACCGGCGGCAGGTAGACGCCGAACCTGCCGCGATAGCCCTTTCGGAGCCCATACCATCCCTTGACAGGATTGCCGGGGTCGCGGCCCCAGGCTTCGACTGAACCTGCCGGCGCTGGCTTTTGCTCATCCGCGCCGCCAAGCGCCATCCAGTCGCCATGCGTCTTGAGCATGGCGTGGAGATTCTCGATGCAACGCAGGTGATAGCGCAGCTGGGTGGTCCCAACCTGCACCACCAGCGCCGGCGGGTCGGCCGCCTGATCTCGCCAGGCGGTGAATTCCGAGCCGCCGGGCGGCGTATTGAGCGTCCAGGGATTTTCGGGCGTCCCGGCGATCGGTCTTGCGCTTTTGGCCATCTCTCGCTCCTCGTACGCCGCGTTGGTGATTGAAAGACGAACGACCCAGGGGCTTGCCGACATGAAAACTGGGCTGGCGTCAGATTTTTGTCTCACCCGCCTTGTCGGAACCGTCCCTGCCAAAGTTCGGCGCAGCGGTATCTTGCCCTGCGTCGATGATTTCGCGGCGAATTCCGCGGGCGTGGGTAAACAGGTTGAACAGCGTCTCGCCGTCGCCATTGCGGATGGCCTTGCGCAACGCCGTGAGGTCGTCGTCAAACCGGCCCAACACGTCGAGAACGGCGTCGCGGTTGTTCAAGAACACGTCGCGCCACATGGTTGGGTCTGAAGCGGCAATCCGCGTGAAGTCACGAAAACCTGCGGCGGAGAATTTGACCACCTCGCCTTCGGTCACGCTCTCCATGTCGTGCGCCGTCGCAACGATGTTATAGGCGATGAGGTGCGGGATATGGCTGGTGACGGCCAGCACCATGTCATGCCGCTGGGCGTCCATGCGTTCGACCTTGGAGCCCAGCTTCGTCCAGAACGCCGCCAGGCGATCGACGGCCGACTGGTAGGCGTCATCGCCGCCGCTGTCTGGGGTCAGGATACACCAGCGTCCTTCGAACAGCGACGCGAAGCCGGCGTCGGGCCCGGATTTCTCCGTCCCGGCAATCGGGTGGCCCGGGATCACATGCACGCCCGGTCGCGCCGCCGCGCGCAGGTCGCGCGCCACATTGCCCTTGACCGACCCGACATCGGTCACGATCGCGCCCGGCCTGATCGCATCGGCTGAGGCCCTTGCCGCGGCGCCGATAGCGCCAACCGGAATACAGAAGAACACGGCGTCGGCGGTCTCGACAGCCGCCTCCAGGGACAGCGCTGGCGCGCCAAAGCCGATTTCGCCAGCGCGCTTCAATGAGGCTGCATTCTGGTCCCAGAGATCGACGGCGCCCGCGGCGTTCTTTTCCAGGGCGGCGCGCGCGATCGAGCCGCCGATCAGGCCGGTTCCCACAATCGCGATGCGCTGGAAAACAGGTGCGGTCATTTGCCGGCCAGGAAAGCCTTCAGGCCGGCAAGCACCGCGTCATTGCCTTCAACCGCGCCAACCGAAATGCGCAGCCGGTCGGGCATGCCATAGCCGACAAGGGCGCGGATGGTCACCCCGCGCGCCCTGAGAAATTCGAGCGCGGCCGCCGCCGTCGGCGGATCCTTGAATGTCGCCACGCAGAAATTTCCGACACTGTCGGCAACCTCCAGTCCAAGGGCGCGCAGGCCGGCGATGAGGCGCGGCAGCTCCCTCGCATTGTGCTCGAGCGACTTTTGGATGAATTCCTCATCCTCCAGCGCCGCAATCGCAACCGCCTGGGCGACAAGATTGACGTTGAACGGCATCCGCACCCGCTCGACTGCGTCGATCACATGCGCTGGCGCATAGCCCCAGCCGACGCGGAGGCCGGCAAGGCCGTGCAGTTTCGAGAAGGTTCGCGTCATCACCACGTTCTCGTTCTGCGACACCAGTTCGATGCCGGCGGCATAGTCGTTTTTCGTGACGAATTCGGCATAGGCGCCGTCGAGCACCAGCATGACCGTCTTCGGCAGACCAGCGTGCAGCCGCTTCACTTCGTCATAGGGCAAGTAGGTGCCCGTCGGATTGTTGGGGTTGGCGAGCCAGACGAACTTGGTCTTCGGCGTCACCGCCTTGAGAATGGCGTCGACGTCGGCGGTAAAGTTCTTTTCCGGAATGATGACCGACGTCGCGCCCTGCTGTTCGGCGACCATCGCAAAGATGGCGAAGGCGTGCGCCGTGTTGATCGATTCATCGCCTGGCCCAAGATAAGCGCGCGCCAGCATCAGGAAGATCTCGTCCGACCCCGCGCCGGTGATGATGCGCTTTGCATCCAGGCCATAGCGCTTGGCCAGCGCGGCCTTCAGCGCATGTCCGGCGCCGTCAGGATAGATCTCCACCCGGCCGGCAAGATCGCGATAGACCGCCAATGCCTGGGGCGAGGCGCCCAGCGGATTCTCGTTGGAGGCCATTTTGTAGCTGGGGCCCTTGCCTGGCTTTGGCGCCTCGCCCGGAACATAGGGCTGCACCCTGGCAAGTTGCGGCAGAGGCGTGGGACGGTCGGTCATAGCGCGGTCCGGTCGGATCGCCGGCAGGCCGGCTCAGGGCCGAGGCCGTACCCCGACAATGCGCAGTCCGTCCAGCCCCGCCTTGCGCGCGAGCTCCAGGCGGCGGTCGTCGGGCGAAACGAATTCGCCGATCCGGATCAGCGTCAGCGACCTCGCCCGCGCCGCCACTTCGGCCTTGAGACCAAGCGCGGCCAGCACCTGCTCGGTCTGGTGGCGATCGTCATGGCAGGTCGCCAGCATGTCATCCTCGCCTGATGGCTCAACCGGCATGCGACCCACGATGGCGACGCGCGGCGGCGCTGTGGGCGATCCTGGCATGCTCGGCCACCCGGCGACGATCACCAAGTTGCGGAAGCGGTTCTCGTTGAGGATCGGCCACCACTGGCCGGCGCCGGCATGTTCCGGCCACGGCACGCAGGCGAGCACGCCCGGCGTCTGATCGGCCTTTTCGAGCGCTTCGCGGATCTCGGTTGTGATCTGGATGTTGGCGCCGAACCCGAAATAGCCGCGGGCCCCTTGCAGAAGCACGCCGACATCACCGCCTGACACATGGACCGCCTTGAGCCCGCGCGCGACCATCATGTCCCCCGACAGGGCGCGCCACATCCGGGTAATCGTGTCGGCCGGAACATTACCGGTATTGCGCGAACGGATCAGCCGACGCAGGGCGGCCGCATCGCTGGCTGGACTGAAGCCGACGCCTCCGGCAACGGCGGCGTTTTCCTGGAGCATGATCCGCCAGCGTTCGGCGATCGCGCCCATCAGGATATCGTCAGCCGCCTCTCCGACCGCCCGGAAACTCTCAACGCCCATGGGTTCCAACGTGCTTGCGGCGCTCCCCAGCTGCGCGAGCCTAGTCCGCATTTGGGCGCTCGGCAAAATCTTATGTCACCCCCTCTCTTCTGGGGCGGGAAAGCTTGTTCCAGCCGCATCCTTGAAGGGTGTTGCTTCAATCCCGAACAATCCTGGGCTATAGGTCCCGCCGATGACGCCGCCCGCTCGCTCCACCAGCGGCGCGGACGGGCTGAAGATCCTGTCCGTCGCCTCGCCCGACCGCCCGTTCCGGCTGGATAGCGGGCGCACGCTTGATCGGGTCGACATCGCCTATGAAACCTGGGGCGAGCTCAGCCCTGCCCGGGACAATGTGGTTATCGTCTGCCACGCCCTCACCCTCGATCAGTATGCCGCCAGCCCCAACCTGATGACCGGCCGCGCCGCCTGGTGGCCGACCATGGTGGGTCCAGGCCGACCGATCGATACCAATCGGTTCCATGTCATCTGCTCGAACGTTCTTGGGGGCTGCATGGGCTCGACCGG
>JANMWT010000570.1:0-10727 GCA_031394145.1 Alphaproteobacteria bacterium | reverse complement strand
CTTCCTCGCCCTCGGCCACCAGGACCAGGTTGACCGGCGGCTTCGTGCCGGCGGAGCGGACGGCGTGCAGCACGCCGAGGAAGGCGGCTTCCGGCCCTTTTTGGTTCACGGCGCCGCGGCCCACGATCACCTTTCCGAAGCCCGGCTTATCGATCAGCCGGCCCTCCAGCGGCGGCGAGGACCATTCGGACGGGACGAACTGCTTCACGTCGTACATGAAGTAGATCCCCATCCATTTCTTGGCCCCGGCATCGAGCGTAGCGAAGACGCCGGGGTGGCCTGCAGTCGCAATCACCTCGGCCTCTTGGAAGCCGGCGTCGAGGGCGAGGCGCTTCATGTATTCGGCGCCTTCCTTCATCTTGAAGTTCTCAGCCGCGATCGACGGGTTGGCGATCCAATCCTGGATGCGCTTGACGGTGGCGTCATGGCCGGCGTCGACCGCTTTGCGGATCGCCGCCTGGTCGTCGTCAGCTTTGGTTTTGGCGAATGCTGAAGGCGTGAGCATCAGCGCGCCGGCGGCGGCGCCGGTCTGCAGCAGGAGGCGGCGGTCGAACGAAGCTTTGTCGGTCATGATTGCATCCAGTCGGGCACCAGACGGACGCTAGCGGTGGGGCGGCGGTGCGGCAATGGCGAGCTGAGCCAACGGGGCGAATGATCAGTTCTTGGGCGCCGCTGGTTTTGCCAATGCGCCGGCGCCGGCGACCGCCAGCAGAGCCAGGCTCGCCACGGCCATGCCGGGCACGAGATACTGACCCGCCGCATCCGGTGAGATGACCGCCCGGAGCGAGGAGACCAAAGGCGCTGCGCAGGCGAGGAAACCCAGCCAGCCAAATCCGCCGCGTCGCGCCAGCATCATGCCGCCGACCGTCGTCGCTACGGCCAGCCCCACCCATTTCACGTTGGTGAAGGCGATCAGCAGGGAGAGCCAGTTCGCCGGCGCATCCGGCGCGACGCTGAGGTGGAAAAGAGCGACATCCTCGATCCAGTCGGCGATGGCGCAGACAAACGCCACCGTCACGCCGACCCAGCCGAGCGTTACGTCACGCCGGCCCAGGCCGAACAAGACCAGCGCGTAGAAGGCGGTGTAGGCGGGAATATAGCCTGCGGCGTCGAGGACGTTGGCATGGTCGAGCTGCACGACCAGCGGCGCGCGGCACGTCTCGCCCGGTGCGCCGAAGATCCGCAACAGGTCGCCCGCCGATCGCGCCAGTTCGAACGCCGTCATCGCGGTCATCGGCAAGGGCCTGCATGACGGCGCGGTCACGCCCATCAATCCGCCAATGCCAAGCATGACCAAAGCTGCGATCACGGCAAGGCGGAAGGCGAGCCGGGCTGACATGCGGCGATCTAGTCTCCGAAGCCTTTGAACGTCACAACCTCGGCCAGCGGCGCGCGCTCGGCATAGAGCGCGTTAGCCGGCTCGTCCGGGTCGGGCCAACCGAGCGACATCCCGGAATAGACCATGTGGTGCTCATCGAGGCCGAACAGCTCGTGCAGTTCCTCGCGCAGGCGCGCCCAGCACTCTTGCATGCAGGTGGCCCAGCCACGTTCTTCGGCGAGCAGGGCGATGGTCTGCATGTACATGCCCATGTGCGCCCACTGGCCATGACCCATGCGCTTGTCGATGATGAAGAAAAGGCCGACCGGCGCACCGAAAAAACGGTAATTGTGGGCGAACCAGGCGAGGCGGCCGGCGCGGTCCTCGCGTGGAATGCCGATCTTCTCGTACATCATCTCGCCGACGCGACGACGGCGCACGTCATAGACCGGATCGATCGACTTGAGGTCAGGATAGACGGGCCGGTCCATCTTGATCACGGCCATCGGATCGGCGGCGAGCACGCGGGCGGCGAGCGCAATGATCCCGTCCCTTGCGGCGCCGGCAACCGCGATCGTCTTCCACGGCTGGAGATTGCCGCCTGAGGGCGCCCGCTGCGCCGTCTCGAGCAGCCCGGCGAGATCGGCGCGCGGGATCGGCTTGTCGATAAAGCCTCGCGTCGAGATGCGCTGGCGGACGGCCTGGGAAACGTTCATGCGGGGGGGGTCCTTTGACTTGACCATAGACGCGCAGCGGTGCGGACTGGAAGCCGTCGGGAGAGAACAAGCGCGTGAATGTTCTGGGTTTGCATCTTGATCCGGTCGGCCTTGCCGCTGCGTCCATTTTCCTCGCTCTGGTCCTGGTCCCCGAAATCCTCCGTCTCGTCCGGCGCCGGCGCGCCCGGACCAGGGCGCGAGCCGACGGCGCCGTGTTCATGAAGCGGTCCGCCGGCGGGCGTCCGCCGCTGAACGCTGCTGATGTCGATGACCTCATCCGCTGGCAGACCGACCACACGCTCGCTTGCGCCTACGTGGTGGTCGGCGACGCGCCGCCGGTAGCCGACGTCGCTTCACGTCTCGGCGGCGGCGCCTGGCTGCCTGCGGGCCAGGACTGGCCGGTTGGCCGCAATGGCCGGGCGATGATCTTCGTGGCGCAGGTGAATTTCGCGGACGTCCCGCCGCTGCCCGATTATCCCGACCACGGCCTGCTGCTGTTCTTCATCAGCGACGACGATGTCTGGGGGATAAATTTCGACGACCTCGAGAAATCAGACGCGCGCGTGATCCATGTCCCTGATCCCGGCGCGCCCGGGCGCATTTTGCGGCGGCCCGGGCCGCCAGCGGAGACCTCGCCCTTTCATGACGAAGACGTCAAGACGCATGGGCGCGCTGTCCATTTCCTCGCAAGCACGATGAAGCCGGGGCGCGACGACTGGCGCATCGAGGAGCCGTGGCCGGGCTGGCGGGCGCGCGGCGGCGAGGCCCGCTTCGGCGAGCTGCTGGAGACGCCGGTCGATCCGGAAGAAGGGATCTATGTTGGCGGCCATCCTTGCTTCACACAGACGGACCCTCGTGGCCGGGGCGGGGGCCAGGACTTTGATCGCGTCCTGTTGCAGGTGGGATCGGATGACGCGTTCATGTGGGGCGATGTCGGCGAGGCGAGTTTCCTGATTCGTCGCGCTGATCTGCTGGCGCGGAATTTCAGCAGCATCCTGTTCACCTGGGATTGTCACTGAAAGCAGGCTCAGGCCGCACGGCGTCGAAACTGCGGGCGGCCATCACAACGGTGTGCAGGTCGCGACCGGCGCAGCAAAAACGGGAACACTCGTCCCCACCTGTCCGTTTTAGCGGGCAGAGAAAAGGCGATTTCGATGAAACTCAAGTTTGCAGCTTTGTTTGCTCTCGTCGCAGCATTGGGCCTCGCGGCCTGCGCGGACGACGGTTATGCGTCCTCGGGCTATCATGGTGGCGGTTACCACCAAAATCGCGGCGTCTGGCAAAATCGCGGCGTCTGGTATGATGGGTATTACGACAACTTCTATGGCCCCGTGTCGGGAGGCTATTGGGGGTCGGGTGACATCTACTATTACCAGACGCGTCGCGGAGCGCCCCATGTCGTCGATACCGCCCGCCACTTCCGTCACGCGCAGTTCGATCGCTCGCGCGCGTTCCATCATCGTGATCGCGGCGACCACCCACACGACTAGCGCCGCGCGGAGCTGAGCAATGCCGAAAGTGGGCAAGAAGATGGCAGCCTAAATGAAAATTTATGCGGGTTGACGGAAGACAGCGACGACACCCAGCCTCACCCCTTCAGCAGATGAGGAGGGCGGGTTCATGATCCCTATCGTCGTAGCGGGGATTGTCGCAGCGAGTGTGGTTGGCGCGCTGGGTCTCGGCCTCGCGCATATGATGCGTCCGCGCCGAATGTCGATCGTCGACTATCCTGAACTTCCCGCGCCGAAGCCGGAAGACTTGAACGCTCAGCAGGAGCCGGCGAGCTAGGGGCTAGACCGAAAAGCTCGTGCCGCAACCGCAACCCGAGGTGGCGTTCGGGTTATGGACCTTGAACGACGCGCCGATGATCTCGTCGATGAAGTCGATTTCCGATCCGGCAAGAAAGGGCAGGCTGGCTTCGTCCACCGCCATTTTCGCCCCGTCGCGCTCGATCACCAGGTCGTCGGCATTGGCTTGATTGGCAAAGCCGAAGCGGTAGGAAAAGCCGGAACAGCCGCCGCCGATCACCTCGACGCGCAGCATCGTGCCGGCCGGCTGGCCGGCGGTGATCTTGTTGATCCGTTTCGCCGCCGAGGGGCTCAGCGTCACGCTTGCATCGATGCTCGAAGCTTCCGACATCTCTACAGTCCTGTTTCAGCCTCAAACATAGGCCGTTTCCGGGGATTGAGATATGTACCCTCGAGAGTAAACGGAAGCCCCCTGGCATGGCGACGGCGTTTTCGGCCCCGAACAGGGCGGTTTTTGCGAGTGATCCAGCTCGGTCGCGGGGTCGGCTGCATGCCGAGTCGCCCAGCGCCACCCGCACCGAATTCCAGCGTGACCGTGACCGGGTCATCCACGCCGATGCATTCCGGCGGCTCAAGCAGAAGACCCAGGTCTTTGTCGCGCACGAGGGCGACCACTACCGCACCCGCCTCACGCATTCACTGGAGGTTGCCCAGATTGCGCGCTCGGCGGCGCGGGTGCTGGGGCTGGACGAGGACCTCGCCGAGGCGCTGGCGCTGGCGCACGACATCGGCCATCCGCCTTTCGGTCATGCCGGCGAGACCGAACTCAACTCGGTGATGGCGGCCTATGGCGGCTTCGATCACAACGCCCAGGCGCTGCGGGTGCTGACCCGACTCGAGCACAAATACCCGACCTTCGATGGTCTGAACCTCACCTGGGAAACGCTCGAAGGCGTGATCAAGCATAATGGACCGCTGATCGATCCGCCCGGAACGAGGAGCGGCCGGACCCTCGCCAGCCTCCCCGCCGCCTTCCGGGATTATGAAGCCCTGCAGTCTTTGGAGCTCGACACCCTCGCGGGTCCCGAGGCGCAGGTCGCGGCGCTGGCCGACGACATCGCCTACAATAATCACGACATCGACGACGGGCTGAAGGCTGGGCTTTTCACCGTCGACGACATCATGACCGTCCCGCTGGTCGGCGACGTCTTTCGACAAGTGATGGAGGAGTATCCCGGCCTGGAGCGTGGGCGGCTGATCTCGGAATCCGTGCGGCGGCTGATCGGCCTCTGGATCCGCGATCTAATCGCCGAATTCCAGCGGCGCGCGGGCAAGGCAAATCCGCAGTCGGTCGAAGACGTGCGTGCGCTCGGCTATCCGCTGGCGGCCTTCTCAGACGAGATCGTGGCGCGCCAGAAGCCTCTCAAGACCTTCTTGTTCGAACGCATGTATCGTCACGAGAAGGTCAATGACATGATGGCCCAGGCCAAGCAGATGGTCCGCCAGCTCTTTCCCGCCTTCCTCGCCGAACCGGCGAGGCTTCCCTCGCCTTGGCGCGAGCGCGCGCAAGCGGCGGCCGATGAGGTGAAACGCGCGCGGGTGATCTGCGATTACATCGCCGGCATGACCGACACTTACGCCATCGACGAACACCACCGCGTGCTGGGCCTGAGGCGAGGCTAGGCGGTCTTTCGGCCCGGCTTTCCAATCCGTTAACAATTCCCTGCGTTCATGGAGGCTAGGGGCGGTATGCGGCCGGGAGGCTGCTCCGCGCGCTCCGGCAAACGGGCGCCGGGTCCGGGGCGGAAGATCAGTCTTGGCGCGGGAAGCTGCGATTCAACCGCCATGACGCAATACCCACGCTCAGTGATTCCCGGCCGGCCCCAAGCGGATGATCGCCCGCTCGACGGGGAGCTCGACCGTATGGTTTTTGGGCGCGCCTCCTCCGAGCGCGCCATCTCCGAGCCTGATGCTCCGGCGCGCGCCCCGCGCCGGGCCGAGCCGATGCCCGACGACGATGCCCCGCCCGAGCACCTGTTCACCGAACGCGCTCCGCGGGAGCGTCGCAAGGCGACGCCCCGGCGCAAGACCGAGTACGCACCGCTGCCCAGCGAGGCCGGCAATCGAACAGCCGAGGCCAGTAAGCGTGGGCCGCTGATCCTGGTCGTCACGCTGGTGGTCATCGGCGTCTTCGGCGCGGTGGTGTGGAATGCCTATTCCAGCGGGCTGCGCGCGCCCGATGGCGGCCCGACGCCAGAGCTCGCCTCGGCAGGCCCGTTCAAATCGCGGCCGGCAGCCGACGCCAGCAAACCAACCGACATCGACGCCAGCGTCTTCGAGCGCGTCGCGACGAGCAGAAATCCGGCCGAGCCAGCAACAACCCCTGAGGTGCGACCTGAAGCTGTCGCCGAAGTCGTCGCCCCGGCAAAGCCCGCACCACAATCTCAGCCCAAGGTCGAGGCCATCGCGCCAGCGCCCGTAAAACTCGAGCCGCCCAAGCCTGCGCCCGTGAAGACGGATGCGACGGCTGGCCTGCCGATCAAGCTGGCGCCTGCGCCGAAGGATCGGAGTGCTGTTGAGACGTCGACCACGCCGCCCAAGCCAGCGCCCCGGGTGAGCGCGAGCCCGGCGCCGATCGTCAAACCGGCCAAGCTTGTCCGACCGCCGGCCAAACCCGTCGCAACCGCGCCGACCCCGCCCGTTGCAACCGCTGATGCGACGGTTCCTGCGGCTCCCGCGCTTGACGGCGCCGGCGCCTTCCATCCCGCCTTCGCTGCGGCGGGCGGCTATGTCGTCCAGCTGGCCGCGCCATCGACCGAAGCGGCGGCGCAGGCTGAATGGTCTCGCCGCGCCAAGGCCGCACCCGGGCTCCTTGGAGCTGCAGAAAAGCTGGTCATCCAGGCAGACGTGAACGGCAAGACAGTCTATCGTCTGCGCGCTGGCTCCTTCGCTACGAGCTCCGACGCGGCGGCTTTCTGCGCGGCCATCAAGGCGACCGGCGGGGCCTGCTTCATGGCCAAAAAATAGCGCCCCGGACACAGCGCCCCGGACACAGCGCCCCAGACTCAGCGCTCAAGATTTTTCGCTCAAGACTTGGCGCCCCAGACAGTGCGAAGCATAACGATGGTCAGATGAGTGAACCTCGGGCGTGCATCCTCTCCGTATCGGGTCCGGCCCTGACGGCTGACGAAGCGCAATTGCTGGCGAACGCCAATCCGTGGGGCGTCATTCTCATGGGCCGCTCGTGCGTTTCGCCCGCTCAGGTGCGCCAGCTGGTCGACGACATCTGGGCGGCGATCGGCCGTCCGGCGCTCATCTTCATCGATCAAGAAGGCGGCCGGGTGCGCCGCCTCAAGCCGCCGAACTGGCCAGAGTTTCCTGCGCCCGCCCGCTATGGTCGGATCTATGAACGCGACAGGGACCTGGGACGGGAAGCTGCCTGGCTCGGCCATCGCCTGATCGCCGCCGAACTAGAGCCGATGGGCATTCACGCCGACTGCGCTCCGGTCGTCGATCTGCTTCACCCGGGCGCCCACCAGATTGTCGGCGACCGCTCCTTCGGCGCGACGCCCGAGCAGGCAGGAGCGCTGGCCCGCGCTGCGCTGGACGGCCTTGCAGCAGGCGGCGTCGCAGGCGTCATCAAGCACATTCCGGGTCACGGCCGCGCCCAGGTCGACAGCCACGAATTGCTGCCGATCGTGCGCGCCGGCGGCAACGAGCTGGCGGCGGATTTTGCCGCCTTCGCCGCCGTCGCTGATGCGCCGATGGCGATGACGGCTCACATCGCCTATCCGGCGCTGGACGAGAAATCCTGCGCCACCCTCTCGGCGACGATCATCGGGGAGGTCATTCGCAAAACGATTGGTTTTGGCGGCCTCCTGATGAGCGACGACCTTGGCATGAACGCGCTTGGCGGATCGCTGGCCAACCGGACGCAGCGGGCGTTGGCGGCAGGTTGCGATGTCGTGCTCCATTGCTCGGGTTTTGCGCGGGACGCCGCCACCGTCTTCGCCGAGATGACCGAGGTGGCCGAGGCCGCCCAGGACCTCGCCGGTGAGCCGCTGCGCCGGGCCCAGGCGGCGGAGCGGGCGACCCTCGGCCTGAAACCGTTCGACCGGGCCGTGGGTTGGGCCCGCCTGGAGAAATTGCTTGCAGACGCCGGCTCGGCCGCTGCATGACGGGCCAATGACCGACGACATGCTCGCCCAAGCCGGAGCCGACGCGGCCGACGCCGACGCGCGCAATCTGTTTCGGGTCGACATCGAAGGTTTCGAGGGGCCGCTCCACCTGCTGCTGGACCTGGCCCGGCGCCAGAAGGTCGATCTCGCCCACATCTCGATCCTCGACCTCGCCAATCAATACCTCGCCTTTATCGCTGAGGCGCAGGACCGGCGGATGGACCTCGCTGCTGACTACCTGCTGATGGCGGCGTGGCTGGCGTTCCTGAAATCGAAACTGTTGCTGCCGCGTGAGACCCTCGCGGAAGACGAGATCGACGGTGACGCCCTGGCCGGCCGGCTCGCCTTTCGGCTGAAGCGTCTTGAAGCGATGCGCCAGGCCCATGCCGATCTTTATGCCGGAAGCATCGATGGACGGGATGTCTTTCAGCGCGGGGCGCCAGAGCGCTCGAAGATCGTGCGCAAAGCGATCTGGACGACGTCGCTTTACGAATTGATGAAAGGCTTCGCCGACATCAATGCGCGCAAGCTGAAGCAACGCACCCACGTCGTGAAGCGTCAACCCGTGCTGTCGCTCGAGACAGCGCGGCGGCGTCTGGTGGCGATGATGCCTGAGCTGATCGACTGGACCTCGGTGCAGGGCATGCGCGTGCCATCGGACGTCGCTGGCGAGGCGCCGCAGAGTTCTGTGACTGCCAGTTTCTTTTCCGCCGCGCTCGAACTGACCCGCGACCGGGCGATCGAACTGCGCCAGGACCGGCCGTTCTCGGATGTCTATGTCCGCCGCATGCAGCGGATTAAGGCGGCAGAGTAGGCAGAGTAGAGCGCGGCCGGAAGTTGCCCCTGTGCAGCGGTCGCTCGCAGGTGGCGGCAGCTTGCCCCTGAGGAAGGCCAACACAGCGAGATCAGGCTTCCCGCTCGGCGCATATCGCCTAGACTGATGCGATCGTCTCGGCAGACAGACGTCAAACAGGGAGAAGCTGGATGCGCACACCGCGTGGGCTTTTGGTCGGGGCGTGCTGCGCCCTGTTGTCATTGGCGTCAGCATCCTGCGTCACAAGCCAGCCGCCGTCGGCGTCGGCCGCTGCGAAGCCAGCGGATCCGCTGGCAAGCCTGCATCCCGTCTCGCCGGTCATGCTCCACGATCCGGCCCCAGGCGACTGGCTGCAGTGGGGGCGCACTTACGACGGACAGAATTTCAGCCCGCTCAAGCGCATCAACAAGGAAACGGTGAATCGCCTGGCGCCGGCCTGGCGCACGCCGGTTCCGGGCGGCCTCAGCATGCCAACGCCGCTCGTCCATGACGGCGTGATGTTCCTGCAGACAGCGCCGGATCTCGTTCTGGCGCTGGATGCTACGACCGGCAAGGAGTTGTGGCGGCGCGCCTACAAGCCGGTCGGCGGCTCGACCATGAAGATGGGTCTCGCCCTCTCGGGAGGGCGGGTGTTCGTGCCAACCTCCGACCTGCATTTAATCGCACTCGATGCGCGCACGGGCGAGACCGCGTGGGATCACACCATCGAACTCAGCGCGCCGGCGACGAACCGAACAGTCTTCAACTTGCGCAGCGCGCCCCTGATTGTTGGGGACAAGGTGATCCAGGGCGTCACCGCCAGCGCCGGACCCGGCGGCGGTTACGTCGTGGCGCTCGACATCAATACCGGAAAAGAAGTGTGGCGCTTCTTCACGCTGGCCCGGCCGGGCGCGCCGGGCGGGAACACCTGGAACGACCTGCCGCTGGACAAGCGCACGGGCGGCTCGGTCTGGGATCAGGGAACGTGGGATCGCGAGCTCAACCTGATCTATTACGGCGTCGCCCCGACCTATGACACCGCACCGCTGCTGAAACCCTCGACGCTTCCGGGCGTGACAAACGAGGCGCTCTATACCAACGCGACGATCGCGCTCGATGCCAACACGGGAAAGCTGAAGTGGTATTATCAGCACGTGCCCAACGATCAGTGGGATCTCGACTGGGCGTTCGAGCGCACGCTGGCGACAATCAATGTCGGCGGCAAGGACCGCAAGGTCGTGATGAATGTCGGCAAGATGGGCATTCTCGATGCGCTCGATGCGGCGACCGGCCAGTATCTGTTCTCGATCGACGCCGGCACGCAGAACATCGTCACGGCGATCGATCCCAAGACAGGCGTGAAGGCGATCGATCCGCAGCGCTATCCCGATCCTTCGCGCGAGACGGTGTACTGTCCGGGCCCGTCCGGCGCGCGCGCCTGGCCGCCGACATCCTACAGCCCCCGCACGGGCCTGCTCTATCTGCCCCTGACGGAGTGGTGCGAGAAGTTCGGCATGCAGGGCTCGAGCCTCCTAAGTGCGCCCGGCGGCAAGATATCTGATGCGGATCACCCGGACGCACTGAAAGACGGCAAGATGGGCCGGCTGCAGGCGATGGACCTCGGCGGCAAGAAGCTCGGCTGGACACATGACCTGGACGCGCCGATCTCGACGTCCACGCTGTCCACGGCGGGCGGCGTCGTCTTCATCGGCGACCTCGATCCCGCGTTGAAGGCGTTCGACGATCGTGACGGGAAACTGCTGTGGAGCGCGCCGCTGGACGCCAACCCGAGCTCCACCGTCATCACCTACAGCGTCGGCCAGACACAGTATGTGGCGGTGGTCACGGGCCTGTCGAACTTCCACGTCAACGCCATGGTGTCGCGCTACCAGAACTTCCGGACCAAGATCGGCAAGCCCGCGCCGACGCCGAAGGGCGCGCCCGCCATCGTGGTGTTCAAGCTGGGGGGCAAGT
>JANMWT010000558.1:0-3628 GCA_031394145.1 Alphaproteobacteria bacterium | reverse complement strand
CCTCGCGATCGACGGTCCGGTGCTGGTGCTGGTGCTGGATAAGGACCAGATCGCCGATTATAGCGCGATCGCCGCCGAACTTCGCAAGTCCGGCGTGCGCGCTGAAGTCTATCTTGGCGCCTCAGGCATGAAGGCGCAGATGAAATACGCCGACCGCCGCGGCTCGCCGGCCGTGGTCATCGTCGGCGGCGACGAGCGCGCCAAGGGCATTGTGACCATCAAGGACCTCAAGGCCGGCGCAGAAGCGGCAAAAGCCATGACCGACAACGAAGCCTGGCGGGCTGAACGGCCGGGCCAGTTCGAGGCTCCTCGCGCCGAGATGGCGGCGCGCATCCGCTCGATTGTTGGACACAGGCCGTGACAGCCTTCCCCGGCGCAGAAGCAGCGCTTGCCCGCATCGCTGCAGTGAGCGGTCCGCGGATTGATCCGCCGACGCTGATGCCGGCTGAGATCATTCTTGAACTTTCCGGCGAGGCGGTGCGCTCGCGTCTTTGCACCTTTATCGACGCGGCGGGCGAGGAACTCTGTCTGCGGCCCGACCTTACGACGCCGATCGCGCGCCAGGTTGCCTCCGGCGATCTGCCATCGGCGCGCTACCACGCCTTCGGTCCGGTCTATCGCCTGCCGCCGGTCGGATCGGAGGAGGCGGTCGAGCATCTGCAGATTACCTTCGAATGGTTCGGTGCGGCGGGGACGCCGGAAGAAGACGCCGAAGCGGCGGCCATCGCGCTGGAGGCGGCGCGGGCAGGCGGGGTCGCCAGCGCCAATGTGCGTTTCGGCGACGTCGCGCTCTTTCGTTCGGTTGTCGAGGCGTTGCCCTTTTCGCCGCAATGGCGAGCGCGGCTGCGCAAATCCTTCTCGCGCCGGCGCGGCCCGCGCGAGATGCTCGCCTCGGTTGTCGCCGGCGATCCTAAGGCCTCCCCGCTTGCCGCGCACATCGCGGTCATGTCGGAAACCGACGCGAGGCGCGCCATCGAACAGATGCTTGCCGAGATGGGTGTGCAACCGGTGGGCGGTCGTGGCCCTGAACAGATCATCGCCCGACTGCGCGACAAGGCGGCGGATTGGCCGCCGAGCCCGACGGCTTCATCCCAGCTGGTCGCCTATCTCGATCTCGCCGCGCCCGCTGACGGCAGCGTCGTGGCGCTCGAACGGTTCGCTCGCGAGGCCGGCCTGGATATCGGCCCCGCCCTCGATGTCTTTGCTCGCCGGTTGGAGCGCCTCGCCACTCTGAAGCCGCCATTCTGGGGCCAGGCTGTCTTCAGCGCCGAAGCCGGTCGCCGGTTCGATTATTACGATGGCTTCGTCTTTGAACTGGCTCGCCCTGCCGCGCCGGATCGTCCGTTGGTCTCCGGCGGTCGCTATGACGGCCTGATCGGTCGGCTCAGCGGCGGGGCGCGCACCGCCAGCGCCATTGGCGCAGCGCTGCGCGTCGATCGCCTGGCCGAGCGGGCGCCATGACCACGCTCAAACTCGCCATCCCGTCCAAGGGCCGCCTCAAAGAGCAGACCGAGGCGTTCTTCGCCAGCGTCGGCCTCACCATCGAGGCGCTTGGCGGTGCGCGCGGCTACCAGGCGCGCATCGCCGAGATTGCCGACATCGATGTGCGCCTGCTCTCGGCTTCCGAAATTGCTTCGGGCGTCATTGCCGGAGACATCCATGCCGGCGTCAGCGGCGAAGATCTGCTGCGCGAGCAGGCCGGCGATCTTGAACGCGTGGCCCACCTATTGGCGCCGCTGGGTTTCGGCCGTGCAGATCTGGTCGTCGCTGCGCCCAAGAGCTGGCTCGATGTCGACACGATGGCTGATGTCGACGATGTCGGCGCGCGCCTGGAAGCGACGACCGGACGCAAGCTTCGCGTGGCGACCAAGTATGTGCGCTCGACGCGGCGCTTCTTCACCGCCGAGGGCGTGGGCCATTACCGCATCGTCGAGAGCGCCGGCGCAACCGAGGGCGCGCCGGCTGCGGGCGTCGCGGAGCTGATCGTCGACATCACCACCACGGGCGCCACGCTCGACAACAATGGCCTGAAGGTGCTGCGCGATGGCTTGATCCTCGCCAGCGAGGCGCAGCTGGTCGCCAGCCTCGGGGCGCACTGGTCGCCGCAAGCGCTTGGCGCACTCCAGATGCTGGCGCGCGCGCTCGCCAGGACACGCGAGACGGTTGGGCGTTTCGAACGCTTTGAGGCCGTCCTGCGCTGACGGCTCGCCGATGACTCAAAGGTGAGCATGGCGCGACTGCAAATCGGGCAAATCCTGATTGCGGGGAAGCTCCTTGCTCGATAGCGCCGATCGCTCGGAATTCGTTTCGCGGAACAAGCGATGCGGCCTCTGCGAAGGAGATTTTGTGCTCTGCAGAATAACCAATCTGTCAGGTCCCGCTTGACTCAACGCGCATGTCGCGAGAATGTAACTGCGAACTGCTTCGGCGGTTTGGCGTTTCGGGGAGGAAACGCTCGTATCAGACCCTTTTAAATGGCGACGCGTTCGACGCGTCGCCTTTTTTTTGGTCAGTCTGGCCAGCGCAGGCGAGCGTTCGCCCACCGTCGATTGCGTGTCCCAGGGATCCACGTATGAGCACGAAAAACCGGGACGGCTCGTGTCAGGCGAGCCGCCCCATTCTTTCGGCATTCTGAAGCTCTATTGTGGGGGCTCGCCCTGGGGTCCGGTTGGGCGGCCAGATGAACTTCTCGGAAAACGATAAATGATTATTGCAAATCGTTCAATTGCCGTAACGACAATTACACTATCTGAATATGCAGATAATATCGCGGGCGACATTTTTCGCACACGCGGCGGCGGTCAGATGGACTGACCAGAGGCGGTGCGGGATCGACGCAGGCTCTTCTGAAAAGCGGCGCCGGGTTTGATGTTTCAGCCCTGCTGGGCATGGCTCAGACCGCAACGGTCCTGAAATCGTGAAGGCCGAGGCGGCGTGAAGGCCGAGGCGGCAGGTCCAGACCTGCCGCCAGCAAAAAGGGCGGCCCTTTGCGGGGCCGCCCTGGTTGAGCAAAACGGGAAGAATCAGACCTAGAAGTCCATTCCGCCCATGTCCGGCATGCCGCCGCCGCCGCCATGGCCGTGACCGCCACCGTCGCCCTTCTTTGGCGCTTCAGCGATTGCAGCTTCCGTGGTGATCAGCAGACCAGCCACCGATGCGGCGTTCTGCAGAGCCACGCGAACCACTTTCACCGGGTCGATGATGCCCATCTCGACCAGATCGCCGTATTCTTCGGTCTGGGCGTTGAAGCCGAACGAGATCTTCTTCTCACTGCGCAGACGGCCGACGACGATCGAGCCTTCGACGCCTGAGTTTTCTGCGATCTGACGGAGCGGGGCTTCCAGCGCCTTGCGGACGATGTCGATGCCCGCTTGCTGGTCTTCGTTTTCGCCCTGCGCCTTGATCGCCAGCGCAGCGCGGAAGAGCGCCGTGCCGCCGCCGGCGACAATGCCTTCCTCGACCGCAGCGCGGGTGGCGTTGAGCGCGTCGTCAACCCGGTCCTTGCGCTCTTTCACTTCGACTTCGGTCGCGCCGCCGACCTTGATCACCGCAACGCCACCCGCGAGTTTCGCGAGACGCTCTTGCAGTTTTTCCTTGTCGTAGTCCGAGGTGGTGTCTTCGATCTGGC
>JANMWT010000208.1:0-5568 GCA_031394145.1 Alphaproteobacteria bacterium | reverse complement strand
CTTCAATGAATACCTGCAAACGCACCGGTTCGTGCATCCATTTGGTTCCGTCATGGAGCGATTGTAGCGGCAGTCCTGTTCTAAGATCGCCCCCGTTTCCTTCCCAGACTCCGAATGTACCGACGACATTGTGAAGCACTTTGTTTCCGCTCCCGAACAGTCGGTTGTTGACCGTCGAACCGTAATACTGAAGGTTGATCCAGCTGGCGACGACCATTGGCGCGGTCATGATCAGCTCGAGAACGCCGAAGCCATCATCCTTTCGCCAGTCATAGTTATGCAGGAAAGCGCGGCCACCGAGATCAGCCGCCGCCGTGCGCGAGCGCGGCGCCGCGATGAATGCAGCGTTTCCTGCAAGCCCCCATTCAGGTCTAACTTGCGACCAATCGCGGCTGCGTGAGATGATCGCAGCATCGCGTTCGGCTGTGTCGGCCACCCCCAGAAGGTCTGCGCGCTCAGTCCGCGCCAAGGTTGAGGCCCTGTCGAGCCAGATACGGAGAAGCTTCATCTCGCCGGCATGTGATGTGGGCACACTGGCTGAATTGAAGACGCGCACCTCGTCGGTCGTCGTGTCATGCAGACACCCTAGGAACCAGGTGTCTTCCGGTATTTGAATACCGCGCGCCGCAAGCCCGAGACGCACGCCTGGGTCATTGAGGATCGCAGCGGCGACGCGGGCATTTGCCTCGCCCGTATGCCCGCCGCAGGCGCCGCAATCCAGACCCGAGGCATGTGGGTTATTGACTGTGGTGCTGCCATGACCGGTCAACAAGACGAGGCGCGCGAAATTCTCGGTCATCGACATCGCGCGGAGAACCGCTTCTGCCATCGCAATGCGGGTTTCGGGCGCGAAACCAGTTTGGCGACCATCGACGATGTGCGGCTCAAGTCGCGGACCCAGGCGCTGCGCCGCGCTTTCGTCTAGTCCGTCGCGATTGGGATCAGGCACCGGCCGTGTCCAGCCCAGGCTGTCTCCGGCAATCTTGGCTACAAACGAAAGCCCGATCGTTTCGACATAGGTAAACGAAGAAACGGCTGACAGCTTGAAGGCCTTCCATGCCTTCACGGCCCGACGCCGCAAGAGACGGACGCTTAGTATTTGCGCCTCCTGCTCGGCGGTAGCGCCAGCAACTGCTTCGCAGACAACGACGTTCGGTTTGAGCAGAACAGGGCATTGGGCTCCGCCCCGTGTGTTGCCAATGGGGACATATTCGATCGGGAAACCGAAGAATCCCGCGAAACCGATGGTTTGGATATCGTCAGAAACGGATTCAAGCGCACGCCTGTAGACTTCCGAGCGGACATCTATGCAGAACGCCGCCTGCAGCGCTGGCCGCAAAGGCCCCGGTGCAGGCGCGGGGCATTCCAGCAGCGCTACAAGCTGGCGTTGATAAGCGATCTCACAAGCCTGCTGCAGTAGAACCCGCAGCCCTAGCGAGTCGCCGGTGTCCAACTCGCCATCGTTGGGGATCTGCGCAGCGTCGTCCATAGCGGCCGCCCAAGCGATCCTGAAAGCGGGATCCGTGCGCTCCTGAAAAAGCGCATAGCCCCAGGCGACGCGGATCGCGAGCAGCTCGACAAGGGTATCATCCTCCCGGCCGTGGAGCCCATTGTCCCAGACTTGGTACCGCGCATAGGCCGCCCAACCCTGAACATCGAAGAGCGCGCGGAAGAGATAGTCCTCGTAGGCTCGCTCTGGGATGCCCAGCGCGTCGACAATGAGCCGAATGGCGTCGCGCGGATCATTCGGCAGGCTCGCGATCGTGTCGCGAAAGCCCTTCACTCCCATTGTTTCAGGATTTCGATCGTGACGCATGGCTTTCTGCCAGGCCGCGTAAGGCTTGTGACCACGCCAGGGCGCCTTCCACGCCGCCTGCCCTTCATCGAAATAGGCGGCGCACCATTTGGAGATCTCTTCAACCATGAAAGCGGTACGCGAGGCGTAGCGATCGCCGTCTGCCAGCCGATCAAGAACTTCCGCCACCGTCGCGACGACCGCTGGGGTCGGCCGCGCATGCGCACATCGTGACATGGCGGCTCTGAGCGAGGCCACCGTGTCGACGCCAGCGACCTTCGGCCCGGTCGCGATCGCGACCATCAGATCGTCGCTGCTGATCAGGCCCGCGTTGACCTTCTCAATGAAGGAGTCGAGTGGCATCAGCATATCGGTGCGCGCTACGCGTTGGAGCCAGGCGCTGGCGCCGGCAAAGGTCTTGTCGGTCAGGCCCAGGAACGGGTTGACGGCCACGAAGTTTTTCAACGGCCACAGTGGCGCGATGCGCGCGCACGCGCCACGCACGGCTTCATCTAGCACAAGACGGGTCTGCACAGCCGCCAAAACATCATCACCGCGCGTCAATGTTTGAACGCTCATTTCATTCTCCTTCACGGCGCGTTCGCTGCACTGATGCGCACCGGCCAGAAGCGCAACGCCAGACGATTGGCCAGCGTGTTGACATAGAGCCCCTGGCTCAGATGGACGTAGACTGCTTGCCCCCAAGGGGTGGCGACGACAGAACCCATCTGACCTTGCAGCCAGGTCACGCCTGCAAAAGCAAAGATAACGGCAGCGACGATCCCAAAATCAAATGCGCCTGCAAGCGGCTTCGTGGTCGGCAGCACACCTGCGAACAGATGCTCCGTCCCCGCCTGCAGCGTGAAATAGAGCGCGCCAACGACTAGTGCGGACGCGAGCGCACGTCCGACGACGTAGGCATTTGGCCGCCGGTCTATAGCGTTCGCAACCAGCAGCGTCAGGCCCATCATCAGTACGGCGCCGAGCACAAAGACGCCGGGCTTTTCGGCAAGCGTGGCGCCAAATGCCCAGCTGACTGCGAAGGTCGCACCGAGTGTCAGCAAGAGGGCGAAAACGAAGCGCGCGGGATGGGGCGAGCCACTGGGACTTGGCGACCACGAGGCGCGCAGAACGTCGATCACGCTGCCGGATGAGAGGAAGGCGTGCGCCTTGTAGAGCGAGTGGGCGAGGATATGCAGAAGCGCCGCGGCATACGCGCCAAGTCCACACTGCAGCAGCATGAAGCCCATCTGCGCAATCGTTGAGTAGGCGAGACTGACTTTGACTGAGGTCTGGGTCAGCATTACGAGCGAGCCGAAGAGCGCGGTTACTCCCCCAACGATCGCCAGAACGGACAGCGCGGGCGCGGAAAGCGACATGACATCGGCGAGTCGAAGCACCAGGAACCCGCCAGCATTGATGATTCCTGCGTGCAGAAGGGCCGACACCGGCGTTGGCGTCTCCATCACTTCGAGAATCCAGCCGTGGAGCGGGAACTGGGCTGACTTCAGCAGCGCAGCCGCTGCGATCAGCAGTGCCGCAAGCGTGACAAATCCATCTGACGGGCCTTGAAGCTGCGCTGCTCCGACAAACAGTGTTGCATATTCGAGACTTCCAAACAGCTGATAGAGGCAATAGGCGGCGCCGATGAGGCAGGCATCGCCGAGGCGACTGACAACAAACTTCTTGCGCGCGGCCAGGACAGCGGCTCGGCGGTCAGTGTAGAATAGCAGAAGTCGGTTGAGACAGATGCTGGTTGTAATCCAGGCAAGGATGAGCAACGCGAGATTGCCAGCAATCACCAGAATCTGAACAGCGGCGATCGTCAGACATAGCCGTTGAATGAAGGCGCCGTGGTTCGGATCGCCATCGAGATAGTTACGGCTATAGCGAAGTACAGCAACGCCGACGAACGACACGAGCGCGAACATCGTCACGCTGAGCGCATCAAGGTAGAAGCCGATGCCGCCTCCTAGAAATCCCACGGTTGGCGTGACCAACCGACCGCCAACGGCGACAGCGCCTGCGAGGGCGAGCACTCCCAAGAAACCAGCTAGCCCAACTCCGAACGCCACCCCGGCGATCACGCGCGGGCGAGCGTTTGCGTGGGGCCACAACCCGACCAGAACAAGACATGCCGGCACAAGGGCCGCCAGCCAGGGCACAATTGACATTTGGCGCTCCGACACCTTGACGGAGCAAGGGTTAGGCGCTGCGGCCTGTTACATCCAGTTCAAATATTGCAAGTGGTCCTTCTGTTTCATATAACGTTCTACATGACCAATCTGAACTTCCATCACCTCCGGTATTTTCTCGCAATTGCCCAGGCTGGTACGCTGACCAAGGCTGCCGAGCGGCTTAACATATCGCCCTCGGCCGTCTCGGTGCAGGTGCAGGCGCTCGAAGCGCAGCTCGGTCATGACCTTTTCGACCGCCGCGGTCGTGGGCTCGTTCTGAGCGAAGCGGGGCGCCTTGTCCTGGAACGGGCGGAAGCGATCTTCGACGCCGGTGATGAACTGGTAAGCGCTGTCCGCGGCCTTGATACGGCCAAGCGGACGACGGTGCGGATTGGCGCCATGGCCACGTTGTCGCGCAACTTTCAGGTCACTTTCCTGCAGCCAGTCGTAGGTCGCGCCGATGCGCGGATTGTCATCCGTTCGGGTTCAATGCGCGAACTTCTGCACATGCTGGATGCACACCATATTGATATCCTGCTCACCAACACCTTGCCGCCACGCGATGAGACGACCGCCTGGACGCCGCACATTATCGCGGATCAGCCAATCAGCCTCGTGGGAAGACCGCTTGGGCGGGGCAAAAGAACCGGGCTGGCGCACCTTCTTGAAACTGTCCCGCTCATCCTGCCCACGATCGAGAACCATATTCGCGGCGAGTTTGACGCCTTCGCAGAGCGTCTTGGCGTGACCCCGCTGATCGCAGCAGAAGTGGACGATATGGCCATGGTCCGCCTGCTCGCACGCGAAGGTCTTGGCATGGCGGTGGCCCCGCCCATTGTCGTCCGCGACGAACTTGCTGCGGGCGAACTCAAGGAGTTTGGCCCCCTGCCCGGCTTGAAGGAAACATTCTACGCGATCACGCCAACCCGGCGGTTTCCAAATCCTCTGGTCAAGGAACTCATGAATGCGCAGGGCAAAAAAAGAGCGCCTGCGCGCGACCAGACTGGCTAACCGGAGCATCTCCTTACGGGAGCACGACATGCAAGCGGACCTTCGAGGTGTGACGAGAATATTTCACGCCCGCGACCACACTCGCAATCAACTCTGAAGGGGCAGTCTCAGAGCCTGAACAAGACGGGAAACGGCTGATCTAGAGCGGAAGGTTGTCGTGCTTCTTGGTCGGGTTCGACAGCTGCTTGGTCTTGAGCGTCCGCAGCGCGCGAATGATGCGTTTTCGAGTGCTGTGGGGCATGATCACATTATCGATGAAGCCGCGTGAGGCAGCGACATAGGGGTTGCCGAAGCGGTCCTTTGCATTGGCCATGTCGGCCCAGAAGCCGCCCTCGGCGGTCCGATTGCCCTGATCGAAGATGGAGACATTATCGACATAGATGCTGAAGCTGGTACACTTTCGATCCGGCTCGACGACGCAACGCTGGCGGCGCGGCGCGGTACGGCGCCGTAACCCATCCCGGCGCTGCGGCCGAGGAACACGTCTATGCCGACATCTGATCTGGCGCTTGCATTCTCGGACCCCAACCCAAAGGCGATGGAGAGCCTGACGATTCGCCGACCCGATGATTGGCATGTCCATCT
>JANMWT010000150.1:0-7847 GCA_031394145.1 Alphaproteobacteria bacterium | reverse complement strand
CATCGAGGCGCTGCTGCCGGTGGCCAGCGCGGCCTCGCGCACGATCGGGGTGCGCATCGCCCTCGCCAACCCCGATGGCCGTCTCCGGCCGGGCATGACGGCCGAGGTCACGCTCTTTGATCCGACCAGCCGCGATGTACTTCAGATCCCTTCCGAAGCCGTCATCCGGACGGGCCGTCGCACGCTGGTCATGGCAGCCCTCGACAAGGGTCGCTTCATGCCGACCGAAGTGCAGGTCGGCGCGGCGTCGGGCGACAAGGTCGAGATCATTTCAGGTCTTCAAGAGGGTCAGAAGATCGTCGCTTCGGGCCAGTTCCTCATCGGCTCCGAAGCCAGTCTCGCCGGCATCCTCGATCAGCCGCTCCCGAAGACGGGAACGGCTGCGGAAGCTGCCAAACAACATGTCGGGGCGGGGAAAGTGATCGCCATCGACGCTGCCGGCGTTACCATCTCGCACGGGCCGATCGCCAGCATGAGTTGGCCGGCCATGAACATGCATTTCGCGTGGGGACCGGCGGGGCCAGCCAAAGATGTCGCCGTCGATGAACCGGTCGACTTCGCCTTCCATCAAGGTCGAGCGGGCTATGTCCTCGACGCCATCACCGGGAGGGCGACGCCATGATCGCCGCCGTCATCCGCTGGTCGATCGCCAACCGCTTTCTCGTGATCATTGCCTGCCTGGCGCTCGCTGTCGCGGGAGCCCTGGCGGTCAAGGCGACGCCGGTCGACGCCCTGCCGGATCTTTCCGACACCCAGGTCGTGGTGCGCACCAGCTATCCAGGCCAGGCGCCACAGATCGTCGAGGATCAGGTGACCTATCCGTTGTCGGCGATGATGCTCTCGGTTCCGGGCGCCCGCAGCGTGCGCGGCTATTCTTTCTTCGGCGACAGTTTCGTCTATGTGATCTTCGACGAAGGCGTCGACCTCTACTGGGCCCGTTCCCGCGTCCTTGAATATCTGACCCAGTCGCAGTCGCGCCTGCCGGCGGCGGCGAAGCCAAGCATGGGGCCCGATGCGACCGGCGTCGGCTGGGTTTTCCAGTATGCGTTGGTCGATCGCACCGGCGGCCACGATCTCGGTCAGCTGCGCGCGCTGCAGGACTGGCTGCTGAATTTCGAACTCAAGTCGGTCCCCGGCGTCGCCGAAGTCGCCCCGATCGGCGGCATGGTTCGGCAATACCAGATCGTCCTCGATCCCCAGCGCATGGCGACCTATGGCGTCACCCAGAGGCAAATCGCCGAAGCGGTGAGCCACGCCAACCAGGAGACGGGCGGGGCGACCGTCGAGATCGGTGAGGCCGATCACATGGTGCGGGCGAGCGGCTATATTCGTTCGGTCGATGATTTTCGCGCTATTCCACTAAAGCTCACCGAAGGCGCGGTCCCGGTGACGCTGGGCGACGTCGCCTGGGTCGAAGTCGGGCCGCAGATGCGGCGTGGTATCGCCGAACTCAATGGCGAGGGCGAGGTTGCGGGCGGCGTCATCGTCATGCGGGCCGGGTCGAACGCGCGCGACGTGATCGCCGGCGTCAAGGCCCGACTGGAAGCGATCAAGGCGCGCCTCCCCAAGGGCGTCGAGGTCGTGACGACCTATGACCGCTCGCAACTGATCGACCGCGCCATCGACAACCTCTCCCACAAGCTGCTTGAGGAGTTCATCGTCGTCGCGCTGATCTGCGCCCTGTTCCTGCTGCACCTGCGCTCGGCGCTGGTCGCCATCATCACGCTGCCGCTTGGGGTCGTCACCGCCTTCCTGATCATGCGGTTGCAAGGCGTCGAGGCCAACATCATGTCGCTGGGCGGCATCGCCATCGCCATCGGCGCCATGGTCGATGCAGCCATTGTGATGATCGAGAACGCCCATAAGAAACTGGAGCGCGCCACTGAACGCGACGGGGTCATGCCGCAAGGCGAAGCGCACTGGAGAGCCATCACCGATGCCGCGGTCGAGGTGGGGCCGGCGCTGTTCTTCAGTCTGATCATCATTACGCTCTCCTTCCTGCCGGTGTTCTCGCTCCAGGCGCAGGAAGGTCGGCTGTTCGCCCCTCTCGCCTTCACCAAGACCTATGCGATGGCGGCCGCCGCCGGCCTGGCGATCACGCTGACGCCGGTGCTGATGGGGTACTGGATCAGGGGGCGCATTCCGCACGAGCGCGCCAATCCGATCAACCGGGTGCTGGCGGCCGCTTACCGCCCGGCGCTCAACGCCACGCTCAAGAAACCGGGGATCGCAATCGTCATCGCGCTGCTGGTGCTGGCCACCACCGCCTGGCCACTGACCCGACTGGGCGCCGAGTTCATGCCGGCGATGAACGAAGGGGATCTGCTCTACATGCCGACGGCGCTGCCGGGCCTGTCGGCCACCAAAGCCTCCGAGCTTCTCCAGCAGACAGACCGGATGATCAAGACCGTGCCCGAGGTCGCCAGCGTCTTCGGCAAGGCGGGCAGGGCGGAGACAGCGACCGATCCCGCGCCGCTCGAGATGTTCGAGACCACCATCCGCCTGCGCCCGCAACGCGAGTGGCGGCCCGGTATGACGCCTGAGCGCATCATCGAAGATCTTGACCGTACCGTACGGGTCCCCGGGCTTACCAACGTCTGGGTGCCGCCGATCCGCAACCGCATCGACATGCTGGCGACCGGCGTCAAAAGCCCGATCGGGGTCAAGGTCAGCGGACCCGATCTCAAAACCATCCAATCAGCTTCGGAAATGATCGAGCAGGCGGCGCACAGCGTCAAAGGCGTCACATCGTCGGCAGCCGAGCGCCTGGCGAGCGGACGCTATGTCGACATCGACATCGATCGTGCCGCTGCGGCCCGCTATGGGCTCAATATCGCTGACGTCCAGGAGGTGGTCTCCGGCGCAATTGGCGGGGAGACCATTGGCGAACTGGTCGACGGCCGCGCGCGTTACCCGATCAACCTGCGCTATCCGCGCGAGATCAGAGACACGCCGGAGCGCCTGGCGGCTCTGCCGATCGTGACCCAAGGCGGTGTGCTGCTGACACTCGGCGACGTCGCCAAAGTGCAGGTCGATGACGGCCCCTCGATGATCCGCAGCGAGGACGGGCGATTGGCGTCCTTCGTCTATGTTGACGTTCGCGGGCGCGATCTGGCGTCGGTGGTCGGCGACCTGCACGGCGAAGTCGACAAGCTGAACCTCCCGACCGGCGTCACCGTCGCTTATTCGGGGCAGTTCGAATACCTGGCGCGCGCCGCTCAGCGCCTCGCCGTCGTCGGCCCGGCGACGCTGGTGGTGATCTTCGTCCTCCTGTTCATGACCTTCCGCCGGCTGGATGAGGCGGCGCTGATCATGGCGAGCGTGCCGTTCGCGCTCTCCGGTGGGATCTGGCTGGTCTACCTGATGGGCTATGACTTCTCGGTCGCCGTTGCGGTCGGGTTCATCGCGCTTGCCGGCCTCGCCGCCGAGTTCGGGGTGGTGATGTTGGTCTATCTGCGCAATGCGCTGCAGGACCGGATCGATCGCGGCGAGGTCATCACATCGGCGGTAGTCGTGGACGCCATTCGCGAGGGCGCTCTGTTGCGCCTGCGCCCCAAGGCGATGACCGTCGCGGTGGTGCTTGCCGGCCTCGTGCCGATCCTCTGGACCGGCGGCACGGGCGGCGAGGTCATGCGGCGGATCGCAGCCCCTCTCGTCGGCGGCATGCTGAGCGCGCCGCTCCTTTCCCTTTTCGTTATTCCTGCGGCGTTCCTTATGATCCGACGCCGTAGCGGTCGGCAGATCGCAGAGCCATCAACACGGATCACCCCACAAGGAGACTGATGTGAAGAACCTTCCCGTCCTGCTGACAGCCGTGCTTGCGCTAGGCTTTGCCGCCTGTTCGCCCAAAGTGACCGAGGCCGCTGCCCCGGCGACCCCGGCCGCCACGCCTCCCGCTGCGATGGCGGACATGAAGATGGATACGCCCCCAGCGGCGCCAGCCGGCAAAATCATAGGCGAAGGCAAGATCGCCGCCGTCGTTCCGGCCGCCGGCTCGTTCAAGCTCGATCACGGCCCGGTTGCGGCGCTCAGCTGGCCGGCCATGTCGATGACATTTACCGCTGCCGACCCCAAGATGCTCGCCGGCCTCAAAGTTGGCGACACGGTGATCTTCGAAGTGAAGAGCACGACAGAATCGACCATCGTGACCATGCTGCAGAAGAAGTAAGCGCCGCTGATGACGCCAAATGTCACGAGGCGCCGGATCGGTCCGGCGCCTCGTGCGATGGGTCTTCAGTTGGGTTGGCAAACCAACGGTGCTCGCCTTTCGGTTGACGGGCGGGATGGGCGCCCGAGAGGTTTGGTCCTAGACGATACGGACTTAGAGGGAGCGACGAGACATGTCATCGATCGGTGGAAAAGCATTGAGGGCGGGGCGTATCCTGGCTCTTGCAATAGCCGTGGGCGTCGCCATGGCGGGTTGCGTCACGCCTCCGAAAGTCTCGGCAACCTCAATCCAGTAAGCGGTGGCGGATCCGCGGCGGCCGGCCGGCGATGGGTTGCTTGACGCCACGCGCCACGGTGCGGACGTGTTGGCGCTCGGCAACATCCAGCCCGGTTGGAAGGTCGCCGACCTGATGCAGGGCGCAGGGTATTACACACGGCTGTTCCTCGCCAAGGTCGGCGCGACGGGCAAGGTCTACGCCTGGAGCCCGTCGGAGTTCGTCGAGAGCAAGCCGGCGCTCTATGGCGATTCGCTCGACATTCTGGCGCGGGACTATCCGGCGAACCTCGTTCCGATGCGCTCCAAATTTAACGACCTGGCGTTCCCGGAGCAGCTCGACCTCATCTTCACGTCGCAGAATTATCACGACCTGCATCTTCACAAGCTTCCCGAGGACCTCGCCGCGTAAATGAACGCCAAGGTCTTCAATATGCTGAAGCCGGGCGGGATCGATCTCGTCGTCGATCACGTCGCTAACCTGGGCACAGTCGATGCCCCCAATACGGTTCACCGGATCGATCCGGCCGTCTTGCGCCGAGATCGAGGCGGCCGGGTTCACGTTCGACGGCGAGAACCCGGGGCTGCGCAATCCTTCGGACGACCACACGCTTATGGTCATGAACCCGGCCATTCGCGGTCATACCGACCAGATCATCTACCGGTTCCGCAAACCTGGCTGAGGCGCTCTGCCTCCCACATCGCTCGTGCGAAGCGTGTAGCGGTTGCGCTTCCCCGCCCAGGATAACTCAACCGCTCCCTCGGCGTGCGACATCAGGAACGCCCTCGAGGTCGGCGACGACCTTGGCAAGCCCGCTCGGATCGACATCGAGTGTTTCAAAGGTTGTGCGAACTGACCGCCCAGTCTTTCCTGATGACCCGGGCGGCAGGTTGCATGGCCGCCACCGAATGTACGCACGCTAGCCTTTGAGGCAAGGACGTCGCGCATGACACAACGTCCGGCCCCTCTCGGCTCGTCAGTTTTCGCACACGCTCGTCGTGCAATCGGCAGCCTCTTCTCTCAGGCGCCTTCCACCCGCATTGCAGCTCAGCTTCCCGTGGTTACGAGCCTGCTGGTCACGATCGCCATGGTTGCGGCGGTCGGTTCCGGGTTGATCTACCGGGCCCAGCTGAATTTGGTTAGACACACCTACGAGGTCCAGCGCGACCTGGCCCAAATGCTCCTGGCCATCCAGGACGTCCAACTCGACCAGCGCCGATACCTGGTGTCAGGAGATGAGGCCAGACTGGCGCAAGCCAAACTTACCCAAGCCGAGGTCGAGGGGTCGTTGACGATCTTGGCTGGTCTTACGTCTGACAGCCCCGTTCAACAGGCCTCGCTCGCGGCGCTGAGAACGCTCGAAGACAAGGCCACAGCCATCGTTGATGAAACGATCCGCCTTCGTCGCGCGGGCCATATTGACGACGCACTTTTGCTGGCCTCGCGCGACGGAGAAGTCGCTGAGGCCGCTCTTCGCGCGCGCGTCGTGGAAATGGAGCTTCACGAAACGGGCCTCCTGCAGAACCGTATCGCGTTGGCCGCCCAAACCAGCGACCTTCTCCTCGCGACGATCGGCGCGACCATCCTGCTTGCAGCGCTGGCGCTGACGTTCTGGCTTCGCGATCGGACAACCTCCGCAGGTGCGCGTGACCGGGCTCTCGTTTCATCGGACAAGGTGGCGCGTAACCTCAAGACATCCCGCGACGAGACCGCGATCGAGATCGCCGGCCGCGAGGGAGCTGAAGGCCAGGTGCGCCAAATGCAGAAAATGGAGGCGGTCGGGCAGCTCACCGGCGGCATCGCTCATGACTTCAACAACATGCTCGCGGTGATCATGTCGGCGATTTCGCTCAGCCGGAGACGGTTGGCGGCGGGCAGCAGTGATATTGGCCCGTTTCTGGACGCCGCCATGGATGCCGCGTCCCGCGCCGCCAGCCTCACGGCGCGATTGCTGGCTTTCTCGCGTCAGCAGCCGCTCAGGCCGGAAACCCTGGATGCGGCCAAGTTCGTCGCAGGGATGGCTGACCTGCTGCGACGAACGCTGGGCGAGACCGTTGAACTTCAGACCGTCGGCGCGGGCGCACTCTGGCGCGCCCACGTTGACGCGAGCCAGCTCGAGAACGCGATCCTCAACCTCGCGGTCAACGCTCGGGACGCGATGCCTGACGGGGCAAGCTGACCATCGAAACTGCCAACGTCTCCCTCGACGACGCCTATGCGCGCGACACGCCCGAGGTCTCGGCTGGCCAGTATGTCATGGTCGCGGTGACCGACAGCGGGTCAGGCATGCCGGCGGCCGTGATCGAGCGCGCCTTCGATCCATTCTTCACGACAAAGCCGGTAGGCGGGGGCGCCGGGCTTGGCCTCAGCCAGGTGTTCGGCTTCGTCAAGCAGTCCGGCGGGCACGTCAAAATCTATTCGGAGATCGAGCAGGGAACGACGGTCAAGATCTACCTGCCACGCTACTTTGGCCCCGAGGAAGAATCGCGACCCGCGCGGGCGGCAGCCAGCAGCGTTCCGGCCGGAGACATCTTAGAGATCGTGCTGGTGGTCGAAGACGAACAGCGCCTGCGCGGCCTGACAGTCGCCGGCCTGCGCGAGCTTGGCTATACCGTGCTTGAGGCGGCGAGCGGCGTTGAGGCGCAGCGTGTGCTGGACGATAACCCGTTGATCGGCTGCCTGTTCACCGACATCGTCATGCCGAACATGACCGGCCGGCAGTTGAGCGACGAGGCGCTGCGCCGGCGCCCGACGCTCAAGATCCTCTACACGACAGGCTATACCCGCAACGCCATCGTCCATAACGGCATGCTCGATGCCGGCGTGAATTTCCTGGCAAAACCATTCACTCTGGAGAGCCTCGCTCACAAAATGCGCGAGGTCCTGGGTGAGCCCCCGCCGAGCCAGATCGCGGAACTGCCGAAGCCTCCCGCCACGCCGGTGGGACCTGGTTAACACGAGTTTGTGGACGGTTGCCCGACATGGCGGGTGACGGCATGAAAAGGGATAGAAAATTGCCAATTCCATCCTTGGGCTCGGATTCAGGGCTCAGCTGTCTTTTCTCCATTGGCTTCGCGCAGGACATCCGCTGAAATTGAAGGCGTGAATCCACTCTCGTTTCTCAACGCGATGATCGCCAGTTTCACGGGTGATCGCGAAGCTCTGCGCCCGGAGTTCAATAGCCTTCTGGCGGCAGACGAGGATGCCTGACGATGTCATCATCTGTTGATGGCAAAGACACGCGCAGATGCTGGTTTGAACTTTGGTGCGGCGCAAGCACCTGATCTAGAAGAAGTGACGCCCAGTCGGTCCAGTTTTGTATTGGGCCAGCTGGTGGCCAAAAACATAAGCGTTATGAAACGGCTATACTGCAAATTCTCCATCGCGCCGATGATGGGCTGGAGC
>JANMWT010000148.1:0-1589 GCA_031394145.1 Alphaproteobacteria bacterium | reverse complement strand
CGCCGATCATCGTCGACGCAATCGGGACCGGCGTCAGCTTGGTCATCGCCGAAAGACCCACCGGCGACAGGAACAACTCCCCCGTGGTGTGCAGGAGGTAGAGCAGGACGAGGAAGATCAGCGGCACCTTGGCGTTGGCGTCGGCAAACTGCGCACCCCAAACCAACACCAGGAATCCCGCCCCAACCTGCATCAGGCCGAGCGCGAATTTCATCGGATCGCCCGGGTCGCGCTTGTTCTTTTCGAGCCAGGTCCACATCATCGCAAAGATCGGCGCGAAGATCAGGATGAAGCCGCCGTTGAAGCTCTGCGTCTGGCCGCTATTTACCGTCCAGAAACCGTTGCTGGGCAGCTGCGTCGAGCGTTCCGAGAACTGGGCCAATGCCGAGCCCCCCATTTCGAACAGCGTGAAAAACACCACCGAGGCGGCGACCAAAATCAGCGCCAGAATCAGCTTCTGGCTCTCGGCCCAGGTGCATTTTCGGATCATGTATTGGAGGTAGTAGAGCAGCACCAGCGCCGATGCGATCTGCAGCGACGTGTTCACGATCGGCTCGTTCTGCACCAGGAAGTAGACGCCGATAATCCCTGCGATGCCCAGGAGGTAGATGATCCATTCGCGGTTCAGAGGCCCGAAGACTGGTTTTTTCAGTTTCTCCGGTTCGGGCGGCTCGCCGACGTCGTCGGCGAGCTGTCGTGGCCCTGGGATGAAGAACAAGAGGCGCTTGGAGTTGAATACCAACCAGCCCAGCAGCATGCCGATCCCGGCGGCGCCGAAGCCGAAACCCCAGCCGAACTGTGTGCCCAGATAGGCGCAGCCTACCTGCGCCCAGAAGGCGCCGAGGTTGATGCCGTAGTAGTACAGCGTGAAGCCTGCATCTCGCCGCGGATCGCCTTTCGGGTAGAGCTGTCCGACGATTGTCGAGATGTTCGCCTTGAGGAAGCCGACGCCCATGATGATCAGCGCCATGGCCGCATAGAAGATGTTCATGAACAAGGGCTCTTGGCCCTCAACCCGCATCTGGTAGCCGCCCTTGGCCAGGACGTTTGGCAACGAGGCGCCCGCAGGCAGGTTCTTGATCGCGAGGCCGCCCTCCGGGGCAGCGCCGAAATCATAGTTCTTGTTGTCGACCACGATCCAGGCGTGACGCTGGTCCTGACGGCCCTCCGCGCCGATCTGGTAGTCGTTGCCCTGGTAGGTCAGTACGTTGTGGGCGGGCGCCTGCTCGATCGCCATGGCGAGATGTCCGGCGACCAGGAGAAGCGCACCGAAGGCGATGGCCTTCTTGGTGCCAAGATACTTGTCCGCCAGGAACCCGCCGATCAGCGGCAGCAGGTAGACCAGTGAGGTGTAGGCACCGTACTGACCCTGGGCGACAGTGTCCTTGAACAGGAAATGCTGGGTCATGTAGACGACCAGGATCGTCCGCATGCCGTAATACGAGAAGCGCTCCCACATCTCCGTGAAGAAGAGGATGTGCATGCCTTTAGGGTGTTTGCGGAGCTGCAGAAAGACGGGAATCCCCGTCAGCAGCGTGATGATCACTCCGATGACGATGACGACCATCCGCTTCCTCGCAAAGGCTTCC
>JANMWT010000130.1:0-6640 GCA_031394145.1 Alphaproteobacteria bacterium | reverse complement strand
CGGCGCCGGCCATGCCATCGGCCGCAACCCTGCTTGCCCAGAACGATCCACAAAGAACAAGCCCCGCCGACCCAACCGTCTCGACGGCGTCTGCAGAGAACAACAGCGTGACGTTTCACGATGAGGCGCTGACCTTCAAGGCCGAGCTGCCACCCGGGCCGCCCAACGATCCGGTGCTGACCTATTTGCGCGACGACAGTCTGCGAACGTTAAGCCGCCTCAAGGCCAACTCCCGCACCGAATACGACCATGAGAGCCGCAAGGGCGTGACGCCCCAACCGTGGGATGTGAAGATCAAATGGGTCTACACCGCCCGGGCTGGCGGCATCGTCAGCCTGGCCGGCGAGGAAAGCGAGTTCAACGGCGGGGCTCACCCGAATTTCTATTTCGACAGCCACATTGCCCGCGCCGCTGGCGGCGCGCCGATCAAAGTCGCCGACATGATGATGGCCGATCGCGTCCCCTCGCCTGCGATGGTCGTCGGGATCTGCGAAGCGCTGAAAGGCGCCAAGCTCGATCGCATTCACGCCGCGACGATCTTTGACGACCCGATTATCTGCGCCGGACCAAAAGCCAACGCCAAGACCGAAGCAGCGGTGCTTGCGCTCGCGCCATCGAACGAGCAGGACAAGTTTGGTGGGCTCTATGTCTACTATGCGCCCTATGCGGTCGGCTCGAATGCCGAGGGTGCCTATCGTCTTACCGTGCAGCAGGGCGTCTTCGCCCAGGACCTCAGGGCCGAGTATAAGTCCCTGTTCGCCGGCCGGGCGCCGGAATTGAACTCACCGCGCTAAGCTAGCTTCGGCGGGCGCGGAAGAAACTCCGCAGCAGGTCACTCGCCGCTTCAGCCATCACGCCCGCCACAACCTCTGGCCGAGAATGGCAGGTCGGCTGCTCGAAGAAGCGCGGGCCTGAGGCCACCGCTCCGCCCTTTTCATCCGCCGCGCCATAAACCAGCCGAGCGATCCGAGCGTGGCTGATGGCGCCCGCACACATCGCGCACGGCTCCAGCGTCACATAGAGCGTGAGCCCGCTAAGGCGGTAATTGCCTCGTTTCGCCGCAGCATCTCGTAAAGCGAGGATCTCGGCGTGGCCGGTCGGGTCATTCAGAAAGATCGGTCGATTGAACGCCTCGGCCACGACTACGCCGCTCGCAGGGTCGACCAGGACCGCGCCGATCGGCGCTTCGCCAGCGCTGGCCGCAGCGCGCGCAAGTTCGAGCGCCCTGGCCATCATCGCCTGATCGACGTCGGTGATCATGAACCCGCGCCTAGCATGTCCCTCACGACCGCGCCAACGCCGCCATGAATTCCTCTGGCGGCGGAGCTTCGAGCCAGATCGGGACGCCCGGTTGGATCAGGATCTTGGCGAGCTTTCGCTTCGCCCAGATGTGGGCGACGAGATCGACCTCATCGCTGCGGTCCAGCGTGCCGGCGCGGATCACCACGAAGCCAGGCCGGGCGCTGTTGGTGTTGTAAATGCGGGTGAAACAGACGCTACAGCCGCGCTGCCGCGAGAGGCGGCCGCTCGGCGACGTCAGCTCGAACATCTGCGGTTCGCCGGTCACCTCCAGCGTTGTTTCCGGTGCAATGAACTGCATGCTGAAGGCGCTCCCCGACCAGGTCTGGCAGTCGTGGCAATGACAGGCATAGGCCGGCGGCTGACGGTCGAGCGTGACGCGATATCGAATTGCCTTGCAGCGGCATCCGCCCAGAATCTCGTTCGCCATCTCAGCCTCCATTTGCGCTGCACCCGTCGGATGCTATGCGACCCCAATGCGCATCGTGGGTGGAAAATTCAAGGGCCGGGCGATCAAGACGCCGGAGGGCAAGACGACCCGGCCGACCTCCGATCGCGCGCGCGAATCGATCTTCAACGTGCTGGCCCATGCCGACTGGGCCCCCACGCTTGAAGGCGCCCGCGTGATCGACGCCTTTGCCGGGTCAGGAGCGCTGGGCTTCGAGGCGATCTCGCGCGGCGCGGCGTTCTGCCTGTTCGTCGAAACCGAAAGCGCGGCGCGCGGCTGCATCCGCGATAATGTCGAGACCTTCGAGCTTTTCGGGATCACCCGCATCCATCGCCGCTCGGCGGTCGACCTCGGGTCCAAGCCGGCCGGCGTCGGCGCGCTGTTCGACCTCGTCTTCATGGATCCGCCCTACGCCTACAACCTCGTACCGCCGACATTGGTGCAACTGGAGCGGGGCGGCTGGATCACGCCAGCGGCGCTGGTCGTCGCCGAGACCGGCGAGGATGAGCCGGCGCCTGAGGCGGCCGGCTGGAGAACGCTCGACGCCCGCATCTACGGCGCAGCGCGGATCACGTTTCTCCGGCGTTCCCTGGCTTAAGGGATCAGCACCGTTGCTCCGGTCGTCTTGCGCGCTTCCAGCGCGCGATGCGCATCGGCGGCGTCTTTCAGCGCGAAGCGCTGACGGACATCCGCCCGCACTGCGCCGGATCGCATGGCGCCCCACAGCGCCGCGGCGCCACGTTCAAGATCGCCGCGTTTTGCCGTGAACGTCGCCAGCGTCGGCCGGGTCATAACCAGCGATCCGCCCTGCGACAGCCGGAGCGGCGCGACCGGATCGACCGGGCCGGACGCATTGCCAAAGGAGATCCACCAACCGCGCGGGGCCAATGACTTGAGGCTCGCATCCGCCGAACTCTTGCCGACGCCGTCGTAGGATATCGGGACGCCGGCGCCACCGGTCAGCGCCTTGACGCGCGCCGGCACATCCTCGCCGGCGAGGATCACCTCGTCGCAGCCATAGCCCTTGGCGAGTTCGGCCTTGTCTGCGGTGGAGACGACGCCGATAACCCGCGCGCCGAGCGCATTGGCCCACGGCACCAGCAGCGACCCCACCCCGCCTGCCGCCGCCCAGACCAGAACGGTTTCGCCCGCCTTCGGTTGCCGGATCTCGAGCAGAAGCATCCAGGCCGTGAGACCTTTGAGAAACACGGCTGCAGCATCCTCGTCCTTCACGAAATCCGGTATCCTCACCAACCGGTCGGCTGGATAAAGCCGGTGCGACGCGTAGGCGCCAACCCCGCCATTATAGACCACGCGATCGCCCGGTTTGAGGTCGGTTACGCCCTCGCCGACCGCCTCGACGACACCGACGCCCTCCGCGCCAAGCACCGTGGGCAGCGGCGAGGGGTAAAGGCCGGTGCGAACATAAACATCAATGAAGTTGAGCCCGATCGCGGTCTGGCGCAGCAGGACCTCGCCCGGCTTCGGTGAGGCCAGCTCGACCTGCTCGAATTTCATTTCCTCCGGCCCGCCGGTCCTGTGGATACGGATGACATTAGCCGTGGACATGAGCGTTCTCCGGGTTGCCCGAGCCTGCGAGACTCGTGTCTAACGCCTTCATGGCCGAGGACGAAATTGTTTGCGGGATCGATGAGGCCGGGCGCGGACCGCTCGCTGGGCCGGTCTGCGCCGCCGCCGTGATCCTGACGGTCCGGCCAAAAATCCGCGGCCTCAACGATTCCAAACAGCTGACCGAGACGCAACGCGATGGCCTTGCGGTCAAGATCAAGCGCCGCGCCCTTGCCTGGGGCGTTGGCTGGGCCAGTGCTGCGGAGATCGACCAGCTCAACATCCGTCAGGCGAACTTCCTCGCCATGCGACGCGCGCTGGAAGCGATGATGGCGATGGGCAAGCTTCTACCCCACCTCGCGCTGGTTGACGGTAATGATCCCCCGCCCCTGCCCTGCGCCGTGCGCACCATCATCGGCGGCGACGCGCTGGAGCCGATGATTTCCGCCGCCTCGATCCTCGCCAAAACGGCGCGCGATGCCGTGATGGTCGACCTCTGCAGGCTTTATCCGGGCTATGGCTTCTCGAAGCACAAAGGTTATGGCGTGCCGCAGCATCTCGCAGCCTTGCGAGAGCTGGGGCCATGCCCCGAGCATCGGATGAGTTTTAGCCCGGTGCGTGAGAGCGTAAGGGCCGCCTAGCGCCGCCCGAACAATCGCTCGATGTCCGCCAACTTCAGCTCCACATAGGTCGGGCGGCCATGGTTGCACTGGCCAGAATGGGGCGTCGCCTCCATCTGGCGAAGGAGCGCGTTCATCTCCTCGCCGGTGAGCCGGCGCCCGGCGCGCACCGAGCCGCGGCAGGCCATGTTGCCCATGACCTCCTCCATCCGCTCTTTCAGCGAGAGGCCAGCTTCATATTCGGCGAAGTCGTCGGCAAGATCGCGGATCAAGCCCTTGGCGTCCATTGGACCGAACAGCGCCGGCGTACCGCGTACGGCGACGGCGCCGCGACCGAAAGGTTCGATCTCGAGGCCCAGCTCCAGGAGCTCGGGCGCCCGAGCCAGCACGCGGTCGGCCTCTTCTTCTGACAGCTCGACGATCTCGGGGATCAGGAGGCCCTGACGACGGACGCCGGTTCCGGCCATCTCGGCCTTCATGCGCTCATAGACCAACCGCTCGTGCGCGGCGTGCTGGTCGACGATCACCACGCCGTCGGTGGTTTGGGCGACGATGTAGGTCTCGTGCAGCTGGGCTCGCGCCACACCGAGCGGCGGCGTTTCGATCGGGGCCTCGCTCGGCGCAGGTTCGAAACGAGCGCTGGGCTGACCCGCGAAGGCCTCGAAGGCGGTGTCGTGGTCGCGCCAGGCCGGCGCGTAGCTGTCGGGGGCGCGCGCCGGCGACCAGGCCGGCCCGACCGAACCGCTCCACGGCAGTGGCGCAATCGCCGGCCGTGCGGCCCCAAGGGCTGCACTCGCCACGCTGGTGCTGGCGCGATGGCCAGCCCCGGCAAGGCCATGGCGCAATGCGCCGATCATCAGACCGCGTATGTTGGCAGCATCGCGGAAGCGCACCTCGGTTTTGGCGGGGTGGACGTTGACGTCGACTTCGGTGGGCGGAAGCTCGACGAACAGCGCCGCCATCGGATGGCGGTCCCGCGCCAGGAAATCCTGATAGGCAGCGCGGATCACCCCGGTCAGCAGGCGATCCTTCACCGGCCGGCCATTGACGAACAGATACTGATGCTGCGCCGAACCGCGATTGAAGGTCGGCAGCCCGGCAAAGCCTGTGACCGTCACGCCCTCACGCTCCGCGTCGATCAAAATTGCATTCTCGCGAAACTCGCGACCAAGAATGGCGGAGAGGCGCTTCAGGCGCGCTTCGCCTGGGTCTCCGGTCTCGGCAGGGAGGCGGATCACCGCGCGCTCTTCGCTCTCAAGATGGAAGGCGACATCCGGCCGGCCAAGCGCAAGGCGGCGCACGGCGTCAGCCACCGCCAGCGCCTCGGCGCGCTCCGACTTCATGAACTTCAGTCGAGCCGGCGTCGCGAAGAAGAGATCACGCACATCAACCCGCGTGCCGTGGCCGACAAGACCCTGCCATGCTGCAGGTTTGGGCCCCGCGACCTTGCCGCCCTCGACTGCGAGTTCGAACGCATCGGCCGAGCCCTCCGCCCGCGACTGGATCGAGAGGCGCGAGACCGAGCCGATTGATGGCAGCGCCTCGCCACGAAATCCCATGGTGCGAATATTGAGAAGATCGATACGGCCATCCTCATCTGCTTTCAGCTTGGAGGTCGCGTGGCGCTCGACCGCCAGCGCCAACTCCTCGGCCGACATGCCCTGGCCATCGTCCTCGACCATCAGACGCTGCAGGCCGCCGCGCTCGATGTGGACGCGAATGGAAGAGGCGCCGGCGTCCAGCGCATTCTCGATCAGCTCTTTTGCCGCCGCCGCCGGGCGCTCGATCACCTCGCCGGCAGCAATGCGGTTGACCGCATCCGCCGGCAAACGGTGGATACGCGACGCGCGCGGGCTGGGAGAAGCTGAGTCGGCCATCAGCGGCACTCTAGCCTCGAGCCGCTCTTGTGGGCAGCCGGGGATGCGACAAAGCGGTGTATTCTCGGGCCGTGTATTCTCGGGCGGTGTATTCCTGGCCGTGTAGTCCGGGCGGCTCATTGAACGCAGTGAATTCAGGGCGGTGCGTTCAGGGCGGCTCTATTTCGGCTGTCCAACCTCGACGAAGGTGAAGGCGTCCGGCCTCAGGTATTGCGCCGCCACGCGCTTGAGGTCAGCGATTGTGACGCCCTCGATCAGGCGGTTGCGCTTCATGATGTAGTCGACGCCGAGGTCATCCTCGCGCACCTGCATGAGATTGCCGACGATCTTGGCGTTGGAATCGAAGCCCAGCGGATAGGCGCCGGTGAGATAGGCCTTGGCGTCAGTGACCTCCTTCTCGCTTGGCCCTTCGGCGCCAAGGCGAGCGATGTCGGCCTTGATCAGCTTGACCACCTCGGATGCGCTCTCGTTTTTGGTCGAGGCGGATCCCGTCCAGCGCCAGAGATGCTGCTGCACCGAGAGGCCCGTGCCGATGCCATAGGTCAGGCCGCGCTTCTCACGAATGTCGTCCATCAGGCGCGAGGAGAAACCGCCGCCGCCAAGGATATAGTTGAGGACATAGGCAGCGTAGAAATCCGGATCCTTCCGCTTGAGGCCCGGACCAGAGAACAGCACCAGTGTCTGGGGTATCGGGAAGGTCTTGACGATCGGTTCGGCTGAGGCTGCGGGCGGAACCACATCGGCGACCGGCGGCAGCGTCGAGGTTGCCGGCAGCGCGCCGAACATCTTGTCGAGCTGCGGCTTGAGTTCATCGGCAGTGATGTCGC
>JANMWT010000110.1:0-5787 GCA_031394145.1 Alphaproteobacteria bacterium | reverse complement strand
CCCGGGCAGCGCCAAAAAGGGGTTGGTGCGGGGAAACTCAATCTTCACAGCCTTGGTGCACAGTGAGGTGAACTCTTCAGAACGGTTCCTTCATGGATGCGACAACCCCAAGACATGCCCTCGGCATTTCCGGACTGGGATGGCGACCGGCGCGTTGCCGTCGGGTCGCGCTTGTGTTGCAGGGCGGGGGCGCGCTTGGGGCCTACCAGGCGGGTGTTTATCAGGCTCTTAACGAAGCCGATGTGCAGCCCGACTGGATCTCGGGCGTTTCCATCGGCGCGATTAACGCTGCAATCATAGCGGGCAATCCGCCGGAACGGCGCCTCGAGCGGCTGGCGGCGTTCTGGGAATCGGTCACCGCCCGCAGCGTCTGGGCCTATACGCCGGATGGCGATGTCTTCCGCCAGATGCGCAACACCACCTCGTCGATGATGACGACTTTCTTCGGTCAGCCGGGCTTCTTCAGCCCACGCTTTCCAGGCCCGTGGTTCAACGCCCAGGGCGCCGAGGACGCCACCTCGTATTACGACATCGCCCCGTTGCGGGAGACACTATGCCGCCTCGTCGACTTCAAGTTGCTCAACGCGGGCGATATCCACTTCTCGGTCGGCGCCGTAAATGTCGCCACGGGCAACGTTGTCTATTTCGACAACACCAACGAGACGATCGAACCGGAGCACATCTTGGCGAGCGGCGCACTGCCGCCCGCGTTTCCAAAGGTCAAGATCGGCAGCGACCATTACTGGGACGGCGGGCTCGTCTCCAACACGCCGCTGCAATACCTGCTCGACCACGAGGACGGGCTCAACGCGCTGGTCTTCCAGGTCGATCTGTTCAACGCCCGCGGCCCCTTGCCCGGTGACATTCAGGGCGTCATGGGCCGCCTCAAGGACATCATGTATTCCTCGCGCACCCGCTACAACACCGACGTGTTCCGGCGCGTCCATGCCTGGAAAGCGCGCCTACGCGAGGCGCTGTTGAAGATGCCGGCCGAGCTGATGTCAGATGAAGATCGTCGCCAGCTCGAGGAGCTCGAGCATCAACCTGAGATGGCCATTCTGCAGCTGATCTACCAGCAGAAATCCTACGAAGGCCACGCCAAGGATTTCGAATTCTCCGGAACGTCGATGCGCGAGCACTGGACCAGCGGTTACGAGGATACCAAGCGCACCCTGAAGCGCGATGACTGGCTGGCGATCCCTCCTCCCGGTGGTGGTATCGTGACGCATGACGTCCACAACGATTTCCACCGCTAGCGGCGAGCGTCAGCGCCTGCGGCATTGCGAATGCTCGCTTCGGAGAGCGCGCGCCCGGCAATCATCGCATGCGTCGCTGCAAACGCGCCTCAGCTTGCATGCGGCTTAAGTGACAGTTTCTTCAACGCGGCTCAGCTGCAGTCGAAACTGTCCGTCCCTGCGTCAGTGGCGTCGAGTGGGCCGAGTAGCAACGCGTCCATCGCCTCGAGATCCATGAATTCAAATTGCGTGCGCCGCCGATTGGTGAACTGGAACCACGGCGGATCATCCATGCGCGCCCGCATCCCGATGAGGGATTTAGGGTTGTGGCTTCGCTTGTCGTCGGGGAGCGCATCCCAAGCCGCCGCCCAATCCGACGTATCAGAAGGCGGGTAGCCCCCGGCCTCGACTAAGGCGCTGAACATGCGGCGGCATTCGTCAAGGTTGATCAACCGGTAGTTGCCGGTTTCGTTGACGTAGGAGATAGCGCGCCCATTCACATTTACGACGCGCGCCTGGCCGCGGCCGATGTTGACGAGTTCGACATTCTCGAAGTTGTAGAATACTCCCATTGGCATTCGCTCGTCTGGCCAGCTCAGTTGCTTCAACAGGTTGTTCCGGCTCATCAGGCTCGGGCTGAGCAAACCGGAGTGTAACATCCGGTGTAATCGCGCAAACACTCTTGGCGCTCAAATGGCGCCTTTTTGCTGCAACCTGCGCCGGTCAGTTGGCGGAGGCTACCTCAGCCGAACTGGATCAATGACGAGTCGGACTCAACGCCGTGGCGTCACCGACTCCCAACTCATCGCATTGCGGCGCCTGGTGCTGGATAACCTCCAGAATTTGATGGAGAGAGATCAACCTAATCCCGCGCAGGGCGACGAAGTCGCAGCCGTGGGCCTGGACACACGGGATGTCTGACCGCTTTCGGCGAGCGTCCCGCCGCATAGGTCCGCCGCACGCGACCAGCGGTTGTCGGGCAACCCGGTCATCGGTAGGGATGCTACTGGCCCGACGCATTCTGGCCCAATCCGGCTACATGCGGAGCAGCTCTAGACGCGGAATACGTCCCGCAGGCGGCGCATGGCTTGCCCAGCCTCAAACGCGAACATTACCGACAGAATGGCCGGGGGCAGTATCAGCATGGCGATTAGCAGCGCCCGGACGAGGGCTGTGTTTGACGGACCGAAGAAAGTGAGGACGAATGCACCGGTCACCATCACAGCCCAAACCAGAATGAACACGACGGTGAAAAGCGGCGGACGCAAATCTGCGTGCACGGCCTTCTCGCGGATTTGTCCGATGATGATGACCCCGCCGCCATGCCACCGCACGCCGCGATTCACGTTGCCGAGCAGGACCATCTTGAAACGTTCGCCCTTCAGCTCGCCAACAAAGCTCTTCCCTTGATACTGGCTCAGCCAATCGTCGAGTTTTATCGGCTTGATAGACAACAGTTTCGGGACGGGCGCGAGCGCAGCTGTCAACTGCGCCAGCAGCTGTGAACGCGGCTGGCAGCATTTCAGCTCGAATGCGATTCCAAAACCCGCGGCTCAACACTCGCGGGCCAATTGCTTGCAATTTCCTAAATGGGCTGTCGCCAAAGCGTCGGAACTTGCGTCACTCGGTGAAATTGCGCCGGGTCGTCTCGGCGTCGCAAAAGGCAGGTGCCGAGCCAGCGCGACGCTCGTAACATTTCATTGGTTGGTCTCGACTTGGCCCACTCCTGCCGCTGGGGAGCAGGGGAGTCGGCCAGCTTTTCGGATCAAATTGCAGGCGGACTTACGCGGCAGCGACGGAGAGCCGAAGGCCCATAGCGCGCAACACGCTGATGAGTGTCGCGAGCCTCGGATTACCGGCGTCGCTGAGGGTTCGATAAAGCGTTTCGCGCGAAAGCCCACTCTCCTCTGCGATTGTCGCCATACCTTGAGAGCGAGCCACCACGCCAAGCGCCTCGGCGATTTCATTGGCGTCGCCGTCCGCCAGTACGGCGTCTAGATAATGAGCCGCATCGTCCGAGGTTTTGATGTGGTCAGCCACGTCGAAGGGCGAGAACTTAGCTTTCGTCATTGGTTTGCTCTTTCCATTCGTCCCATAGCTTCTTGGCCGCTTTAATGTCCCGGTCCTGACTGGACTTGTCGCCGCCGCCGAGAATGATCACCAATTCCTCTCCGCGTTGGCCGTAATAGACACGATAGCCGGGTCCGAAATCGATCTTTAGTTCGCTCACGCCCTCGCCAACGGGTGCGACACGACCAGGATTGCCGCGCTCAAGACGAGCGAGGCGACGCAGCACCTGGGCGGCCCCGGCCCGGTCGCGCAGGTTGTCGATCCATTCCGCGAACGCTTCGGACTTGATCACCGTCGGCATAACGCAATGTAGCTTATTGGCTACAAATGTCAAGCGCGCTTGGATGACGGGAAGCGGCGATGTCCCGCCGGGTGGGCGCAGCGGTTGGGAACGGAAGGTCCTGAGCGACCGCGCCATTCGTATCGTCGTGCTGGCTAGGCCGGAGGTGGCACTTGACCGCCAACTCAGCGGTACGTTTCCTCCACGCCCAAGCGGCGAGGCGCGTAGATTCACCAGGGAAGTTCTTCACCAGTCGTCGCGTGCCAAAAATGACCCGAGGTCGCCAGCGTGAGCGCTTCAATTCGCGCCAGGAGACCGCGGACAGACTCGGCCGGTGGTATGCCTTGTCCGCTGGTCATCTCGGTACTCACCATGCCGGGGTGCAGCAGCGCGACGGCGATGCCCAGACTTCGAAGATCGTGTGCAAGTGAGACGCCAGCTGCATTTACCGCCGCCTTGGACATCCTGTACCCGTAGAGGCCGCCCGATGTATTGTCTGCGATTGAGCCCATGCGGCTGGTGATAATGGCGACTTTGCTGCCCTGATGCAGGAGCGGGAGCAGCGCGTTCGTCACACGGAGCGGTCCAATTGCGTTGACCTCGATCTGACGCTGCACCGAGCCAAAATCGATGCTGTCGAGCTCGCCGAATTCGCCGATTCCTGCGTTGTTGACGAGTAGATCAATCTTGGCTTCGTCAAGGCGCTGACGGAGCGCCGATAATGATTGGTCGTCCGTGACATCGACGCCGGATTCGACGCGGACACCGAGTTCATCAAGCCCGTTCGAGCTCTTGCGGCAGATCGCGACTACCGTATCGCCACGTTGCGCGAGCTGTCGGCAAAGCTCGAGCCCTATGCCGCGGTTTGCGCCAGTGATGAGCGAAAGTCCCATCGTATTTTCCTCGTCCGAATAATTATCGCACGCAACAAACACAACATACCCGACGCTGCCAGTCACTGGCATTCGGCTGGTCGCCTGCGCGGTATCGCATGCGGAGCTACCAACCGAACGGCCGTTGTCGGCGAGGGCCCCATTGCGCCGGCAGCCGCCAGCGGCTGGTCTGGGTCGACTAGGCCTGTCTTAATGATGAGGTGATCGAGGTTGGGTTGGCCCAAAGGGTCTGTCGCTTGAGCAAGAAAGCCGCCTAACCGTCAGCGCCGTATCGCCCGTGCCAAACAAAGCGTCCAAGCGTATGCGCGCCGGTTTGCCAGCACACGGCAAACCTCAAACGGCCTGGCTGAGTTACGAGGATGACAGCGCCTGCGTGACAATCCGCTCATCCATGCCAAACTGCCGCCCGGAGGGGTCGGACGCGGTCCGGCTGACCGGAAATGTCGTGAAAGGGATCGCCGATGCGCGTGCCGCCGCAAAAATTCGTCCACGTTGTCTACCGCACCCGTCGCTTCGCTGAGATGCTGGCCTGGTACGAGACCGTTTTTGACGCCAAGGTCCAGTATCAGGACCCCGCGCTGGCGTTTCTGACTTACGACGATGAGCACCACCGGTTCGCCTTTGCGAACCTCGCAGTGATAAGGCCCGATGCATCAGAGCCGGCGCAGCGCAACCTGGTTGGCGTCGACCACGTCGCCTACACTTATGGCTCGCTGAACCATCTCTTTGAGAACTACGCCTGGCTCAAAGAGCGCGGGATCAAGCCCTACTGGTGTGTGCACCACGGGATCACTGTCTCCATGTACTACGCCGATCCCGACGGCAATCAGATGGAGTTCCAGGTCGACTGCTTCCCCACGGCGGACGGCGCCAACGCCCTGATGCACGGTCCGCGCATGGCCACAAATCCGATCGGCGTAGAGTACGACCCAGATGACTGGCTGACCCGACTGCGCGCCGGGGCGCCGGCGTCAGAGTTGCTTGAGCGCAAAGTGGATCTGCCCGTCTCGCCGATCCGCGGCGCCATGATGGCGTCCGTTTGAATTCGGCGAATTCTGGCCAACGCCCACGCATCTCGTTTTTACAGCCCGCAGCGCGAGCCCTCGATGACCGCGACCGGCGCTGCGCCGCGAAAGGCGGCGCTTTCCAGTGGGTGCAAGCCCCACCCGGCAAAATGCTCCAGCCGGAAGCAATCGGGGCAGTCATGGAGGCAACGAAATGGCTGAAGCCTTCGATGATCGTGTCACGTATTGGTGACAGAGCGAGTGTGCAGGCCGCAATGTGAATGAACGCCGAGCAAGCCTCGAAA
>JANMWT010000081.1:0-4267 GCA_031394145.1 Alphaproteobacteria bacterium | reverse complement strand
CCCGGCGAAGGCGAACACCGGCGAGACGTACTGAGCGATGCCATCGGCAAGCACGACCTTCTTGAACAGGCCGAAAACAAACAGCGTGAGACCCGCAGCGTACGCATTGCGGTCGAATTTCGCGGTCGCCTTCTGAAATTGCGGGACCGATTCGCTCCAGTGCACGATTGGGCCCGCGATCAACTGCGGGAAGAACAGCACGAACAGCAGGAAGTCGCGCAGCGTGAACGACTTGATGCGCCCGCCGGCGACGTCGATCAGGAAAGCGATCTTCTGGAAGGTGATGAACGATATCCCAAGCGGCAAGATGACCTGCTGCAGCACGAAATCCTTGCCGGTTACGTCGTCGGCGACCGACACGATGAAGTTCGCATATTTGAAATAGCCGAGCAGCGCGACGTTGAACAGGATGCCAAGCGTCAGCAGAAGCGCGCGTTTGCTCGCCTTAGCCGGATTGCCGGCAAGATCAGCGAGCCAGCTGGCGAAGATGTAGTTGACCGCGACTGAGGGGCCGAGGATCAGAAGGTTGAACGGCCGCCACCAGGCGTAGAAGAAAATCGAGGCCAACATCAGCCAACCGAGCGCCCAGGCCCTCGAAAACAACCCGAGCAACAAGAATCCAACCACCGTAACTGGCAGGAAGGCGAGGATGAACTCGTATGAATTGAACAGCATGGCTGCGCGTCTTCCTCAACCTAACCCTTGAGCACCGTGATCTGGCTGACGATGTCGCCAACCGTCTTGAATGCCTCGACATCAGCAACCTGGAACCGGATGCCGAACTCGCCTTCGACCGCCACGATGAAGTTGACGTAGGCGAAGGAATCCCAGCCAGACACGTCCTGCCGCATCGTCGTCGGCGCAAGCACGATGCTTTCATCGTCTAGTAGATCGCGCAGGATGCCCGTCAGCTTGGCGAGAATGTCCTGGTCAGGCATGGGCGGGTTCCTTGCGTGCGATCCGAGTGGGCCGGGCGACATAATCGGCGACCGAAAGCAACCACTGGCTGGCGCCTTCGCCGGCGGCGCCAGCGTCTGCATCGACCCGAGTAAAGCCCAGGCGTTCGAACAAATCCCTAACCACGCCGTTTTTCGCGGTGGGAAGGTAGGCCGCCTTCAGGGTCCGCACGCTGCGGACGCGGGCCGCCTCGACCAGGATGTTCATCGCCTCCTCCTCGAGCTGGCGGCCGAAGACGCGGCAGCTCATCACCCAGTTGGCGAGGTTTAGCTGGCCCGGCTCGCCAGCCCCGGCCAGGAGCACGCTGACCAGGCCGTTGTCGCCGAACTTGTCGACCAGGCGGAACTGCAGCACCACCGCTTTCGGATCGGACGCCAGCGCCTCAACCTCCGGTTCGGTCATCCGCAGGGTGGTGGTGTTGAACTGGTTCGTCTTGTTGATCAGCTGGGTGACGCGCGCGAGGTTCACCGGCGTGACGCCGCCGAACTCCACCGTCATGGCGAGTTGTTCGAGATAGGCGTCGAGGCCGCCGACCGCATTCATCAGGCCTTCGCGCTCGGCGTTGGCGGCATACTGATCGGCGCGCTCGCGGTCTTCCTTGGTGAAGGAGGTCGCCTCGAAATAACCCGCATCGGCCAGCACCCGCACATAGTGCGCCGGATCATTCGGCATCTCGGGCACCGCCACCATCGGCAGTTCGGAGCGCACATGGCCGCGCTCCATCGGGTTGTCGTCGACGAACACCAGGCTGTCGAGGCCGATGTTAAGCTGCCGGGCGATCGCACGGAGGTTGGTGACCTTGTCATCCCAGTTGGCCACGAAAGCGGCGATGTCGCCACGCTTCAGGAGCATTTCCGGATGGTCGCGGAAAGCGGCCTCGGCGATTCCGATATCGTTCTTTGAACACACGGCGAGGATCACGCCGCGCTCCTTCAGCGCCTTGGCGTAGCGCTGCAGCGCGAGGTGCGCTTCGCCTGCCGCGCTGCCCTGGCCCAGCGCGATCCCCTCGACGCCGTCGTCGCCAATGACGCCGCCCCAGAGCGTGTTGTCGAGGTCGAGCACCAGGCATTTCTTCGAATGGCCGCGCGCCGCCGCGATCAAGCGGGCGACCATGTCGCCATAGACCGACGCGGCTTGTGGCGCGATTTCCATCTTTGCCTGCAGCCAGCGAACAACATCGAACCAGGTGTCGAGCCCGTCGCGGGCCGCAGCGCGCGCAACGTCAAGCCAGAGCACGCTGTCAGCGTAAGCGGCCTCCGCCAGCGCGGCGTTGAGCTGAGCGACGAGCCGGGAGGACGCGCCCGGCACTGCAGCGTCGAGCCCGCCGAAGAGTTGCGGTTCGACATCCATGAAGGATTGCTGGATCACCAGGCCGCCGAACGCCTCGCGCGCCCGGCGCCACATGTCGCGGATGTCGGCCACGGTCCTTCCGATCGCCCTGCCCGCCTCATCGGCTGAAGCCGACACCGAAACCGCGCCGATGAAATCCTTGGCGATGAGGCTGAACAGAACGACGTTCGGCTTGAACGCGTGCAAGCCTGAAGCTGGGTTTAGCAGGTCCTGCCGGTACTGGCCGTAGCCGCCGGCATAGCCCTCGATGCGCAGGTTGCGGCGGAGCCCGGCGACGCGCGTCGGCGGGAGAAGGTGGTCGACGGTCGATGCGGTGAGGATCGCAAGACGCACATCCTCGAAGCCCGCGTCAGGCGCAGCCGGCGCCTTGCGCAGGGCGGCGTCGAGCTGGATGGTTTCGAGGAAGGACAGCTGCGCATTGGCGAGCACCGACAGCGCTTCCAAGCGGCTGCGCGCAGTTTCGATCCTGTTCGCCGCCGCAAGATGCTCCTTGAAAGACTCTGCCTTCGGCAGCCAGTTCATTTCGCCGGCTCCGGAGTTGCGGCGGCCGGCGTCTGGCGCAGGCAAGTCGCCAGCCTGGGCCCGGCGGTTTCAAGAAAAGCGCTGGTGAAGAGTTCCGCGCTGGGCGGGTCGAGGTGCGATCCATCGAAGGTCCGGAGGCCGGCGACTTGAGGCGAGACCAAATCATACCCAAGCGTCGCCGCGAGGGCTGAAGCGGTTGCGCGTTCGCTGGTCTTTGCCGGGATGTAAGTCAGCACGATGCAGTCATGACCGACGCCTAGGCTGGCGAGAAACTTTTCCGCTCGCGGTTTGGCGTAAGCGATGGCGACCGGGTTTTCGGGTGCGGCGCTCTCGACGCCTGAGGGAAATGCGTTTTGCGAACCTGTGTGGATCCACTCACCAGTTTCCCGCTGACGATAAAAGGCGATAGCATTGCCGCAGAGCTGGGGCTTCCAACCACACAACGTCCGATGAACGCCCTGCCATGCCTGTTTGCCGAGATAGCGGCTGCGGGCGCTCGACCCGCCATGCATGACTTCACCGCCCGGACCCGTTTCGCTGTCGGTGAAGAAGCCATCGATGTTTATCACATACGCTCGCGCCCGGGAGTGGAGACCCTGAACCAGCGACCCTTCAAACGTCATGTTTTCGAAGTGGCTGAACCCGAGGAGGTAGAAGTTGAGATCCTTCCCAGCGAACCAGTGGCCCAGCGAGGGGGCGGAAAATCCGAAGGTGGTGCGACTACTGCCGAGAAACAGCACATCAGCCTTGCCGGCAGCGTCGCGAACCTTGGGCTCAAGCCCCCACCAGATGGCCCCGTGATCATAATCGCCATAGGCGGTGGCTTCGCAGTGCCCGAGATAATGGTCGCCGCCATATTGGTCAGCCGGGCAAGCGAAGATGCCTGACTTACGCATGTGAAGGCCGAACGAGCCAACCATGACAAGGAAAATGGCAAGGAAGTAGACAGCCGGCAAAGCTCCGAGGAACAGACGACCCAGCAGTCCACGCTTGCGCTCAGATTGCGGCCCGACAGGCGACTGGCTCGCAATTTCAGTCGACATGGTTAGTGATCCATCCTGGCTTGCGTGGATGAGAAACGGCTACGACGACGTCCTTGGTTGGAACAGGTCCGCCGTGGTTGGAACAGGTCCGCACGACCGTCCTTGGAGAACCGTCAGTCATCCAGGCAAAAACCTTAATCAAACAATTCCCCTTGCCCGTTATAAAATCGGGGCGTCATGCCGGCTAGCTGCGAACAATTGCACGTTCGGGCAGCAGTTTTGCGGCCGAGCTGCCCATTTACTCGCGAAACCCGTGCCAACTCGCGAATTTGTCGATCACCTGCCAAGGCCGTTAACCGGTCTGAATATGTGATTAATCGCTTGGAAGAAATTTGCGGGCGCGCTTTCATTTGTTTGCCGCAGAATGCGATCCCCGGCGGGCCCGATCCGGCTTG
>JANMWT010000074.1:0-7893 GCA_031394145.1 Alphaproteobacteria bacterium | reverse complement strand
CTGGTACAGCGTGTCCGGGTCAGTGGGATCGATCTCGTGCACGCGGGCGAAGTCCGCCTCGGCGCCGGGAAGCCCCGCCAGCCGGCTCGCCAGCGCCTCGGCATGACGGCAGGTCCGTGTGATCAGGTCACTAAGGCCGTTGCGCCCGAGTTCGCGGATAGCGGCATAAACCGGAAAAGCGCGGGCGCGGCGTGAGAACTCCGGATTCCAGTCGATCGCATCGCGCGCGCCATCGCCCGGCGGCAGATAGCTGGCCGACAGTGTCATCGCGGCGCGATGCGCGCGCGCATCACGCACGAAGGCAAAACCGCTGTCATAAGGCACGTTGAGATATTTATGGCCGTCGGTGGTCCACGAATCGCAGAGCTCGATCCCCTTCACCAGATCCTGATGGGCGGGGCTGAGTTTTGCCCAGAGGCCAAAGGCGCCGTCGACATGCACCCAGGCGCCAGCGGCGCGCGCGATCGGCGCCAGCTGTTCGAACGGATCGAAGGCTGCAAGATTGAGTTCGCCCGCCTGCAGCACGACGATGGCGGGATCGCGTCTCGCCGCTAGCCCGGCGGCGAGCACCGAGGGTTGAACCCGGCCCGCCTCATCCACCGCCAGGGGCTCGATGGCCTCGGATCCAAAGCCGAGCAAACGCACGGCGCGATCGACCGAGCCATGGCGGTCGGCGCTGGCGAGGATACGGATGCGCGGGGCGCCGAACAGGCCTTGACGCCCGACGTCCCAGCCGCGCGCCGCAAGCACCGCATGGCGTGCCGCCGCAAGACAGGTGACATGCGCCATTTGCGTGCCGGTGACGAAGGCAAAGCTGGCTTCGGCGGGAAGGTTGAAAAACGTCTTGAGCCAGCCCCCGGCAATCTCCTCGACGACCGAGGCGGCTGGGGCGCAGGCGTGAATACCGGCGTTCTGATCCCAGACCGCGGTCAGCCAGTCCGCCGCGATCGCCGACGGCAGGCCGCCGCCGATGACCCAGGCGAAGAACCTGCCGCTCTGCGAGGCCAGGAGACCGCCGGCGGTGTCGGCGACGAGATCGTCAATCACCTCTGATGAGGCGACGCCCCGCTCAGGCAGGCCCCGGTCGAGCGCCGCGCGCATGTCGCCGAGGGAAGAGCGCGAGGCCACCGGGGCTGCGTCGAGCGCTTCAAGATGCGCCACGGCGTGGGTGAAGGCCCGGGTCAGCGCGTCGTTTTCCTTGAGCACGGTCATCTCCCTTGCGACACGGGCTTGCGACACGGGCAATCTGCGGCGGATCCCGATGCGGCGCCGACGAAAAGGCGACGCCGCATGCGGTCGACCGACAGGCGCGCGGCGACACCCCATCAGGCCGCGAGGGTGCGGCCGGTCGGGGTCGATTGGAAGATGGCGATTTCGTCCGCCGTCATGTCAACCGGGACATCGGCGAACAAGGGCGTCGACAGATAGCGCTCGCCCGTATCAGGCAGCATGCAGAGGATGTTGGCGCCCTGGGGCGCCTGCTTCGCAATCTCCAGCGCGCCTGCGAGAGCAGCGCCCGAAGTAATGCCAACGAAGATGCCTTCGCGCTTGGCCAGGTCCTGGCTGCACCGCATCGCGTCCGGACCGGCGATCGGCAGGATGCGATGGACGCCAGCAAGATCGATGTCGCCAACCAGCTTCGGAATGAAATCAGGCGTCCAGCCTTGCATCGGGTGCGGCTTCCAGGCCGGATGTCCAACAAGGGCGCTGCCATCGGGATTGCGCTTCTGCGCCTCGCCGCTGGCGAGCAGCGGTGCATCGGCCGGCTCGCAGACGATGATTTTCGTCGGCGGCGATTCGCGGCGGAGAACCCGGGCGATGCCGTTGAGCGTGCCGCCGGTGCCATAGCCGGTGACGAAATAGTCCAGCTTTTCACCTTTGAAATCATCGATGATCTCGCGCGCCGTGGTGCGCTCGTGAATATCAGGATTAGCCGGGTTCTCGAACTGGCGCGCGTAGAACCAGCCATGCGCCTTGGCCAGTTCAACCGTCTTGGCGACCATGCCGGTCGCCCGCAGCGCCGCTGGCGTCAGGATCACTTTCGCGCCGAGGAAGCGCATCAGGCGGCGGCGTTCAACCGAGAAACTTTCGGCCATCGTCACGACGAGCGGATAGCCCTTGGCGGCGCAGACCATGGCAAGGCCGATGCCGGTGTTGCCGCTGGTCGCCTCGATCACCGTCATGCCGGGCTTGAGTTCACCGGAGGTCTCCGCCGCCTCGATCACCCCCAGCGCCAGACGGTCCTTGATCGACCCCAGCGGATTAAGGGCTTCGACCTTGACCCAGAGATTGACGCCCTTGGGGCCGAGCCGGTTGATCTTGACTACGGGCGTGCGCCCGATGGTCTCGAGAATGTTCTGATAGCGGGCCATCAACGACCTCCTTCAAGCGGCATGAGACGATCTCCGGTCACCGACCCGGGCGAAGTCTCCCGAGTTGATGCGGTCGGAATACGCCTGCCGGGGGCTTGACGCTTGCAGACGATCTGGAGCTTTTCCGGAGATTGTCGGGATAGCTGCTATATTCTGGCCCCGATGATCTATGCGTTCGAAGATTTTGTGCTGGATACCGACAAGGTCGAGCTTTCGGCTGCAGGCGGAACGATCCCGCTTGAGCCGCAGGTTTTTGCGCTGCTGCGCCTGTTGATCGAGAACCATGACCGGATGGTCGGCAAGGACGAGATCATCGAGCGCGTCTGGGGCGGGCGGATCGTCTCGGATTCAGCCGTCGCCAGCCGGGTCAAATCGGTGCGCCACGCGCTCGGCGATGATGGCCGCACACAAAGAGTGATCCGCACCGTCCACGGCCTGGGCTTCAGGTTTGTCGCCGAGGTCGCGGCCGTGACGGCCCAACCCCTGATCACGATCCGATCCGCCGCCTCCGCCGAAACCCCGCTCCTCGATCCGGCGCCAACCTCGCGGCCGAGCATCGCCGTGTTGCCCTTTCGCCTGGCGGGCGAGGCCGGACCGCATGCGGTGATCGCTGATGCGCTACCCGACGATCTCATCACCCAGTTGTCGCGGCTGCGCTGGTTGTTCGTGATTGCGCGCGGATCATCCTTTCACTTTCGCGGCGATACGGCCGAGATCGGTCACGTCCGCGCTGCCCTGAACGTCCGCTACTGCGTGACCGGGGTGGTGGAGGTTCTCAATCATTCGATGACCGTCTCGGTTGAGCTTAGCGACACCCGCGATCATGGCGTGCTCTGGAGCGAGCGCTTCCAGGCCGAGCTCGGCGCGGTGCACGAGATTCGCGACGAGATCGTGCGCGCCACGATCAGCGCCCTCGAGCTGCAGATCCCTCTCAACGAGGCGCGCGAAGCGCGCCTGAAGTCTCCGGACCATCTTGACGCCTGGTCGGCCTATCATCTTGCTCTTCAGCGCATGTATCGCTTCAACCAGGAAGACAATCGCGCCGCAACCGCACTGCTGAAGCACGCCATTGCGCTGGAACCGGGATTTGCCCGCGCCTACGCTGGCCTCTCCTTCACGCATTTCCAGGACGCCTTCTTGAACTATGCCAGCGACGTGCCGGAAGCGACGCGGCTGGCGCAGCAGTACGCCGAGCAAAGCCTCGAACACGATCCGCTCGATCCGTTCGGCAATTTCACCATGGGTCGCACCTTTATCCTGCGCGGCGATCTCGAAGGCAGCCTGCCCTGGCTCGATCGGGCCAACGCGCTCAACCCCAACTACGCGCAGGGCAAGTATTCGCGTGCCTGGTCAGACGCGATGCTCGGCCGCGGCCCCGACACGCAAGCCAATGTCGATGCGGCGCTGGCGCTCAGCCCGCTCGATCCCTTGCGTTACGCCATGCTGAGCGTGCGATCCTTCTCGCACATGGGACTTGATGAGCCGGCCGCGGCCGCGCACTGGGCCGACCAGGCGGCGCGCTCGCCTGGCGCCCATGTCCTGATCGATGTGATCGCGGTCGCCGCGCATGGGCTCAATGGCAATGACGCAGCAGCGCGGGCCTGGGCGGAAACCGCGCGGGCTCGCCGTCCCGACGTTTCTGCGGCTGACTTCTTCCGCGCCTTCCCCTTCCGCGACGGCGCAACCCGTCAGCGCATTGCGGAGGTGCTCGGCCGGTATCGGTTCTGAATACAGAGAACTGGAAAAAACCTGAAATTAGACCGAGAGAAATGCGAAGCCGGCTTGGTGAGGTGCGGCTTGGTTTATGCAACTTGCTACGTGGAGCGGCGCGGCTCTCAAGCCTGGAGCTCGGACAGCCGTTGGGCCTAACACGACCGCCCAAGCCGATCCAGCTTGCCTCTCGCCCGGCGAGCGGGCAAGCGAGTGCTGCTGGAGGATATGCCGTGGCTATCTCGACCGATCCGCCGTCAATTGCTTTATCCCCACCCCCGGGCGCGGCGATTAAGGATCCGCCGGCCGACCTGCGCTGGTTCGTCTTCATCCTGTTCTTCGTCTTCGGCGGCATCACCAGTCTCAACGACGTGTTGATCCCCAAGCTGAAGCCGCTGTTCACGCTGAACTGGGCCGAGGCGATGACCATCCAGTTCGCCTTCTTCGCCGCTTACTTCCTCGTCTCGCTGCCAGCCGCGGCCATCCTCAAGCGACTGGGCTACATGCGCACCGCCGTGGTCGGCCTCCTGACCATGATGGCTGCGTGCCTCTTGTTCATCCCGGCATCGACCTCGGGCCTGTTTGGCGCCTTCCTCGGCGCGCTGTTTCTTCTGGGCGCCGGCATCACCATCGTTCAGGTCGTCGCCAATCCGCTGATCTCGATGCTCGGCCGGCCCGAGACGGCGCACAGCCGCCTCACCTTCGCGCAGGCGTTCAACTCGCTCGGCACCACCATCTTTCCGTTCGTCGGCGCTCGCCTTTTGCTCGGCGCCCTCAAGGACGCGCCCGGGCCGATGACCGTCCTCGAAGAGACCGCCTACCGCGCACAGGAGACGCAGGTTCTGGTGCAGGCCTATGCAGGGCTCGCCGCCGCCCTGCTGGTGGTCGCCGCCGCGGTTTGGCTGCGCCGCAAGCGGCTGGTCGAGACGGCCCCGCCAACCCAATCCATCCTCGCGTCATTCGCGCTGCTGAAGCAGCAGCGCTTCGCCTTCGGCGCACTGTGCATCTTTGTTTATGTCGGCGCCGAGGTCTCGATCGCCAGCCTTTCGACCAACTACCTGATGGAGCCGCGCACCCTCGGCCTCGCCGCGCGCGAGGCGGGCCAGCTCCTCGTCTTCTATTGGGGCGGAGCGATGGTCGGCCGCTTCATTGGCGCGGCGGTTTTGCGCATGGTCCGGCCGGACTTTGTGCTCCTCGCTGCGGCGATGGTGGCTGGAGCGCTGCTGGTGATATCGGCGCTCGGCGCCGGGCCGGTTGCAGGTTATGCGCTCCTGGCCGTCGGTTTCTTCAACTCGATCATGTTCCCGACGATCTTCTCGCTCGCCTCCGAGGATCTCGCCGAACACCGGGCCGAAGGCTCCGGCCTGATCTGCATGGCGATCGTCGGCGGCGCCATCGTGCCTCTGCTCACCGGCCTCCTCGCCGACCGCGCCGGTCTCGCCTTGGCGCTTGCAGCACCCTTCGCCTGCTATGCGGTGATCGCCGCGTTCGCGCTGTTCTGCGCGCGGCGCAAAGCGGCGACCTGAACCGGGATTCGGTACAGCGCTGGACGCAAGGCGCGGCCGGGGGGCGTCCTAGCGAGCCTGCATGGCCGCCAGAACACATCGCCGGGTTGACTGAGCAACAATCGGCGGCGCTGTGACCGGAAACGGCGTGACGCAGCTCACATTGATTTCGCACAGGGCATAGCGTCCGAACTGCGCCTGGTCTGAAACAGGGCGAACAAGAAAATCCGTATCCCACAGGACGGGCAGCCGCTCGGTTTCAAGGTCGAGAAGCTTCTGCAACCCCGGAACCCATTCTTCTTCCATCCGGGCGCGCAGATCGATCATTGCGGGTGCGTCAGGTCCCCGCATGGTTTTGCTGGAGTTCATCCCGAGCGCCGGCGTCGCAGATCCGCCATCTTCGATGCGCGGCTTCTGCTCGGCAAATCCGAGCACGCGATTCTGCGACATGTAACAGCGCACCATGCCTGCCGACGTATTCGCGTTGAAACGCTGATCGATCACACAGCCATTGTTTTCAAACATCGGTTGTAGAAGCCGCGCCAGGTCATCGAACCGAAGAAGCTCGACGTGATCGTCAGACGCAAACTGCACGCGAAAGGCCTCGCCAAACGCCTCCACCTTGAGGACGCCCTGGCCATCATTCCCTCGGTTTGGCTTCAGCACGCGTGGCCCGGCTATCGCAAGTCGCGCCCGGAAGTCGGCGTTGAATCTGTCCAGTGACTCATAAAGGACTGTGTCCAAGGCCCAGCCCAGACGACGGGTCGAATGAAGAACCTCTTTCGTCCCCATCTTGAGGATCACGTCTGGGTGGGCGCTGACCCACACGCCATTCGCGCTCGCGTCGCGAAGGATCGCATCGACAATCGAGCGATCCCGGCCATCGGCCAGGGGATTGATCCAGACCAGGACCCCGTCAAAGTCTCGAAGGCGCCGCCGGATCGCATCGGCATCCTCGTCAAAATAGATAATCGCCTCGGCCTCCATGTCGGCCAAACGGAGCGCGGCGAAGACGGGTTGGAGCCGAGCCTCGTAATGCGTCGGCCGATGCGGTTCGCGCCAGTCGCCTCGCCACATCAGGGCAATGCGGGGTCGGCGTGCGCCGGTCGAGTGATTTGAGGCAGACGGGTGCTCTTCGTGCAAGGCGGTGCTCCTACCCAAAGACGGGCTGCGCGGCGCTTGGATGGAGACCCATCTTGCGGCCGGGCGTCCGCATTTGCCCGGCATAGGAAATTTACGTCTCAGACCTCCAGCCGGCGCTTGGCGACCGATATCGCTGTCGCCAGGCGTCCGGTGCTTGCCCTTGTTGGTTGGACCAGCGCCCTGGTGTGCCATCGCGGCCTGGCTCGCGAGGGCATGGCCGACTGTAAGGGCCACGGCGCATGCGGTGCGGTGCGGTGCGGCGATCGATGTCTGCGGTCACGCATGAATTCCCCTGCAAACGCCAAGCGATGCCGAGCGCTGTCGCTGGCCAAGTTGGTCGACGGACGTTGAGCGAGGGAAACCAGGATCGCGGGGCTGTGATCGCCTCCGGACAGTGCGGGGGTTATCTTATCGCGCATCGCAATCGCTCCGTTGGGCGCAGCCTGGCTGCGCCGTCACGAAGCGGGTCTTGGACGGCGCGAGCCGTCTCAGACGGGCGCCCGCTGACAGCCCGCGAGGCCAAACTAGTTCATTCACCCCGGCCGTCTACCCGAAATCTGTCACGATGGTCGCGGCTTCTGAAGCGCGATAGGTGTTCGGCCATGGTCCCAACTGTCCGCACTTGCTGTGTCGCTCTTGTCACTCTCCTCAGCCTCGTCGGTTGCAGTCGGGAAGCTCATTCGCAGGGAGCGTCTCCTCTGCTGGTGCTGGAAAAGTCGATTGCGCTGCCTGACGTCAAAGGCCGGATTGATCATCTCGCGATCGATGCGGTCCATCACAGACTGTTTGTCGCCGAGCTCGGCAACGGCACTGTCGAGGTCATTGATCTCGACAAAGGCCAGGTCAGTGGCCGTATTGCCGGCCTGAGCGAACCGCAAGGTCTAGCGTATCTCGCGCCGCTCAATCAGCTCGTGGTCGCCAGCGGCGACGGCGGTGTGGGCTTTTATCGCGCCGATGATTTGTCGCTGGTTGCCAAGCTCAAGCTCAGCGATGACGCAGACAATGTCCGTGTCGATCCTTCAACCGGCTCGGTGATCGTCGGGTACGGAGGCGGCGCGTTGGCTGTCATCTCGACCGCGACGCACCAAGTCTTGAACACCATCGTCCTTCCCGGACATCCCGAGAGCTTTCGGCTTGATGAGGGACGGCGCGCGTTTGTGAAT
>JANMWT010000048.1:0-8257 GCA_031394145.1 Alphaproteobacteria bacterium | reverse complement strand
CGGTGAACCAGCTCGTCGAACGCATCCGGGCCGTACCCTCGCGATTGATATAGCCCTGCCACACCCACGCGTAGAGGCCCTTGGCGCCGAGGGTCTTGACCGTGGCCTTGCCGGCGCATTCGCAGATCTTGGCGTCGACCTTGTCGTCGACACAGGCTTTGTTCCAGGCCACTTCGTCGGCGAAGACGTTCTTCATTGCGGCGAGCTTGGCGCGGGCCTCATCGCCGGGAGTGGGCGTTGCGGCAGGCGTAGGGGTCGCTGTGGGTGCAGGCGTGGCGGCGGGCGCTACGGCCATCGCCGGCGCAGGCGTCGCCGCAGCGACGGGCGCAGGCGGCGTTGCTGCCTTGTCGTCACAGGCGGCAAGCGCGAGCATGGCGGCGAGCGTGAGGCCTGTCGTGATCGCCTTGATCCTCATCGTGGATGTCATGATGGCAGCTCCTCCCTCGAGCTTGGGGACGTCGATCCGTCTCTCCGGCCGCCCTTCTAGCTCAACCGAACAGGATTTTCAGCACGAAACCGCCTAAGCCGCCAAATTTACCCGCCAGATCTCCTGACCCCGGCGCGCCCTTGCCTCAGCGTCCTCTAAAGCCTCGGGCGATGACAAAGGATTCGGGGCTCTCGGCCCGGCTGGCCGGTGGCTTCCAGTGGCGAACTTCATCGAAATTCGACTTCAGCAGCGCCAGAAGCTCGCCCTGCGCCCCGCCCTGGAACACCTTGGCGATGAACGAGCCGCCGCGCGCCAGGTTCTCGATCGCAAAGCTGCCAGCCAGCTCGGCGAGTGCGATGGTGCGCACGTGATCGGTCTGCCGATGCCCTGTCGTATCGGCCGCCATGTCCGACAACACCAGCGTCGGCTCGGCCCCCAGCGCCTTGATCAAACGGTCAGTCATGCCCTCTTCGGCGATGTCGCCCTGGAAGATCACGGCATCGCCGATCGGCTCGACCGGCAGAAGATCGACGCCGACGATGCGCGCCGCACCCTTTTCAATCGCCACCTGCGTCCAGCCGCCTGGTGCGCAACCGAGATCGATCACCCGCGCACCCTTCTTCAGGATCGCGAACTTCTCGTCGATCTCCTTCAGCTTGTAGGCGGCGCGCGCGCGATAGCCCGCCTCGATGGCGCGCCGCACATACGGGTCGTTGAGCTGCCGCTCGACCCATTCGCGCGACGACTTCGAGAGCTTCTTCTTGTGGACGTGCTGGCGCTGACCCATCGTCCGCCCGCCATCCGGCGTGCGCGCATCGATCGGGGCCTTCCAGCGACGCTTGCCGTTTTCGTCTTCGGTGCTCATGTCGACGCCTCCACTGGCGGAATTGCCGACGATGCTCGACCCCGGCCGCGCTTGCGCCGACGTGACTTACCGGCCCCCCCGCCATGCATCATCGACAGGAGAATGCCTTCGCGCAGGCCGCGATCGCCGACCCGCATCCGACCTGACGGCCAGAGCGACCAGACCGCATCGAGAATGGCGCAGCCGGAGAGAACCAGATCGGCGCGCTGCGGCCCGATACAGGGTTCGGCGGCGCGCTGGGCCGGGGTGGCGTCGTGCAGCCGCAGCCGCGCCTCTTCAGCGCCATCGCGCGACAGCCACACGCCATCAACTTCAGCGCGGATATATTTCGGCAGGCGCAGGTGAACGCCGGCGAGGCTGGTCACGGTGCCGGAATTTCCGATCAGCTGCCCGCGCCCGGCGCGGAACAGGGGACCGAAGCGCGTTGCCGCGTCGTTCTCGAGAAGGATCTGGCGCACATGGTCCACCATCCGCCCATACCATCCTGGCTCACGATCCTCGAAACTTTCCGACAACGTCACGACGCCGACCGGAAAAGACGCCCAACCGAGCACCGGCGGCCGACGCGCGCAGCCTTCGATCCCGCGCTCTGCCGCCGCCTTGGCGTCAACCCAGCACAGCTCGGTCGACCCGCCGCCAATATCGATCACCAGCGCGAAATCGTGGCTGGGATCGATCAGATCAAGAGACCCCAGGAGCGCGTATTTTGCCTCTTCCTTGGGCGAGATGGTTTCCATTTTTACGCCGAGCACGCGGTGTACCTCGTTGAGGAAGGCGCGGCCGTTCGACGCGGCGCGACAGGCCTGGGTCGCGATGAAGCGCTGCTCGACCGGGCGATGACGCTTCACCTTTTCCACGCAGCGCCGTAGCGCCTCGATGGCGCGGGCCATGGCTGCGTCGGACAACTGCCCCGTGCGGGCCAGCCCCTCGCCCAGGCGCACGATCTGTGAATGAGAATCGACGACGCGCAAACCGCCCGCAGCCGTGCGTTCGGCGATCAGCAGCCTGCAGTTGTTCGTGCCCAGATCGACCGCTGCGTAAAGCTTCGGTGCGTTGCTGGACTGCGCGCGGCGCCCGGACCGGGCGCGCGCTTGGGGTGGCCTCGCCATGTGGCAGTCCGTGATTGTGTTGCGCGCACGTTATCGTGAATCGCAGGCGAACGCACGCTCAACACCCCCTGACGGGCGAACCAACTGCTATAGGCGGGTTGCGGGCCCCGCTGGATTGGGTCAAGACCGACGGGCGAGGCCAGTTCCGCCCGAGTCATCGCGGCGGACAGTTCATTTCAAACTGGTAGTTCGACTGATCCTTGCGGGCTGAGCGTTCAGGGCTGGGCGTCTTCAGCTGGCGAATATGGGCTCGGATCGGACGGCTGTATTCTGCGGCCGTCCACGTTGGGGCGCGACAGACGTGATTGAAAACGAAATCAGAACGGCGAAGTTCTCGATCGGCCAGCAGGTGCGGCATCGGCACTTTCCATTCCGCGGCGTCATTTTTGATGTCGACCCGGAATTCGCCAACACCGAGGAATGGTGGACCTCGATCCCCGAGGACATCCGCCCGCGCAAGAACCAGCCTTTCTACCATCTGCTCGCCGCCAACGGCGCTTCGCATTACGTTGCCTATGTCTCTGAGCAGAATCTTTTGCCAGATGACGCGCTTGAGCCGGTCGAGCATCCGCAGATCCCCGAAATGTTCGAGATCGACGACCGCGGTATGTACAAGAGTAAGACGACTGTCGCGCATTAGGCGGTCGTCACGCGGGGATTGTCGGGGGGCAGGGATTGTCGGGTCTGGCGTGACGAGACCCTGCAATCGCCCTAGATTGCCAGCATGAGCGCCAACGCCCATCGCACCTCGGATCGCGCCGACTTCACCATCGACCAGAACTGGTCGGATTATAACTCCGACGAACATGCGACCTGGGATCTGCTCTACCAGCGCCAGATGACCTTGCTCGCCGACATGGCGGATGAAGCCATGCTGCGCGGTCACCACGCGCTCAACCTCGGCGCAGGCGGCATCCCAAATTTCGACGCGGTCAACGCCGAGTTGAGGAAACTGACGGGGTGGACCGTGGTCGCCGTGCCCAGCCTGGTTCCGGACGACATCTTCTTCACGCATCTCGCCAACCGGCGCTTTCCGGCCGGCGCCTTCATCCGCACGCGCGCGCAGCTCGACTATATCCAGGAGCCGGACATCTTCCACGATGTCTTCGGCCATGTGCCGCTGCTGACCAACCCGGTCTTTGCCGACTACATGGAGGCGTATGGCAGGGGCGGGCTGCGCGCGATCAAGTTCGGCCGGCTGAAGAATCTCGCAGCCCTCTACTGGTACACAGTGGAGTTTGGGTTGATCGAGACCGCCAAGGGATTGCGCATCTATGGCGCGGGAATTTCTTCTTCGGCTGACGAGTCGCGGTTCGCGCTGAAGGACCCTTCCCCGAACCGCATCCGATTCGACCTCGAACGCGTCATGCGCACCGATTATCGGATCGACGATTTCCAGGAGACCTATTTTGTCATCCGGTCCTATGACGATCTCTTCCGCGCTACGGTCGATACCGATTTTGCTCCCCTCTATGCGCGGTTGGCGGACGGGGTGAAATTCGCCCCGGGGACGGTTTTGCCCTCGGACGCGCTGGTTAACCGGGGGACGGGGGTTTACGCCAAGGCGAAATCGAAATCCGAGGCATAGGCTCGCCCGCAAGTCGCGCTTGAGCTGATCCAGCCGCCCCCCGCACGCGTAGAGAGTCCATCCCGAGCATCTGCTCGCCCTCGCCGTGTGAGAGATTTTGGCCGACCGCCCCGCCATCTGCTGGTTTCGAGACGACCTTCGGCTGGCCGACAATGCCGCACTCTTTGCAGCGCAGGCGAGCGGTAGGCCGCTGGTGCTGGCTTATATCCTCGATGAAGAAAGTCCGGTGGCGCGGCCGCTCGGCGGGGCGTCGAAGTGGTGGCTGGACAAGTCGCTCCGGGCTCTGGCTGGACGCATCAAGGATAAGGGCGGGCGGTTGATCCTGCGGCGCGGAGCTGGGCCGAGCGAGCTCGCAAGACTAATTGAGGAGACCGGCGCCGAGCTTGTGGTCTGGAACCGCCGTTATGGCCCGGCCCGCAGAGTCGACGAGCAGATCAAGGCCCGGCTCAAGGCCGATGGTGTGGCTTGCAAAAATTTCGGTGGCGCATTGCTGGTCGAGCCGTTCGCGATGACGCCGGCCTCCGGCGACGGCTACAAGGTGTTCACCCCTTTCTGGAAAGCGCTGCAGGCAAGCTACCAGGCGTCGAAGGCTGACCCCGAGCCGGACGAACTCACCTGCTTCGGCAACCTCAGATCCGACCACATCGATGACTGGGGGCTACATCCTGCAAAGCCCGACTGGTCGGCTGGCCTTGCAGCTGCCTGGACGCCCGGAGAGATCGGCGCGCGCAAACGTCTGCGTGATTTTTTGAACCGGGCCATTCACGGCTATGCGACTGGGCGCGATCATCCCGATCAGGACGCGACTTCGCTCCTGTCTCCCCATCTGCGCTTTGGCGAGATCGGACCGGCGCAGATCTGGCGCGCAGCGAGGCACGCAGAAGAGGCTGGCCAGGCGCCGGCGCGGGACGTCTCCAAGTTTCTCTCCGAACTGGCCTGGCGCGATTTTTCTTCCCACTTGCTCTACAGCGACCCGCAGATGGGTCGGCTGAGCTGGCGCCGACAGTTCGAGAATGTCGCCTGGCGCCCGGTCACGCGAAGGGACATGAAAGCCTGGCGCACCGGGCGGACCGGCTATCCGATTGTCGACGCCGGCATGCGTCAGCTCTGGGCGACGGGCTACATGCACAACCGCGTGCGCATGATCGCCGCCAGCTTTCTGACCAAGGACCTGCTCGCCCACTGGCGAAAGGGCGAGGAATGGTTCTGGGACACGCTGGTCGACGCCGATGAGGCCAATAACGCCAATGGCTGGCAATGGGTGGCCGGGTCCGGCGCCGACGCGGCGCCTTATTTCCGCATCTTCAATCCTGTGCTGCAGGGCGAGAAATTTGACCCTCAGGGCGATTATGTGCGCCGCTGGGTCCCCGAGCTCGCCGCCCTGAGTGCGAAGCGGATCCATCGTCCGTGGGATGCCGGTGCAGACGAACTTGAGGCGGCCGGCGTGGTGCTCGGCGACACTTATCCCGAACCGATGATCGACCACGCTTTTGCGCGCGCGCGTGCGCTCGACGCCTACAAGTCAGGCGCAAGAAGCCCGACTCAGGAGGGACATTCGCAATGATCGCCAACCGCAAACGCGTCGCCGTGATCGGCGCCGGCATCGCCGGTCTCGGCGCCGCATGGTCGCTCCGGGAAAACGCCGAGGTCACGGTCTACGAGAAGGCGCCCCGCTTCGGCGGTCACTCCTGGACGGTGGATGTCGACTATGACGGCCAGGTCATACCCGTCGACATCGGCTTCATCTGCTTCAATCGTCCCAACTATCCCAACTTAACCGGCCTTCTGCGCCATATCGGCGTGAAGACGGTCATGACCGACATGAGCTTTTCGGTCTCCGATCCGGCGAACTACGAGTGGTCCTCAGATCCGCTCGGCCTGTTCGCTTGGAAGCGCAACATGGTCGATCCCACCTTCCTCCACCTGATCAACGAAATCCTGCGGTTCAACAATATCGCTCGGCGCGATCTCACCCAAGGCGTCATCCCCGAGATGACGCTCGGCGATTATCTCGACCGCCACGGCTTCTCGCAGACCTTTCGCGTCGCCTATCTGCTGCCGATGAGCGCCGCGATCTGGTCGACGCCGGAAACCGACATGCTCAACTATCCGGTCGGCAGTTTCATTCAGTTCTTCGACAATCACCGCCTGATGCACGCCATCCGACCGATCTGGCGCACGGTTGCCGGCGGCAGCCGCAACTATGTCGAGGTTCTGCTCGAGGACCTCAAGGCCAACGCTGCGACGCTTCGCACTGGGGCAGAGATCGATGTGGTTCGCCCGCACCCCTCCGGCCGCATTCATGTCGCCGAGCGCGATGGCCGGGGCGATCTGTTCGACAACGTGATCTTCGCCTCGCATGCCGATCAGACCCGGCAAATGCTGGATCGCCGGTATGACGATCAGCGGCTCGCTCTGGGCTCTGTTCGATTTGCACCAAATGTGGCCTATCTCCATCGCGATCCCAGCCTGATGCCGAACCGGCGGACAGCCTGGGCTTCGTGGAATGTTCTCAAGGGCGGCGGCGACCGCGTCTGCGTGACCTACTGGATGAACCGATTGCAGAAGATCGCTGGCGACAAGCCACTTTTTGTGACGCTGAACCCGACGGTTCCGCCGGCCAAGGACAAGACGTTCGGCGTCTACGAGTTTGATCATCCGATGTATGACGCACCAGCTGCGGCGGGCCGGCGCGCCATCACCCGCATCCAGGGCCAAGACGGCCTGCTCTTCGCAGGCGCCTGGCTTGGCGACGGTTTCCACGAAGCGGGCCTGCGCACCGGCCTTGAAGCCAGCCATGCCCTCGGCGGCGAGGTTCCTTGGAATGTCGTCCTCGAGCACCGGCACACTGTCGCGCCCCCGGTCGCGCGCCCGGTCGCGCCCCCGGTCGCGACGGCGATCCCGACGATCCCAGGGCTCGTTGATCTTCCGCCCTTGATGGCAGCGGGATGAGCGATCCGGCCATCCGCCTCTGGTTCGGCCGCACCGTCCATCGGCGGGAAGCGCCGTTCGTGCGGAGCTTCAGTCACGCCATCGCAATGATCGACGTCGATATCGACCGTCTGAGGGAGGCGGATGGTTCGGCAAAACTGTTCTCGGTGCACGCCGCCAACGCTTTCGCCTTTCGCCCAACCGATCACGGCGCGCGTCGGGCCGACATACCCTTGCGGACGTGGGCTGAGGCGCTTTACGGCGAAGCGGGGGTCTTCCTCGATGGCGGCCAGATCCGCCTGATCAGTTTCCCGCGCGTGCTCGGCCACGGCTTCTCCCCGATCTCGATCTGGCTGGGGCATGGGCCCGAGGGCGACCTGCGCGGAGCGATCTACGAGGTCCACAACACGTTTGGGGAAACCCATGCGTATGTTTCTGCCTGCACGGGAGTGCACCATGTATCGAACAAGGAGTTCTTCGTTTCACCCTTCTTCAAGGTCAGCGGCCAATACAGGTTCACCTTGCGGCCATCTGCAGAAAGACTGGAGCTGGTCGTCGAAAATCTTGGGTCCGACGGACGAAATCATGTCGCCAGCCTGATCGCCCGCCCCCGCGTCATGAGCGATGCAGCCCTCCTCAACTGGTTAATCCGAATGCCGCTCTCTGGACTCGGCGTCGTGTTCGCCATTCACTGGCAAGCGCTGTTATTGTGGGTGCGGGGCGCCCGCTACCATATTAAGCCTATGCAACGCCCCAACCGAACGACCCTCGCCCAAGCGGCTGACGACGCCGCGGCGACGCGACCGAGGAAGCGTGCATGACCCGACTGGATCGAATGGTGGTGGGCATCAGCCCGGACGACGCCAACCAGATCGAGGGCAAGCTGGCCGGCATGCCTGCCAGCTTCCGCCTCGCAGCCATGGTGATGGCTCGATTGAAGAAGGGGCGGCTCGACTTTCTTGCCCCGGACGGCCGCACCTTCCGCTTCGAGGGGCCGGAGCCTGGACCGAAGGGCGAGGTGATCATCCATGATCCCTCCTTCGCCCGCCGCGTGCTGACTGGCGGCGACATTGGTTTTGCCGAAGCCTTCATGGACGGCCAGTTCGATACCGCTGACCTGACGCCGGTGTTGGAATATTTCACCTGCAATTTCGAGAGCGCTGGAAAGCTTGCCGTGGGAGAGAAGCTCACGCAGCTCTTCAACGGCGTGAGGCACATGTTGCGCGCCAACTCGAAGAAGGGTTCGAAGCGCAACATCCTGGCGCACTACGACCTTGGCAATGACTTCTACGCTCGCTGGCTTGACCCCTCGATGACCTATTCCTCGGCGCTCTATG
>JANMWT010000552.1:0-1586 GCA_031394145.1 Alphaproteobacteria bacterium | reverse complement strand
CGCGCCGGCCGATAGCTGCGCTGGGTCGGTGGCGCGCGAAAACTCGCTGAGCTTGTCGGCGGCGCCTCGCAGGTTGCCGACGTGCTCACGAAAGCCGGCCACGCGCAGGGCTTCGGCGGTGCGGGGCGCCATGCCCTCGGCTTTCAACAAGGGGGCGAAGCGCGCGTAGCTGCCGTCGGCGTCGAAGGCGGCCAGCGCCTCCAGCCAGTCGGAAAGGGCGGCCAAACCGTCGAGCCGGACGACGGGCGTGATCTTGTCGCGGCGGCTGCGCGGATGGTCGAAAGCGCCATACCAGATGCCGGCGACCTCGGCGCGGCGCAGGCGCTTGACGACGATGGCGGCGAGCACGCTGAGCAGCGGGAAATGGCGGAAGCCGTTGCTGACGTCGAAGGTCATGCGGTCGCCCTCGCCGACATGGCGCGCGACCATCTCGATGAAGCCGGTCTGTTCGGCGCGCTCGAAGCTGTAGGGGATCAGTTCGAGCGTTGCCGCCGGAGTGCCAGCGCGGGCCGCGATGGCGGCGCGCACGGGTTCGGCGAAGGGCGCCAGATCGTGCGGTGTTACGGCGGGCTCGCCCTGTTTGGTGATCAGCGCGCCGAGGCCGGCGACGTCTCCGGCGGTCTCCGTGACCAGATTGTCCCAAGCGCTGCCGCTGGTGCCCATGACGACCAACTTGTCGACGCCGTCGCCCGCCGCCGTCAGCTCATCGAGCAGGGCGAGGCCGAACAGGCTGGCCGGGCGGCGATTGCCAGAGGGGAATTCGTAGCTGGCCGGGGCGTAGCTGGAGGTCGGGGCGTTGGCGCCGGCGCCAGCTTGCGGCGCGCGTCCGGCGCCGAGAAACATGAAGAGGATGTGGGCCATGCTGTGTGCTCCTTAACAAGGGGGCCTGACCGCCATCGATGCACGGGCGCGCGCCTTGAGGCAACGTTGCTTATCGGCCGGTGGGTTGGTGTTCCGGTATATCCGCATGGGGGAGAGACGGAACCTGGGCAATCACCGCTTGCGGATGGTTGTGAGATGGTTAAACATAAGACCGTAGGGAGTTGCGGGGTGCGTCATGCAGCGGATCGAGGCTGAGTTCGAGATCGTCACGCCGATGTTCCTGGGCGGGGCCGATCCCAAGGCGACGGCGGAGCTGCGTGCAAGCAGCATCAAGGGCGCGCTGCGGTTCTGGTGGCGGGCGCTGCACTATTCACGGCTGGTCGTTGCCAACAGCGGCGACCAGACCAAGGCTCTGGCGGCTCTGCACAAACGCGAAAGCTACCTGTTCGGATCGTCCGACGACAAGATCGGACAGGGATGTGTGCTGCTGAGTCTTCTGACGCGCTCATCGGATTTGTGCAGATTGCAGCCTGGCGGCTCCCTTGCTACCGGCAATGGACCTGGCCGAGGCTATCTCGGTTATGGACTGATGCAAGCGTATGGCAGGAACGCCGGTCAGCTGCTGCGGCCATGCCTTTTGCATGGCCAGTCATTCGTTGTACGTCTCATGCTCAAACCAAGCGTCAGTCCATCCGACGTTTCCGAAATCCTCGATGCATTGAAGCTGTTCGGATCCGTTGGGGGGCTCGGCTCGCGAACGCGCC